>CAMAUE010000194.1 GCA_945861245.1 Singulisphaera sp. GP187
AACAGGCGCAAACGTTGACTCGTCGAGCGCGGCCCGATTCTTAAAAACCCTATAGTGTTTCGAATTCTGCGCTGCACGACCGACAACGGAAACCTCGGGAGCATGCTGTCCGTTCGGTTGTGAGCTGGGCGAGGCGATGTCGTACTCCAGCGTCACGCCGTCCTCGACCGTCCCCTTGAAGCCTGCCATACGCGGATCTTCATGCGTAAAGACGAGCCAGGTTTTCCCGAATCGGGTTGTCGGTATCAGGAACATACCCTTCTCCTTCACCGGAAGTTCAACGCTTCATTTACATGATTATATGATAACACAAGGAACCAAATTTCGATTATTCCAAGCAAAGGAGCCACTCTCATGCCATCCCGCGCCGCCACCGAATACCGCTACGAAAAGCTCACCTGGCCCGAGATCAACGACGCTGTCGATCTCGGCAAAGTCTGCATCCTGCCCTGCGGTGCCGTTGAGCAGCACGGGCATCATCTGCCGCTCGATGTCGATCTCGTTTGTCCCGGCGGCATCGCCAAGGGTGCGGGCCTGGCCATGCCCGACAAAATCCTCGTGCTGCCGATCGTCGCCTATGGCTACACCGGGCATGTCATGGACTTTCCCGGTACGATCAACAACGACTTCGAGCACTTCATGCATCACGTGCTCGATATCACCAAGTCGCTCGCCTATCATGGGTTCAAGAAGATCATCCTCCTCAACGGCCATGGCTCGAACATGCCGAACCTCGACCTCGTCGCTCGCCGGACAAACCTCGAGACCGATGCGGAATGCACGCTGATCGCCTGGTGGAACCTGCTGACCGTGGACAAGACCTTCCTACCGCGCTGGCGGCAGAGCAAATTCCCCGGCGGCTGTTCGCATGCGTGCGAGTTGGAGACATCACTCTACATGTATCTCGACGGCGACAACGTGCGGATGGACCAGATCAAGAGCGGCACGATCAGTTTCAACAACGAAGACAACCCGTTCAACTGGGTCGATCTGTTCGGCGCCGGCCCCGCGACGACCGTAGGATGGACGAGCAGTTACTCCGACACCGGCGTCCTCGGCGATGCCGAATTGGCGACGCCCGAGAAGGGCAAGGAAGCCTACGAGGAATCGGTCAAGCAACTGTGCCGATATGTGGCGTACTTCAAGGACCGCCCGAGGGATGTGCGCAAGGACCGCCACCGCAAACCGCCGACGATGCCGATCCCGTGGAGCCAGCGGCCGTTGGCGTGATGATGAAGGCGCAAGCAAACGAGATGGCGAGATTGACGCAGGTAGGGTATGATGGAATTAGGGTATTTTCAGGCTCGCGGAGGCGCACCATGTGGAACGAAGTCAAACGACAGCGATTCGACGAATTGCGTGACCTCAACCGTCCGCTTTCTTCCACAGAACAAGCGGAACTCGATGGCATGGTGCGCGAACTTGAAGTTGCCGAGGCCGCCTACTTGCAACCGGCAACGGAACGATTGAACCGCGCGAACGAACAAGCCGCGAGGCGAAACGAAGAGTTGCGTAAACTGGCGGAACGGAAACATGCTCTGGTGGTGAAGTTACAGACGGCCCTCGCTGAAACGTCACCCTGAACCAACTCGTACTGGCGAAACTCGCGGTGCGGTTGCAGGTGCGTTGATGATGTCCGAACGCAATTCCGAAGCGAAGGAGCATTTTCGATGACTCAAATCCATTTGTCGCGTACCGCTGTGGCCTGGGTTATTTCATTTCTGTTGGCGACCGTAGTCGAAGGCGCGGGAAACCGGACTGTCTCCGGCGAGTCCAATGATCCCCCATACACAGTGGAAGAGGCTCTCGCCGATCTGAAATCCCGCGATAAAAAACGCGTCGAGCAAGCGCTTCTTTTTCTTCACGAGCCCAAATCCCTTCAAGATCAGACTGCCTCGGTCAAACAAGAAGCCGCTACTGCTCTTATACCATTTTTGTGGACCGAGAAGAAGCAAATCACCTTCAGGATTCTCGGTAGAATCGGACCCGAGGCCAAGGTGGCGATTCCACACCTCATCAAGATGCTTCGTCGAGATAGTGGCGATTTTGACGCGGGTGGCGGGGCACAATATGTGTTGCGTCGAATTGGAAAGGATGCCGAAATCGCGATTCCGATTCTGATCGAGTCTTCTGCCCGATTTTATTTTGGCGCATTCGACGATCCTCATTATCGGCAAATGCTTCCAGTGACGTTAACGGCGATTAGCCCAAACAATCCGATGGTTAGAAAATACTTACGCAATTCGCTGAAAGACGAAAACGAGGGGGTATGCGTCACAGCAGCATATGAGCTTTGGAATTTGGGCGAGCGAATACCAGAGATACGCATGGCGTTTACCAGGGCGCAAAACGCGGAGGATCCGAATTCCAGGTCGCTTCTGGCCGTGAAGGCCGTGTTTCTGGCGCAAACCGCGCCGGAGTTTCTGTCCTTCGCGCTGGCACGCCTCAATGATCCCAGCGAACACGTTCGCAGCAATACCATTGTAGCGCTGAACGCCGGCAACTTTCTCCAACCTGAGGCCGTGGAGGCATATCGCCGTCGGCTTGCGGATGATGATTGGTACATTCGATGCTGCGCTTGTAACGGCCTGGAAAAAATGGGCCGCCACGCCATCGCGGCAGTGCCAAGCCTCAAGAAATGCTTGCAGGATAAAGACGGCTTCGTGCGTGTGAGCTGCGCTCGCGCGATCTACAAAATCGATCCCTCCACGACGCCTCTGGCCGTCAAAGCTCTCAGCGATGCCCTGGGGGTTTCCGGCAACGATATTCGCGAAACGGCAGCCAACGAATTAGCGGAAATCGGCCCTGCCGCGATCGAAGCTCTGCCTGCCCTGGATATCTCTACGCGTGACTACAGCAGGTCAATTCGCCAGGCGGCGGAGAGAGCCATTCAGAAAATCAAGAAAAAATAAGACGGCGCGAATGATTGTGTCACCCCTTCACGCCATCAACAGCACCGCACTGGGTTCCATCTCTACACGTTCCACCGCGAAACCCGCGGCGTCCACATCGGTCAGGGCCGAACGCAGCGCTTCTTCGAGCGAATCCGCATCGCGGTGAAAGCTAATATGTGCAATCCCGCAACGAACAGCCAGCGTTCCGTCGTTGCATATTCCGTAAAACTTGTCGGCTGATTGCTCAGTCGGATTTGTTGCCAGAATCAGCGTGAATTCGTGTGTCTTCACCGTGTTTCCTCCGCTTACGAATGAGGGCAATGGCCCACGTCGCGACGAATATCGCGTGCATGTTTCTCCGGATCGCGCGGCGTGGACATCACAAAAATTCGGCAACCTTCGCGACTGCTCTCCGGATGCAATTCGGGAAGTTGATTTTCGAGTTTTCTTAAAACTGGCCGAGTCGCCGGCTACTTACTGGTATGCTTCAAGAACCACGCATACAGCTCCGCGTTGGCATACGCGCGGTCCCAGGAGTTGTGGTCGACGCCGGGGTATTCGTCGTACTTCGGCTCACCGCCGGCGGCTTTCAGGGCATTGATCATGGCGCGCGAGCGATCCGCTGGCACGACCTTGTCGGCGTCGCCGTGGAAGCACCAGCAAGGGATGTCTTTGAATTTCGCCGCCGTGGCCGGGTCGCCGCCGCCGCAGATGGGGGCGATGGCGGCCCAGCGTTCGGGATACGCGGCGGCGAGGCTCCACGTGCCGAACCCGCCCATCGAGAGACCCGTAAGGTAGACGCGCTTCGTGTCGGTCTTGTAGTCCTTCTGCACTTCGTCAAGAATCGCGAGCGCCCGTTTGCCGTTCTCGCCGTTGGCCTGCCAGCCTTTGGTCTTGGCTTGCGGGAAGATGGTGATGAAGTCAAACTTTCCTTTCTTATCGCGAATCGCCTTGGCGAGGCCCGCTTTGACTTGCTTCTGCCCATCGTCGCCCGTCGAACCGGAGCCGTGCAGGAACAGGATGACGGGATAGGCCTTGTCGGCCTTGTAGTCGGCTGGGACGAACACGACGTACTTCGATTCGCCGTCGGGGCCTTTGTGAATCTTGGACACGAACCCGGTCGTCGTATCGCCGGCGTGCAGCGTGGCGAGACCGGTGAATACGAACGCGGTCCACGTGGTCAACATCAAGCGAACATTCATTGCGAATCTCCAAACGAAGGACGTGTAGGATGGAGTGGTTTTCGATTTCACCGCTTGCGGCTTAGCGCTCACTACACGCCGCGCGAGCGCCAAGCCGCAAGCGGAGTACAGAACCGGACGAGTCGCCCGATTAGGGCTTCGCGAAAACGGCGTCGTCGAGCTTCGCGTGGATTTGCAGGTCGGTGACGTTGACTTCCATGAAGAATTCGCCGTCTTTGTGGATCTCGACTTTGCTGCCGACCTTTAGGCCTTGTTTGTCCTGGTAGCTCAGGATGAACTTTTCCTGAGTGACTTCCTGCTGCTTCTGCGGGTCGTAGCTGCGCGTTTCGGTTTTGAGCAGGAGGTGGGACTTCTTGTCGAAGAAGTAGCTGATGTCGCGCTGGCCTTTTTTGCTGACGCGAATGCCGATGGCGTCTTTGCCTTTGATTTTGGATTCGCCGACGGCATTGAGTTCGTAGGGCGCTTTGAGGAGGTCGATGAATGTGCCGCCGCCTTCGGTGAGCAGACTTTGGCGGACCTCGTCAAGCGTTTTTTCGTCGTTGATTTCCGTGGTGGCGCCGTTGGTGTTGACCCAGAATTGTTTGCCGTTGTAGACGGTGATGACGGTGATTTCCTTGCCGGCGAGATCGATCTTGAGGACGTTGCGCAGCCGATCGGGTTTTTGGAATGAGGTTTCGCCTTCGATGTCGCGTTTTGCGCCGAGCAGGGACATGGTGCCTTTGAACTTGGAGACGACGGCATGAAGCGTGGCGAGCTTTTCTTCGCCGCCGTGCGCCGTGATGGCTTTGCGAAGGACCGCCTTGAGGTCGTCATTCTGCGCCTGCGAGGAGAGCACGCCGAGGCCGAGTGTGAAGAGCGCAAGAGCGATGAGCCGAATCCGAATCATGAGGGACTCCTTAATGTGAGTGATACGAAGTGATAGGATTCGATGGGTACTTCGTGATAGGATACGAAATCTTTTCACGATGATATTGTCGGAGCGCCTCGACCTTTCTTTCGTATCAAATCCTGCATGACCCCCGAACGTCTTCTCGTCTGGTTCCTGCGCGTCACGGCGATAACGTTACTGTCGGCGGCGCTCGCGGTGGTGTTGCCGCATGCGTGGATGGACGCGGTTCATCGCTGGATGGGACTGGGCGAACTGCCTGATTCGCCGATGGTCGGCTATCTCACGCGGTCGATTTCCGCGCTCTATGCTGCCTTCGGGGCGTGTTATTGGCATATCGCGGGCGACGTTCGGCGTTACCTACCGCTACTGCGATTTTCGGTGCTGGTGACGATTGGGTTCGCGATCGTTCTCGTCAGCGTCGACGTAGCTTGTAGGTTGCCCTGGGAGTGGACATTTGTCGAGACGACGTTTCTCATCAGCTGGTGTGCCGCGTATGCGTGGTTAATCGGGCGAGTACGGGCCGACCAAATAAGTTAAGAAAATTGAAATTGTTGCGCAAGCTCGTCACGCTGCCACGTCTTACTCTATCAAGACGCTTCGACACGTTGTTGAATTTGAGAAATCCGGTCGAAACGTCTCTTTTGATCTGGCGTTTGGAATTTTTGCTGGATAATATGTAGTTTGGGCAAGTTCGGATTCCTTCATTATGAAGGAGGAGCCATCTCATGTCGCGAATCTTGGCAGTGTTGGGCGTTGGCATCATCATAATTGCGTTTGGCTTGGGCCACGTATCGGCGCAAAATCTGCGCGAGATTGAGGCTCGCCAGAAGGTCGCGGCCGAGAAGCTGATTGGCGAGGTGAAGGATGCGCTAAAGCGGTCCGACAAACTGGACCCCGCCGATGCGAAATACCTGCTCAATAGGTTGCTGCGAGATGTTCGCGATTCCAATGTTCTCCTGAACAGCGAACGCGACAGCCTCGTTCAATCGATACAGATTCGCATCCGTGCCGTTGACGACCGCGCGAATTACAAGCGTGTGACGGACGAGCAACGCCCGCTCACTTTACCGTCATCGACAACACGACCGCTGGTTGGACCGAGGTTAATCGACACCCCGCCGGCCAAAGGCGGCACGACTGCGTTCGCCAAGGATGTCATCGGCTCAGCCCGAACGGCCCAGCAGATCGCCGCCGAGGCTGTTGGCAAACGCGAAAAGGCGATCGTCGAGATCGGCAACGCACGGGAGCGCGATCTCGTACCCGCCACCGACGGCACGACTTTCCCCAAGAACTGGAAACAACTCACCGAGATGCGCAAGAAGCAACTCGGCCCGCAGCTCACGCCGCGTGAAGTCGCGCTGCTCAAGGCCATGAACTCGACCCTTAACATCGATTACAACGATCGCCTCAAACTGGTGCTCGACAGCCTGCAAGAACGCTCGGGCATCATCCTGTTCATGGACGAGCCATCGGTGCAAGAAGTCCGCCTCGATTACGACGATCAAGTGAACCTCAAGTTCGGCCAAATGACCGTTCGCCTGGCTCTCAAGAAAATCCTCGGCGATCGCGGCTTGACTTACATCATCAAGGAAGGTTCCGTCCATGTCATGACGCCGAAGAAGGCCAGCGAATACACCGTGCTGCGTAGCTACCCGATCGAGGACCTCGTCGGCGGCGACCCGCAAATGATGATGATGTTCGGTCCGTTCATGGCCCAGCAAATGATGACCTACAACGCCAACCAGCTCATCAAGCTGATCCAGACCGTCGTCGAACCCGACTATTGGCAGCCCAACGGCCCAGGCGTGATCACCTACTTCGCGCCAACGAAATCGATATTTGTCCGTGCCAGTGCCGAGGTCCATTATCAAATGGGATCGCCGGCGTTGTTCGGGCGATAACAATGCTTGCCGCTTGCGGCTTAGCGCTCGCAAGGTACCACGCGAGCGCTAAGCCGCAAGCGGCAATTCTTATTGCATCCGTCATCCTTTCCATCTCTCCGCATTGTCCAACCCACCTCGAATTGCTTAAAATATCCACGCCTGCCTATTTGCCACGTTTCCGAATGGATTACCACCATGACACGTAACCTCTCCGTGATCGTCGTTCTCCTTGGCACCGCGTCCGCTGCCTTCGCTCAGGGCAAGATCGAGTACAACCGCGACATCAGGCCGATCCTCGCGGAGAACTGCTTCAACTGCCACGGGCCGGACAGCGCATCGCGTAAGGCGGGACTTCGTCTCGATCAGCGCGACGATGCCGTCAAGCAAGGTGCGATCGTGCCGGGCAAGGTGACGGAGAGCGCTTTGATCGAGCGCATCCTCTCGGACGACGCCAAGAAGATCATGCCGCCGCCGAAGACGTTGAAAAAGCTGTCGGCGGCGCAGAAGGACCTTCTCAAACGCTGGGTCAGCGAAGGCGCGGAGTACCAGTTGCACTGGTCGCTCATTCCGCCAAAGCGAGTCGCGCTGCCGACGGTGAAGAACAAGGCATGGGTGCGTAATCCGATCGACCAGTTCATCCTGGCCGAGCTGGAGAAACGCGGCATGAAGCCGAACCCCGAGGCCGACCGCCGAACGATCGCGCGGCGACTGAGCCTTGACCTGACGGGCCTGCCGCCGACGCCAGCGGATGTGGAGGCGTTCGTCAGCGACACATCGCCGGGCTATTACGAGAACTATGCCGATCGCCTGATGAAGTCGCCGCACTGGGGCGAGCATCGCGCACGCTATTGGCTCGACGGCGCTCGCTACGCCGACACGCACGGCATTCACTTCGACAACTACCGCGAAATCTATGCGTATCGCGATTGGGTGATCGGGGCGTTCAACAAGAACATGCCGTTCGATCAGTTCACGATCGAGCAACTTGCCGGCGACCTGTTGCCGAACCCGACGATTGACCAGGTCGTGGCGACCGGATTCAATCGCTGCAACATCACGTCGAATGAAGGCGGGCTGATTCCCGAGGAATATCTCGTACTCTACACGCGCGATCGCACGGAGACGACGGCCGCGGTTTGGCTGGGCGCGACGATGAACTGCTGCACCTGCCATGACCATAAATTCGATCCGTATTCGACGAAGGATTTCTACTCGCTGTCGGCGTTTTTCAACAACACGAATCAAGGCGCGATGGATGGCAACATCCCGAACACGCCGCCGACGATTTTCGTGCCCCAGGCCGCGGACCGCCCGCGCTGGGATGTCCTGTCGAAGGATATCGCCGGCATCCGCGCGAAGATCGACGATCGCAAGAAAACCGCCCAGAAGGACTTCGACACCTGGCTATTGCAAGCCAAAGCCGACCAGGTCGCGTCGCTGATTTCGACCGACCGCCTTGCTCTGCACGCTCGCCTCAACGAAGCGCAGGGCAAAACCGCCGGCTTCACCATCAATGGCAAGCCGCACGACGTCAACCTGGGCGACGGCTACGAATGGATCGCCGGCAAAGGTACGCCGAAAACGCTGACGATCAAGCCCGCAGGCTCGGCCATCGCGATTCCCGACGTCGGCGACTTCGAGCGCGACCAGGGCTTCTCCGTCGGCGCCTGGGTCAAAATCCCACGCCGAGGCACGACCGGCGCCATCGTCTCCCGCATGGACGCCGGCAGCAAATATCGCGGCTGGGACCTGTGGATGGAGCAAGACAAAGTCGGCATGCACATCGTCAACCAATGGCCCGAAGACGCTCTCAAAGTCACCTCGCGCATGATCCTGCAACCCAACCAGTGGTATCACGTCCTCGCCACCTACGACGGCTCGAGCAAGGCCGCGGGCGTGAAGCTCTATATCAACGGCGCGCTGCAACCGATGGACACGTTTACCGATCAGCTCAAGAGCACGATCAAGACCAATGTCGCCTTCAAGGTCGGCCAACGCAGTACGAGCGAACGCTTAAAGGAAGTTTCCCTACAGGATATTCGCCTATACGAAAGAACCCTGAAAGGCCCGGATGTCGATCAGATCGCCAAGTCGTCCAAGGCGGCTGACTTCCTCGCCAAACCCGCCGACAAACGCACACCCGCGGATCGCAACGAGCTATTCGACTGGTGGCTGGTCTCGCTCGACGCGCCGCACCGCGTGCTGAACGAGCAGATCGCCGCCGTCAAGCAAGAAGAAGTCACGATCAAGTCGCGCGGCACGATCGCCCACGTCATGAGCGAGAAGACGACCGAGCCCACCGCCTACGTTCTCTTCCGCGGCGAATACGATCAACGCCGAGCTCAGGTGAAAGCAATCACGCCAAGCGTCCTGCCGCCGATGCCGAAAGACTTGCCGCGCAATCGGCTCGGCCTGGCTCGCTGGCTGCTGCAACCGGAAAATCCGCTGCCCGCTCGCGTGACCGTCAACCGCTTTTGGCAGGACATCTTTAGCAACGGCCTGGTGCGTACGAGCGGCGATTTCGGCGTATCGGGCGAACTGCCCAGCCATCCCGAATTGCTCGATTATCTTGCGCTCGAGTTTCGCGACAAGAAATGGGACATCCAGCAATTCTTTAAACAGATCGTCACCTCCGCGACGTATCGCCAAGCTGCGACGGTGACGAAGGACGCCCTCGAGAAAGACCGCGACAACCGCTACCTGGCCCGAGCACCGCGCTATCGCATGGATGCCGAGATGATTCGCGATTACGCCCTGGCGTCAAGCGGCTTGCTCGTACCGAAGATCGGCGGGCCGAGCGTCAAGCCGTACATGCCCGACGGCGTGTGGGAAGCAGTCGCGATGATTGGCAGCAACACGCGCGATTACCGAAGGGATACGGGCGAGAAGCTCTATCGCCGCAGTATGTACACGTTCTGGAAGCGTGCCGCCCCGCCGGCGTCGATGGACATACTCAACGCCCCGAATCGCGAGACGTGCACCGTTCGCCGGGACCGCACGAACACGCCGTTGCAGGCGCTGGTGACGCTCAACGACGTGCAGTTCATCGAG
>CAMAUE010000195.1 GCA_945861245.1 Singulisphaera sp. GP187
TCGCGTGGGTGCCGCCCGGCGACAGCTGGCTTGGCGGAGGCGATGGCAAGCCGGGAACCACGCCGTTCAAACTCGCGCAAGGCGTCTGGTGCGGCATCTATCCCGTCACGCAGGCCGAATGGCAGCAAGTCATGGGCGACACGCCGAGCTACCTCAAAAACAATCCACGCTATCCCGTCGAATCGGTCTCGTGGAACCGCGTGCAAGAGTTCCTGACAAAGATTAATTCGCGCAGTGATGGCTATTCGTACCGCTTGCCGACCGAGCAGGAGTGGGAATACACTTGTCGGGGTGGGCCTATTTCGCAGGATCAAAGCAAGTACCACTACTACTTCGCGAAATCGAAAACTGATCTGACGCCGAACCCGACGGACAATCTGTCGAGCAATCAGGCGAATTTCGATGGCAACTACCCCGCAGGCTCGGCAACTAAGGGGCCGTATTTGAAGCGACCTAGCGATGTCGGTTCGTATTTGCCGAATCCGCTCGGCATCTACGACATGCACGGCAACGTCTGGGAATGGACCGATTCCTCTCAAAGCTCGGTCCGCGTGATCCGGGGTGGAAGCTGGCTCCTCAACGCCGTGCGCTGCACGGCCTCGCACCGCAGCTGGTACGTGCCGGACTACTCGAACTTCAGCGTTGGCTTGCGCTTGCTCGCAGTTCCATCCAGCTAAGTTAGGTCAGGTAGGAGCGTAGGTGAATTCACTGCACGGAGCGTAATGGAGCGGAATACGTTCTCGCCTGTTGTGGAATTGAGCATAAGCTACCTATCTCGATTCGAGTAAACCAAGTAGGGGGCAATCCATGTCGCGTGCCATTTTTTCCGCTGTCACTGTTGCGCTTTTTCTGGCGATCGGCCTTTCGCACATCGCATCCGCTGGTGAGGCACCGCCTCGTCTGCCACGGGACAATCTACTTGTTTATCGCGGCGCCGATGGCAAAATCGCACCGGTGACGACGCCGGCCGATTGGGCGAAACGGCGAGCCGAGGTCGTGCGCGGCATGGAGAGCGTAATGGGCAAATTTCCAGGCAAGGAGAAGCATTGTGCGTTCGACGTGAAGATTGAGGAAGAAGTCGACTGCGGCGATCATGTACGGCGACTCATCACCTACGCCTCGGAACCAGGTGGACGCCTTCCCGCGTATCTCCTCATTCCCAAGGCCGTGCTCGACGGCAAGAAGAAGACGCCTGCCGTTCTCTGCCTGCACGGCACTGATAATGTCATCGGGCATGGCACGGTGGTCGGTCTCGGTAAGGCCAACCGCGGCTATGCCAAGGAACTCGCCGAACGCGGCTATGTCACGCTCGCCCCGAACTATCCGTTGCTGGCGAAGTATCAGCCCGATATCAAAAAGCTCGGCTGGGAAAGCGGCACGCTCAAGGCGGTGTGGGACAACTCGCGCGGGCTCGATCTGCTGGCGTCGCTGCCCTTCGTCGATGCGTCGAAGGGTTTCGCGACTATCGGGCATTCGCTCGGCGGGCACAACTCGGTCTACACGGCCGTGTTCGATGAACGGTTGCAGGCGATCGTGACAAGCTGTGGGCTGGATTCCTATCTCGACTATTACGATGGCAACCCGAAGAACTGGGATCCCGAGCGCGGCTGGTGCCAAACGCGCTACATGTTGAAGCTCGCGAACTACAAGGGCAAGCTCGCGGACATTCCGTTTGACTTCCACGAGATGATCGGTGCCTTGGCGCCAAGGCATACGCTGATTATCGCGCCGAAGAAGGACTCGAACTTCCGTGCTGCCAGCGTTGATCGCGTCGCTGCCGCGGCGAGGCCGATCTTCAAACTGCGCGGCCATGAGAATCGCTTGCGAGTCGAGCATCCCGATTGCCAGCACGACTTCCCGCCCGAAATGCGCGAGGAGGCGTATAAGCTGTTCGACCAGGTGCTGCGCGGCAAATAGGCGCTGCTTTTTGATTCCGTTTGCGGCTTAGCGCTCGGAGCATCCCACGTGAGCGCTGAGCCGCAGGCGGATCTGCTTGGACGTATTTGGGATTCGACGTATGGTGTTCCTAAGACTTGAGGATGACATGCATCCTTGATGCGACTGCCAACCGCCGCTGCGGGGCACTGAGCGGGTAATTCGCAAGCTCAGCCAATTGGACCCAGGCGTGGTTGGGATATAGAGTCGAATCGAGCGCCCCCCCCTGGAAGGCGATGCGGAACGCGGTGAGCGAGATACGGTAGCGTGTCACACTGTGGCGAAGCGTGGTGATCTCGGCTTCGACCGTTCCGCGGATTCCCAACACTTCTAGCAGCCGGGCCGCTGCCAGCTCATTGGTCTCGCCATCGGAGTTCGGCCCATGCGGAAACTCCCAGAGGTTGGCCCATCGGCCTATCGGCGGGCGCTGCACGAGCAACACGCGATCGCCATTGGTAATGACGACGGCGACCTCCGAAAGCTTCGTGATTGCGGCAGATTTGCTGCGCTGGGGTATCTCGGCCTGCCGCCCCTGGAGACAGGCCACGCAGCGTCGCTTCAGCGGACATTCCGAACACGCCGGTGCAGTCGGCTTGCACACCAGCGCACCGAGTTCCATCAGTGATTGATTGAATGCCCCGGATTTGTTTCGAGGCAACAGCAATTCCGCCAGATGCCAAAGCCGCCGTTGGTTGGCAGTAATCTTCGGATCCCCATCGATGCCAAAGAGCCGACATAGCAAACGCGTGCTATTTGCTTCCAGGATCGGCAATCGCGCATCGTACGCTTGTGAAAGCACCGCGTTCGTCGTGTACCTGCCGAAACCTGGCAGCGCCCGCACCAGGTCTTCGTCATTGGGAATGGTGTCGAAACCCGCGTCGCGTAATTGGCCGGCCGCCTTCAGCAAGTCGCGTGCACGGCGATAATAACCAAGCCCCTCCCATAGTTGCAACACCTCGTGCTCGTCCGCGTCAGCAAGGTCCGACAGCGACGGATATCGCTCAACGAATCGATGAAAATAGGGGATCACCGTCGCCACCTGCGTTTGTTGCAGCATCACTTCGCTAATCCAAATGCGATAGGCGTCGCGATTTTCGCGCCAAGGCAATGGCCGAGCGCGGAGCTCAAACCACGTGAGCAGCAATCGGCGCACGGCAGAATGAAATTCGTTATCTAGAAGGAGTGAGATTGGCACGGGAGAAAAAATAGGAACCAGGTAGATTGGCCGTCAGATCTTGCAGGGAATATTTCGAGCGATTAAGAAATCTGAAATAATAACTTCCCGATTTGCCGCTTAGCGCTCGCAGGGCGCCATATGAGCGCTAAGCCGCAAGCGGAAATTGAAATCGGGAGGTTGTTATTTCGGTTTCCCTAAGGCGCAGGATCGAGCGAAATCCGTCGACTATTTGCGTTTCCCGGAGCGCAGCTTGCTGAGTAAAGCCGTCGCTGCATCCTGGGCGGCACCGGCTTTGATGACGGTCTTGGCGACGGGTTTCGGTTCTTCCTTTGGCTTGTCCGGGGTTGGGGTTTCTTCCCCAGTCGAGGCGGCGGGCTCTTTCAGGAAGATCGGAATCTCCATCTCTGTCGTCCCGCCGGGAACCAAGGCCTCATTCGCTTGGATTGGTTCAACGCTTACATCGCCATCCTCGTCGGCGAACGCCAAGTAGGCGATGGAATCGGCATCATTAGCAGTCGCGGCCGTGTTTTTCGGCTTTGGCAGCGGCGTCGGTTTGCTCGGCGCGGGAAGCCCCTCAATCGAAACCTTGAACGACAACGGACCGACCTTCAGCACGTCGCCGTTGCTCAGCGAGACTTCGCCTTTCAATGGGTGTTCATTCAAAAAGGTTCCGTTCGTACTGTCGAAATCACGCAAAAACACTTGATTGTTTCTCACGAGAACCGCGCAGTGCCGTTTGCTGATCATTACGCTTGCGGGCCTGAGATTGCATTCCGGATCTCGACCGATAATAAATTGAGGTGACGTGATCGGCAACGACTTCCCCGTGGCGCCAGCTGACATTACCGTCAAACTGATTTTCATGATTTGACCTCGATGCAGGGGAACACTTCAGCTCCAAGTGAAGCTCCACAAGGGAGGCCATTTCCGCCGCGTCTCGGCCCTTAGTCTATACTTCGTGGGGGTAGATTGGCTGATTGTCGTGGCCACAAGCTGCCAGCTTGTTGGCTTGTAGACTTGGAAGCTCACAAGCTAGCAGCTTGTGGTCACGACAATCTCACCCGCATGTGGTATATATTCGCCGAAACCAAAAAAGACTCCCTGAAAAACCGAAACCACCGCACAAACCTTACCCCATCCTACTTTTACCGAGCGTATTTACAAGACCACACGGGCAAATTTCCACAACCTCAATATGATTAACAAAAACCAAGGAATATAATCAAGTGGGAAAATGAGAAAAAAATGAAGCCCACCAAAAATGACTCCTGTGCCGAAAGCGTAGGCGACGGACGAATTGCGTGTCGCCTACGCTTTCGGCGCTGACATTCATTAAGGATCATGCAAATAATAACTTCCCGATTTCGTTTTGCCGCTTGCGGCTTAGCGCTCAGGTAGCGCCTTGCGAGCGCTAAGCCGCAAGCGGCGGAATCGGAAAGTTATTGTTTCGCCATTCCTAAGCCAGCACTATTGCCCGCCATTGCGCTGGGCGTCGAAGTGCTGTTTCGCCGCCTCCTCCTGGCTCCGAAGCTCCTTCGGCAACGGATAGGGTTCCGACGGCGGGAAATATTGTGGCGGATGACGTAGGTAATAGGGCGACGGCAGGGTGATTCCCGCTTCCATGTTCCAGGTCTGGCAGCCCATGACCATCGACAGGCCTACTGAGGCGATGCCGAGCCCAAGCACACGCAGCTTCATCTTCATGACTGTTGCCTTTCTTATTTTGCCAGGCTTTCCGCATTGAAATATTGCGAACAATCGGCTTCCTTTTCGTGATCGGACGAATCGGCGCCGTTCTTCAGTTTTTTTTTGGAATTCGTTGGAATAGATTAATGGTCTCATATAGGCCGCCATTTATGGTGGGTGAACTACGAACCCGCCATAAATCGCGGGCTATATACCAACATGCCTCGACCGCGCAAACATCCGAAACCGCTGCCGCTCGCATACCGATGGAGCGAGCGCGACAATCCGTTGCCTCGCCGCGCGATCCGTGCGTCGGGTGTGGAGGCATCGGCATCCCAAATCGTGGTGCCGTCGCTCGATTCCGGTCAGCGTGCTCACGAACCGTTCGATTTCTGCGCGGCGGTTCAGCGCCTGGTGATGAACATCGCGATCCACTGCCCCGACTTCCGCCATTTGCAAGTGCCGCGAATCCTTGTAACCGTCACGCAAGCTCGCGGCCAGCGCATGCATGGCTTGCAAGCGCGTGTCACGCCGTTGCGCTTTTCAGGCGGACTCTTGATTCGCAAACGTCGCGGCGTGTCATTTCAAATACAGCGCTATTTTCTGGGAGACCACGAGTTCCTCTACCTGATGACGTTCTGCCTGCCGCGATTCTTGGATCTCAAGTTCGAGCAGAAATTCATCACGCTGTTTCACGAGCTATACCACTTTGGCTCGGCGTTCGACGGCGATATTCGGCGGCATGATGGGCGTTGCCATATTCACACACATAGCCAACGTGAATATGACAAGAAGATGGCACAGCACGCCAGCGCGTATCTGGCGGGCAAACCCGATCCGGGCATCCATGCGTTTTTCCGTTACAACTTCGCCCAGTTGCAAGCCAGACATGGCAGCGTGACCGGCATCGTCGTGCCGCACCCGAAGATCATCCCGCTGGTCGGGCCTTGGAACTCCATGTGACGGTTCATGAATCTATTTTCACCACTGCCGCTGCTTCGCAATCCGCACGTGCAGACGATACTTGGCAACGTTCTTCCGGCAGCGGTACGGCTACCGCCGTCGCCACGTCGCTTGATCGCGCTGACCGACGGCGATGCGATTGTTGCCCACGAAACGTCGTCGCGGGAATGCCATCCCGCCAAACCGATCGCGATCTTGGCCCACGGGCTGGGCGGGTCGCACCGGTCTGCCTACATGATCCGGATGACAAGTCGGCTGCGTGCGCTGGGCTGGCGTGCCTTCCGCCTGGACCTGCGCGGGGCCGGCCTCGGCATGCGCTTCGCGCGTCGCCTGTACACCGCCGGCTGCTCGGATGACATCGCCCAGGCCGTGACCACCGTCGCGCATGCCTTTCCCGGCTCGCCGATCGCGCTGATTGGATTTTCGCTCGGCGGGAACATCGTACTGAAGCATACGGGCGAGGCAGGCGATTCCGTTCATCCCGCGTTGATAAGCGTCGTCGCACTGGCGCCGCCGATCGATCTCGTGCGTTGCTCCGAACTCATCGCAAAGTTGCCGTTTTATGATCGCTGGTACGTTCGTCATCTGCTCCAACAGGTCGCCGAGCACTCGCGAGTCCGGCCCGAGATACCGCTGATGCGCTTTCCGCCGAATCTCACGCTCCTGCAGTTCGACGACATCTACACGGCTCCGCGCTGGGGCTACCGCGACGCGCTCGAGTACTACAAGGATTCGTCAGCGTTGCCACGCATCTCGACGATCCGCGTGCCAACGCTGATACTGACGGCTCGCGATGATCCGTTCGTGTCGGTCGCGCCGTTTGAGGAAATCGGTTCCCTGCCGCAGGTTCAGATTCACATCGCGACGCACGGCGGACATCTCGGCTTCCTCGGCCACGATGGCGCGGGCGGCATTCGCTGGGCGGAGACGCGCGTCATCGAATGGCTTACCCAGCGTCTCGCTGTTCACTCCGTGCGCGGCGATTATGGCGGGCGGGATCTACCGTATTCCGCGTCTGGCATATAACAACACCATCGCTTGTTTATTGACCTCCATTCCATCGGGTTGGCGATGAAAACGACCAAGCAAGAAAACAAAGCAAGTCCCCCGTTGAATCTCGCCGCATCGGTCGCGCTCTCGCCACGCCAGATCGCGTTGCGCAAGTTGTACCGTTTCGTGACTATCGTTGGCGTCATTATTGCCGTCTGTGGCCTCGCTGTGACGCTGACGCTGTACGGAGATCGTATCTTCAAGAAATCTCGTCAGAATAGGACAGTGTTTGGCAGAGACCTCCCAATACGCGAGCCGAAGCTCAATCCCACCGACGCGCCCGCCGGTGCGGCACCCGAAGGGATGGTCTGGATCCGCGGCGGCGAATTCTACATGGGGACCGATGTCGCGGATGAAGAGGACGTTCCGATGTTCCTGGATGCCACCGACCTGCACTTGGTGCACGTGGACGGATTCTGGATGGACAAGCACGAGGTGACGAACGAGCAATTTGCCAAGTTTATTGAGGAGACGAAATACCTAACGGAAGCGGAGAAACAACCGAATCCGAAGGACTTTCCGGACGTGCCGCCGAGCGAGTTGAAACCGTTCTCAATCATATTCAAGAAACCGGAGCCGGGAACGTACGACCTTTCCCGACACGAAGGCTGGTGGGACATCAGCTATGGCGCGAGTTGGAAGCAGCCGAATGGGCCCGGTAGTACGATCAAGGGCATTGAGAGGTACCCGGCCGTGCACATCAGCTACAACGACGCGGTTGCCTATTGCAAATGGGCCAAGAAACGCCTGCCGACGGAAGCCGAGTGGGAGTTCGCCGGCCGCGGTGGCCTGGATCGCAAGAAATTCTCCTGGGGTGACGAAATCAATCCCGACGGAAGATGGATGGCCAACACCTGGCAGGGCAACTTCCCGCTCGAAAATAAAAAACTCGACGGCTTCGAAGGCGCCGCTCCCGTCAAGTCGTTTCCCGCCAACGACTATGGTCTTTACGACATGGCCGGCAATGTCTGGGAATGGTGCGCCGACTGGTACGTCCAGGATTATTACAGCAAATGCTACGACAAAGACCTGACTAAAGCCTTCCGTAATCCGCAAGGCCCCGACGCCGGCTTCGATCTCCGCGAGGCCCAAGCCGCCAAGCGAGTCCAACGCGGCGGGTCCTTCATGTGCTCGCCCAACTATTGCGAGCGCTACTACATCGGTGCGCGCGGCAAAGGCGAAGTCACCAGTGCCGCCAGCCACACGGGCTTCCGGTGTGCAATGAATGCAAAATAAATCTCCCCCGTATTCCGCTTGCGGCTTAGCGCTCGCGTGAAAGGTTCCGAGCGCTAAGCCGCAAGCGAAAACCAGGATTTCTCGCATGACATCCGTTCGCGATTTCGGCGCTCGTGGCCTTTCGTGTTCAAGTACAAAAACAATTATGCAACCATGTAACCTTTCACGACTCTCTGGGGCCACCACATGCCGCACGCCAATCAGCGTCAATGAGCAATGTGCCAACGTGATCGTCGCAAACTGCTTCCTGGCCCGCGGTACCGACGGCGCTTTACGAGCCGGAAGCGTCAGCGACGGACTGGCGTGGCGACGGGAAATGTGGTGGTGTGACCGTTTAGCCGCGACGCGCAGCAGAGCGCGAAGATGCGATCTCGCTCCGCTGCGGCCTCGCATTGCTGTTCGCCCGCCTTCTCGCTAAGATCATCCTGCCCTGTCTGCCCGTTTCACTCCTCTCGGAAAATCAAGCCATGAATCGCGTCCTCTCAACATTCCTCGGCGTTCTCATGCTCAGTCAAACCGTCCGCGCCGAGATCATCATCGCCGAAGGTGAGTCGTTCACGCCGCTCGACAAGCAGGGCTGGAAGGTCACGCATCAACAGGACAGCTACGGCAGCCACACCTACGGCGGCATGTGGATGACGCACGGCGGCTGCCTCGGTGCGCCGGCGGATAGCGTTGATTCCGTCGCCACCAAGTCGATCACTGTCAAGGACCCCGGCACGTTCCGCGTCTGGAGCAAGTATCAGGCCCCGCCTTACTTCAACTATCTGCACAAAGTCGAGATCGTCCAGAACGGAACCACCGTCTTCTCACATGTCTATGGCAAAAAAGGCACCGATCGGTTGTGGAGTTTCAGCGGCTCGTCCGACGAACTCTGGTGGCCCTGGGGCGTCGACCACGATTGCGCGGAATCACCCGCGAAGACCGTCAATCTCAAACCCGGTCAAGCAACGATTCGGCTCATCACGGTTGCGAATCCGAAACCCGCGGGCGATCGCTTCGTCGATTTCTTCGTGCTGACAACTAATCTCAAGGACGAGTACAAGGGCTTCAAACCCTACGCCGTCGGCAGCCCGTTCACACTCGAAGCACTCGATGCGTCGCGGCTCTTCGTACGCTTTCAAAACACCAGCGACAAGTTTGCATTCTTGAGCATCAGCCGAGCCGGGCATTTTCAGCCAAACTACGGCGGCGCGACGACGAAGATTCCCGATGTCGGCAATCCCATGGCCCCACTCACACCAGGTGTCGCCCCCGGACAATGGAGCGCGTGGATCAACATCGGCCCGTTCTGCCGGCTCGTGCATAACGAAGGTCTGACCGTCAATCTGCCCGGCGCGACGGAGTTCGGCTTGCAATTCGCGCGTGATGAAGCAGGCAAGGACGTCGTCGGCGACATGAAAGCGATCAGCGGCGAGCCGGTCGTTGTGCCCATCGACGTGATGTGGAACAAATCCGCCAAGGTCCGGCCGAGCCGCGATTGGGCGCGAGAGATCATCGACGAAAGCAAAAAATGGCGACGCGCCAACGGCGGTAAGCAACCGAAGGAAATCCTTTACTACGGTGCGTTCTCAGGCAAGGAAGATTGGGTCAGCGATCTCAAAGCGGGTAAGCAGCTGAATAGTTGGTAGTATTTTTGTACACCAGTCAGTGCCAAGAATGGTTTCGTGGAAAAACACATTTGGAGCACTGACATGTCACGCATCACATTGTCTGCACAGCAAGAAGTCGAAGCAAAGTTGTTGGAGGCAAA
>CAMAUE010000196.1 GCA_945861245.1 Singulisphaera sp. GP187
TCAAGCTCGCCGGCATGCGTTGGAGCGAAGAAGGCACGGATGAGATGTGTCATCTACGTGCCATGTTCCGCAGCGAAAGCAATCAGTGGGATGCGTTTTGGACACGCACCTGAACAGGCGCTCTACCAACTAAAGTGACGCCTACCCCCTGAATTCCGCTTGCGGCTTAGCGCTCGCGCCGGTTCATCCGAGCGCTAAGCCGCAAGCGGAATTCAGGGAATCATCTTCAGCAACAACACACACACCGCCGACACGATTGCGGCTCCCGGAATCGTAAATATCCACGCCCAGACGACGCGGCTTGCGACGCCCCAGCGGACGGCGGAGAGACGCTGCAACGAGCCCACGCCGACGATCGACCCGGTGATGGTGTGCGTCGTGCTGACGGGGATGCCGAAGAAGAGCGTGAGCACCAGCGTGAATGCCGCCCCGGACTCGGCACAGAAACCATCGACGGGACGTAAGCGGATGATGCGCTGGCCCATCGTTTTGACGATGCGCCAGCCGCCCATCATCGTGCCAATGCCCATCGCGAGATGGCACGCGAGGACGACTTCCGTCGGTACCTGTGCATGGTCCGCGGCTTTGATGATGCGGTCCTTATAGCGTTGGAAATCTGCGGTCGGCAGCGTCTTTTCCAGCTTCGTCGTGAATGCTTCTTCCCGCGAAAACTTGTACTTGTACTCGCCGTTTTTTTCTTTCTCAGCAAGCGTTCGCAGGTTGACGAGCACCGGTTCGGGCAGCGGATCTTTCTTACTGAGCGTTTGAAGCGTCGCTTCGTTGACATAAAATCGGTCGCGCCATTCCATGTTTCGATTCGTCTGCGAGGCGGCGATCAACAGGACCAAGATAATGCCCATCGTTTTCTGCGCGTCGTTGCCGCCATGCCCTAAACTGTACAACGCGGCGGAGACCAATTGACCACGTCGGAACCAGGAATCGATGCTGCGTGGCCTGGCCTTCTGGAATATCCAGTAGACCGCGACAGCAATGGACAAGCCGACTAACAACCCGACCATCGGCGCGAGGATGATGAAGATACAGGTCTTGAGAATCCCGCCCAATACCAGTCCGGACCACCCGACATGCGCCAGCGCGGCACCGACCAACCCGCCGATGAGCGCGTGTGAGGAACTTGTGGGCAAGCCCCAGTACCACGTCAAAATGTTCCACGCGCAGGCACCGATCAGCGTGCCCGCGATGACGGCGTTCGTGACGATGTCCGGCTCAATGATGCCGCGGCCGATCGTGCCGGCGACTTTGAGATCGAAGACCAAAAAGGCAATGAAGTTGAAGAACGCCGCCCAGATTACCGCTTGTTGGGGCGTTAGTACGCGCGTCGACACAACGGTGGCGATCGAATTGGCGGCGTCGTGAAGTCCATTGAGGAAGTCGAACGCCAACGCCAAAAGGATCAACAGCAACACGACAATGCCGAGAGCCCCATAATCGACCGGTAAAAAGTTGATCGTCTCAAAGAAATGCATCCTTACGTCCCCTTGATGACGATTTCCGAAATCACATTGGCTACATCTTTACACGCATCGACCGTATCTTCAAGCCAACCGTAAAGCTCACGCCATTTGATGAGCGTGAGAATGTCGACGGGCGTTATTCCATTATGTTCGGCGCCGCCCGACGTAACGAGATTGGTAAAAAGGGCCGCATCCACTTTTCGATAAAGTTTATCGGCATCATTCTCCAGCTGACCGATTTCCCGCAACAACGTGTGAATCTTTTCCGAGTTGCGCATATCGCGAAGCAACTTCAACGCCGATTCGATGCGCAAACAACATTCCTTGATAATTCGCGCGAGTTCGAGGGCCTCCGGCGTCGGTTTGTCGATGCGGAAAACCTCGAGCCGATGAGACGTCTCCTCCATGTTGTCCATGATGTCGTCAAGGCTGGTGGCGAGAGTGTGGATATCCTCGCGGTCGAACGGCGTGATAAACGTGCGGTCGATCGCCTTGATGATTTTCTCAATGCTCGCATCGCAAGCGTCCTCTTCACGCTTAAGCTCATGGCTGCGGATTTCGAGCTTGTCGAATACCAGGACCATTTCGACGAACTTCGTCGCCGCCAAGGTGAGCTTGGCGGCCGTCTCGTCGAACATGTCAAAGAAGCGCATTTCGCGCGGAATCAAACTAAATCGCATGCGTGGAATCTCCGCGACCGTGACGGTCGTCAACGCTGCTTGATGTCTCTTAACACAATCGCCATCGATTGAACTCTAGTTATTTATTAAATCTTCACCGATTCGGCAGACGCGATCCTTGGCGCCACCGACAAAAGTCGCTTTACGAGCCGGAAGCGTAAGCGACGGACTGGAGAAATCCGTCGCTTACGCTTCCGGCTCGTACTTTTGTCGGCGGCGTCATCTTTGACGCATCGGTCATAAGTCGATTTGCGTCGTTCGCCGGCGCTTGCGCGTCTGCCTAACGAACGAATATTCAAAACTTAGTCATTGCTCATCCGACCTGTTTCGTGATACCATATCCGTTGGGGAGAGATACCGTTTTATGAGGTTCAACATGCACATTCGGCCGACCATTCTCACGCTCGCCTTGCTGCTGCTCGCTTTCAGCGCGTCGTATTGCACCGCGCAGGACAAAAAGGATACGGGCAAGGCCAAAGTTGATGACAAAGGCAAAGACCCCAAGGAAACGGGATCCAAATTCCCTACAGTTCCCGAGTTCAAGGTTCCGTCCGAAGTGCTTGGCAAATCCTTCGAGCAGTGGAAAAAGGAAATCCACTCCGGCGATCCCAGCAAACGCGAAATCGCGATGAAAGCTATCCTGAACTTCGGCCCCGTCAAATGCTTCGATGCGCTTCCCGATATCTTGACCGAGTTGAAGAAACATACGTTTACCGCTCCAGTCGATTTCAGCGTACGCTACAACGGCTTGCGCGTCGTGGGCACGATCTTCAAGAACTACCCATGGCACGAGAAGAAAGAAAAAGATGTCGATCCGAAAATTTTCAAAGACGCCTTGGCGGTCTACAAGGCCGGTCTGAACGACCCCCAAATTATGATGCGCATCAATGCCGTTCAGAGCATCATGTTTCTTGGACCGACTGGACGTGAAGCACTCGACGACATCATCAAAGTGTCCAAGGATAATTCAACATGGGAGGTCCGCAAAGAAGGGTTGCAAACGCTGGCGATGCTCACGGTCGATATCAAAGGCGTGCCGTATCCCAAGGCGTTGACGGAAATCTATGCCCGGCTCGACGATTCCTCGATGCAAGTTCGCGTCATCTCGATCGGCGCGATCGTCAACTTGACGCGGTTTCTGAATGCGGCCGACACAGCGGCGGCGATAAAGAAAATCAACGCGAGAATCGCCATCGAACCGGAACCGAGTCTTAAGATTTATTTGCATAACGGTGCCATGATGGTGCAGCAGAAACTTGAAAAGAAGCACCAGGACCCGATCATCAAACTTCTCGCCAATCCTGATCCGGGCCTGCGTATCCAGTCGATGCAAGCCATTTGCAGCTGGGGCAAGGATTCCAAGCCGTTCATTTCGACTATCGCCAGCATGATCGACGATCCCGAAGTCGCCGTCGGTTCGGCGGCGATTCATTGCCTTGTGAGCCTAAATGCCATCGAACTCATCCCAAACTTTGAAAAAATCATCGCCGACAAGAAGGCGCACCCCATCCTTCGTGAAGTGGCCGAGGAGGCCGTGGAGGTTCTGACCGTCTTCATCGAAATGCAGAAGAAGGAAAAAAGCGAATCGAAGGACAAGAAGGATAAGAAAGACAAGAAGTGAGACATGCCGCTTGCGGCTTAGCGCTCGCGCGGGATTGCCTGAGCGCTAAGCCGCAAGCGAAAAACAGGAAGAGGCCAACGATGATTCGCATTTCTACCGTCGCATTTGCCATGCTCGTTGGTTTTACATCCGCGATTGCCGCCCAAGATGCATTCTTGCTCGGCAAAAGCGCGACCGACTGGACGGCCCAACTCCGCCACTCCGAGCCTGAAAAACGCCGTGCAGCCGCGTTTGCGCTGGGCAAAATCGGAGCGGGCTCGGTCTTCTCGATCGACGCGATGCGAACGGCTCTCACCAAAGAGGCCAACCCAAAGGTAAAGGGCAGCATCGTCTTCGCCCTCGCGGAAATCTGCCGACAGACCAAGACGCTCGGCTCCGACACGCAACTCGAAACGGCACTGCTCGGCGCCCTTACCGATGGTGATCCGCAGGTACGCCGCAGCGCCGCCTACGCTCTCGGCTGCCAGAAGCCTCGCTCGGTGCGTTCACATCAGGCGTTGGACAAGGCACTCGAAGACCAAGTGCCGATGGTGCGCCAAAACGCCGCCTGGGCGTTGTCGCAGTTCGGCGAGAGTGCACTGCCGTCGATCCGCCGGGCGCTGCGTGATCCCGATTCGCTTGTCAAACGCGACGCCGCCAGCGCACTGTTGCTCATGAAGGACGGCGACAAGGTACACGATCTTTTACGTGATCTGCTGCCGCTTTGCCGCGATACGAATTCGGAAGTTCAGCGTGCGGCGTTGAATGTGCTGGTGCGTATCGTCGATCCGAAAGATCGCGATGCCATCCCGTCACTACGTTGGGCGCTGGATACGCGCGACATTGAGAATCGCCGTAATGCAGCGCTGGCGTTGAGCAATATCGGCGGCGAGGAAACCGCCATCGCCGTGCCGGTTTTACTCGAAGCCGCGCAAAACGGCGACGCCGAAGTTCGGCATCAAGCGGTGATCGCAATACGCAATATCGGCCCGGCCGCTCATGCCGCCGTCCCGGCGTTGATCCGCCTACTAGGTAACGACGGCGACGCGACAGTTCGTGAACATGCCGCCCTCGCGCTGGGTGGCATTGGCGCCGCCGCCGCGCCGGCGCTCGATCTTCTCGTGCGGAAAATCGACGATAAAAGTGAAGCCCTCAATGTTCGCGTCGAGTCGGCAATGACGGTCGCCCGCATCGGCCAAGTCAATACCGCAATCCAGCACGTGCCAACGCTGCTTAGAGTGCTCGCGGACCCTCGCCAGGAAACGAAGCTTCGCGAGCGGGTCATGTGGGCGTTGCGTGTCCATGGCGCCGCGTTGCGCAAGATGGACGGGCCGCTCGTAACCTTCACCAAAGTCCTCATCGAACCGCTCAACGGTCCTAACAAGATGCTTCGCTACGATTGCGCCTACATGCTCGGCATGATTTGGCAGCAGCAAGCTCCCGATCAAACGCTCGACGTACTGCACGAATTTCTCAACGACAATACGATCCAGATCTTCGATTCGACCAGTTCCGTCGTCGGCGGCGCCAGCGCCGAAGGCAAAACCGGTACCGCGAACGTCAAAGAGCAAGGCAAAGGCGACGGCCGCATCATGGCCGTCGACGCTCTCCGCATGATGGGCCCGACACGCTACACTCCCCGCGAAGACATCATGCGCCAACTCCGCGTCCTCGCCGCCGACAACGCCATCTACCCGCCATTGCAAAAAAAAGCAAAGGACATGGCGAAGACGGGATCATAGCCGATATTCCCACGGGGCATCAGCTTACGAAGACGATGGCAAACAGTTACAAACTAACGACAGAGGCACAGCTAGCACCGCAACCTTCCGAGAGAGGCCGAAAGGTTGCTGTGCGTTCGCACTCGGTCGCTCCCTGACCGTCGCGGCTCGGAAAAGCGACAATCCCACCCGCCGAAGATATATTCCACGCGGCCTGATTTGGCACAAAGTAGGACGGCACTCCAGGGCCGTCGCTACTCAGCCCGTACAACTCAAAGACGGCCCTGGAGTGCCGTCCTACAAAATGTCATTCCTGGCCGCTCGAGGTATATACTCCGAACCCCAGTGATCCCAGAGGTTCGGAACACCTCACCACTGGGCTTTCGTGGAACCAATAAAATCTGCCTTTCAATTTGACATCGGCACGAACGCAACTTAGAGTTGGTTGAATGATCTCATGCCAAATGCACGAAGCACCACCCCCTCAATTGGCCGTGCAAGCATGTAGTCGTAGGCTCCCCGTCATAGTCCGCATCGCCACGTACCAGGAAAAACCGGGATCTCCAAGCGTTTCCGATCGTGATCCACGACAAAGGCAAACCATCCGCAAGGATGGGACGCAAAGCCATGGGTCCGTTCCCATACAGGAACGGATCGCCAGGTTACCGAATGGAGTGGTCCCACGATCGTCGCCGGTCAAGAGCGTGCGCTCTTGCCTGCGGCGCTGGAGACGACCGATTTCGTCCGCCGGCAGTGTTGCCGTTCGGACCTTCGTCGGGCGTTACCAGAATGCCTGCGTCGTATGTTACTTCTCTGGACCAGAGAGGATCTGTCATGTTCTCACGTTTCCATCAAGTCGTCGTCAATTTTCTCACGCGCGAAGACGGGCCCACGGCAGTCGAGTATGCCGTGATGCTGGCGCTGATCATCGTGGTCTGCCTTGGGGCAATCACCACGCTCGGTCAGAATGCCAACAGCACGTTCACTGCCGTTGGCACGGCGGTTGGCAGCGCTTCGTAATCGAAGCCTAGCCGATCCGTTGTTCACAGGTCGCCCCGCTTATGAGCACGAGCGGGGTTGACCATCCATTCTGCGCGTTTACTTACAGTCTGAAAGTGCGGTGCGCCGTCGCGCGCACCGCGCATGTCATTCGATCCCTATCCAGGGAGGAGATTGATCTATGTTCGCACGCAAACCAATCGCCACGATTTCTGCGCGCCGCGGGACCGCTGCCATCGAATTGGCGGTCCTCGCGCCGTTTCTGGTTTTTCTGTTTGTCATAGCCGTCGACTGGGCACGCGTGTTTTATTTCTCGGTGACGATCGACGACTGCGCTCGCAACGGCGCCTACTATTTGGCGGATCCGACTGTCATGGGAAATTCGCCCCACGCCAGTTCCACGCAAGCAGCCCTGGCCGGCACCAACCTGTCACCCGCGCCGACCGTCGTCTCGGCGAGCGGCACCGGGGCCAACGGGGAGTGGGTGGAAGTCACCGTGTCCTATGTTTTCAAAACCGTCACACAGTTCCCCGGGGTGCCGTCGAGCACCACCTTGCAAAAGACCGTTCGCATGGCCAAGGCATCCCGTTTGCCCAACTAAGGAAAACCGAAACAACAACTTCTCGATTCCGCCGCTTGTGGCTTAGCGCTCGCAAGGCGCCGCCTGAGCGCTAAGCCGCAAGCGGCAAAACCAAATCGCGAAGTTATTATTTGAATGTTCCTAAAGAGATTTCCATGAGATACCAAACACCCAAGCGCAAAGCGACGACGCTTCTCGAATCCGCTATCGCCTACCCGGTGGTCTTGTTGTTCACGATCGGTTTCATGGTCGGCGGCATGGGCATCTTTCGCTACCAGCAGGTGGCGACGCTGTCCCGTGAAGCCTGTCGATATGCATCGGTGCATGGGACTGATTACGCCAAGGGCGCCGGCGTGACGGCACCGACTCCGCAGGATATCTACAACCAGGTCATCTTGTCCAAAGCCATCGCCCTCGATCCCAGCAACCTCAGCTACTCGATTACCTACAACCAGAGCAACGCTCCGACGCGCGCCGTGATCGTGAGCGGCGAAGTCCAATACGTTTACAACACCGTGACCGTCGTGGTCACCTATCAATGGGTCCCGGAGGCGTTCTTCGGCACCATTACCTTAACCAGTTCATCAAGTATGCAAATGTCATATTAACACGACATTGCAAGTTTGTAGGTCAGGCTTTCCAGCCTGACGCAGCCCGCCAGGGATCTTCAAAATGCGTCAGGCTGGAAAGCCTGACCTACAACATGGCATTGTCGGATTCGAGAGGAACCCATGAAAACGAATAAGCAATCTCGCCAAGGCACCGTGTCGGTCATTGTTGCGATCTGTTTGACGGCATTGATCGGCATCGCAGCGTTCGCGCTGGACGGCGGGCTGATTCAGCACAACCGGCGCACCACGCAGGCCGCCGCCGACGCAGCAGCCCTGGCCGCGGCAAATGATCTCTATGTCAACTTCCCGACGTATTCAGGCCTCGATGGTCCGGGAACCGCCCTTGCCAAAGCGAAGGCCATCGCCGCCGCCAATGGCTTCGATAATGACGGGATTACCAACAAGGTAACCGTCAATATTCCGCCGATCACCGGCCTGCACGCCGGTCTAGTCGGCCACGCCGAAGTTAATATCGAATTCTATCAGGAACGCGCCTTCAGCGCGGTCTGGGGCAGCGGCAAGATTTTGGTTGCCTCCCGCGCCGTCGCCGTCGGCAAGTGGTCCCCATTTCGCAACGGCATCCTCGTTCTCGACCCGTCCAGTCCCGCAGCCCTGAACACCAACGGCAACGGCGTCATGACCGTGACTAACGCCGACATCATCGTCAACTCGAATGCCGTTGACGGCGCCGTCGCCACCGGCGGCGGGTCGCTGAACGCGCCGAAATTCTTTTTAACGGGCAATCCAGGCTACAGCACGTCAGGCAGCGGCACGTTCAACGGCAGCATCTACAACAGCCAGCCGCCAACTCCCGATCCCCTCGCTTACCTCGATCCGCCGAATCCTTCCACACTGACGACGCGCTCGAACAACCCGACCAACTTGGCCGGCAATCGCACCGTCTATCTCAGTCCCGGCGTTTATCGCGGCGGCATCCACGTCTCCGGTCAGGTAAACGTAGTTATGCTTCCCGGCATCTATTACATGGACGAGGGTGGATTCTCTTTCACAGGCCAAGGCAGCCTCAACGCCGTCGGCGTCATGGTCTATACCAACCCACGCTCCACCAGCGACGTCATCAACGTCAACGGCCTGGGCACAATCAACTGGTGGCCGATGCAGACCGGACCCTACCGAGGCATCGGCCTTTGGCAGGAGCGATCTTCCACCAATACGATCACCCTCACCGGAAACGGAACCTCCCAAATCTACGGAACGCTCTATGCCAAGAAGGGAATGCTAACCGTGAGCGGCAACGGCACCCAAGACATTCTTGGCTCGCAGTACATCAGTAACAAGGTAAACCTGGGAGGCAACGGCAACTTCAACATCAACTGGATTGCCGATCAGACGGCCCGTGCGCGTCTCATCCGTCTGGTCGAGTGAGCCAGGCTCGACACTGGCCCATGGGCGAATCGCCCGCTATTTCGCCGCCCGTTGCTGCGGTAAGATCGGCACGTCGCAGAAGGTCAATGCGGCGATGCCGTTGGTTCCGTGGAGTAGGTGGTCTTGGTTCCACAGTCGGCTATCGAGGTAGGTGATGCGCTTGGCCATCGTGGGTGCTGTCAGTTTGAGCGTCAGCGTGTTGCCCGAGACCGAGCCGTTGGCGATCGGGGCTTTGGCGCCGTCGAAATAGAAATGGGTCGCAATGGCGTTTTCCCACGCGATTGGCTGGTCGAACTCGAGGACGAGTTCGTCCTTCTTGGCGTTGGCGTAGTACACCGACTTGAGGTCGGGCGGGGCGATGACGGTCGTGAAGGTCTTGCCGTAGTTGTCCCGCTCGACCAACGGCGCGATTAGACGGGCGAACTCGGCATAGCCCGCCGGCGAAAAATGACAGCCGCCAGGCGGTTTGATGCCGAGCGTGGACATGATGCGAAGGTTCGAGAATTGCGCCGGCAGCGTGCGTTGCACCTCGCGCAGGTGGTTGTCGGAGCCGTTGATGCCCATCGAGCAGGCGCGGGGCCAAATCTGGAAAGCGTAGTAATGC
>CAMAUE010000197.1 GCA_945861245.1 Singulisphaera sp. GP187
TTTTGCCTCCAACAACTTTGCTTCGACTTCTTGCTGTGCAGACAATGTGATGCGTGACATGTCAGTGCTCCAAATGTGTTTTTCCACAAAACCATTCTTGGCACTGACTGGTGTACAAAAATACTACCAACTATTCAGCTGCTTACCCAAACAATTTCTCGCGGCGTTTTTTCTTCCAACTCTCCCCTTTCGCACCATACACTAATTCCACACCCAGTCTGCGAGGCGAACCTACGCGATGAGCATCCCGTGCAACGTTTGTGGCGCAATGTCGCAGGACCATGAGTTCTGCGATCATTGCAACGCCGAGTTGGCGTCGTCAGCGCCGAGTTCGCCGCCGGCGGTCTGCCCGGTAACGTCCGCAGGCCTCGCATTGTCCGCGGAACAACGGCAGGCATTGGCATCGTCTGAAACGGCATTGCTGCTTACCGCCGACGGCCAAAGCTGGCGCGTGCATTGGCTGCCCGGCAAGTTGCCCGCCGAGCGTGTCGCATTGCTGGAGAAACGCCTGGCGACCCAAGCTGCGTGCCTGCCGAAAGGCCGCGTGGTGGACGATAGTAATGGCCGCTGGTTAATCTTCGATACCAATCTGTCCACGCCGCTGCCCTGGCAACTCCCCAAAGCGAAGGATGATTACGCCGAGCTTCAGCGACTTTCGGCATGCGTCCATTCCGTCGCTCATGCCCTTTCCCTGCTTCATGGCCGCGGGCTGGTTTGGCTGAACTTCAATCCGGCAATGCTGGAGGGGGGTATCGGCCCGCTTTCGCCGTCGGTTGATGATAAGGCGTCCGTGGATTCACGCTGGCTGCGAATCACAAACCTTGACCTCGAACTCTTCCCATCGCGAATGATGCCCGAACGTGTGCGCATTCACCCGCATTACGCCGCTCCGGAGATCGTACAATTTTTGGGAAATGAGATCGGCCCGGCGACGGACGTGTTCCACCTGGCGATGCTTGCGTATTATTGGCTCGCAGGCCTGATTCCCAGTGGGTTCCCTGGCAACGGACTGGAGGCGTTTCAGTACGAGATTCCGCCACTGCGTATCTTCGCGCCACGCCTGCCTACGGGCATCATTCCGGTTATACAACGTGGCACGGCATTGAACCCAGGGCTACGATTTCCCACGCCCCTGGCGTTCGCTCACGCCTTCGACGAGGCGATTGTCGGCGTGAATCGTCGGCGTACGTTTTCGGGAACGCTGCGTTCGGATGCCGGCGGACATACCCGCACGGGCCGATCGAAGACGGAACTCCAGCGCAGCAACGAGGACGCCATTTTCGTCAAAGCAGACGAGCGCGGATTGCTTACGGTCGTCGCCGACGGCGTCTCCACGTGTGATGTTGGGTCGGGCGGGTTGGCAAGCATGATGACGTCGATCGTCGTCGAGAATGCGTTTGTCGAGGGCTGTACCCATGAAACGTTCGCGAGGCTCGTGAGCGATGCCGCCCGACAAAGCTCCCAGGGCTTGCTCGAATGGGCGCTCGCGCACGGGAGCGGCGATGAGCTTCGCGCGGGCGAAAACCTGATGGGCACGACGCTCACAATCGCCTGGTTGCATGGACACGAACTCAGCATCGCGAATTTGGGCGATAGCCGAGCGTATCTCATCACGAAGGACGCGATCGAGCAGCTGACAGTGGACGGCGATGTCGCCTCCGATCTGCTGGCGAACGGAGCATCGCCGGAGGAGATCCACGAATTGGGTAGCGTCTCGCGTTCCTTGCGCGAATGCGTCGGCGGCTGCATCGTGAATGAACGAGGCGAACTCGTGATTCTCGCCGAATACTGCAAGCCGAAGGTATCACGCTGGCCGCTGCTACCGGGCGATGTGGTAATGTTGTGCTCGGATGGCTTGATCGAGGAGGGTTACTTCCTGGAGCCTCACAACGCCGCCGCAATGGTGCGCAACATGCAATCCGCGAAAGCCGCTGATATTGCGTTGTCGCTCGTCAACGCCGCCGACGCCATGCAGCGTTTGCCTAGCGTGTTGGAGCCAGACGGATTCGGCGACAATATCTCGTGTGTGATTATCAAGGTGTACCTTTGACGAGTGAGTTTGACGCTTTTCTGAGCCGCGACCGTAAGGGAGCGGCCGACATAATCCGCGCGGAATCCTGTCGGCCGCTCCCTTACGGTCGCGGCTCAGAAATATTCTGATCGGTTCGGAAAAAAAGACGATTTCTACCCTGCGAAGTATAACGGATTCGATTCAAAAAGATGGCAGATGCATTCACACTAAAATGGAAGCTCGATCGGCCGTATTTGGACCTGAATACGCCGGGCGATGTTTACGCTCTGTTGACGATCGAGCCAAATGCCGCGGTGATCGGGGCGGCGCCGTCGGCGTCGATTCCGACGCATCTCATCCTGTTGGTCGATGTCTCTGAATCGATGGACGTGCTCGTCCGCCGTGATCCAAACGCTCAAAGGATCGGCGCCGGTTCTGCCGAGGGCAAAGCAGCGCAGCGCGTCGTTTCCGATGTGCCCAGTCGCCGTGAGATGGCAGCGAACGTCGTGCAGAAAATGGTCGAACGGCTCGGCAGCGAGGATTTGATCACCCTGATCGGCTTCGACGACTCGGCTCATGTGCTTCTGCGTGCCAACAGTCCTAACGACATGGACGTCATCTGGACTGCGATCCAGCAACTTCACTCGGTCGGCGGCGGGGGTACGGCGATGGGCGGCGCGTTCCATGCCGTGCGCGACGTTCTCGCCGGCATCAACGATGCGCCACGCACGCGCAAACTGGTGCTGCTCACCGATGGCGAAGACCCCGATCCGGATGCCGCGCTGGCCGCCGCCAAATCGGTCGGCTGGGATTATAAGCTGCCGATCGTAGCGTTCGGCACGGGCGAATGCAAAGTCGCCTTTCTCACCGATCTCGCCAAGACGAGTCTCGCCGGCGCGTTCAACCACATTCGCGACGAAGTCGCGGCCCAGCTTTTGTTCGGCCAGGCGGTGAGCAATCAAAAGAACATCCAGGCGACGAACGTGCAGCTTCAGCTTTGGCTGTCGCCCGAGTTGCAGGTGCGTGAGCTATATCGCAGCAAGCCCGAGATTCTATTCGTCGGCAATCTGCAACCCGATGCCAGTCAGCACGTAAATCTGCAGATTGAACAGATGGAGCGAGGCAAAGCCTACGAGTTCCTGTTTCGCTGCAGCATTCCCGCACGGCCTACCGCCCAGCGTTTCCGTATCGCCAAGGCGAGCGTCACGTATGACGTGCCGAGCCTGAACAAGACACAGGAGAGACTGGAAGCGAATATCATCGTCGAAGTCACCGCCGACGCCAACCGCGCTGCCGAGCGATCCGGCGACGTGCGTAATGTGCTCGCTCGAGCCGAGGTGCAGCGCCAGGTGCTGTTTCTGCAAGGCAAGATCGATATGTTGACATCCGGTGCCGGAACGCAGCGCGATCGCGAGATCGTCGCCCGGATGCTCGACGCCCTCGTGAAGAAATTCGAGGATTTCGGCGACCAGGCCACGGCGAATCAGTATCGCTCCATGAAAGAGGAGTTCTTGCGCAAGGGCACGATCTCGCAAGACATGCTCAATCGCTCGCTGGCAGCGTCATCCCGCGTCGACGAACAGATCGTTGCCCAGGATATCGATTTTTAATCCCCGTTTAGCCGCTCGCCTAGGGCGAGCGCAGGCACGGCGCATTGCGATCGTTGTAAAGCGCCATGCCCGCGCTCGCCAAAGGCGAGCGGCTAAACAAAAACGGAGATCCACCATGGTTCGGCAATTCGCAAGTGTTTGTTTGATGGCATTGATCATTACGCCATTGGCACTGGCCGACAATTGGCCCGGCTGGCGCGGACCGACGGGCCAAGGCTTCTGCGAAGAAAAGAACGTGCCCGTCAAGTGGAGCGAAAAGGAAAACGTGAAGTGGAAAATCACTCTCGCCGACCAGGGCAACTCCACGCCCGTCGTCTGGGGTGAGCGCATCTTCCTGACCCAAGCGAACAAAGGCGGGCACGTCCGCAGCATCATGTGTTTCGATCGCACCGACGGCAAAAAACTGTGGCAGAACGACGTCGCCTATCCCGATAAGGAACGCAACTGGAATGCCAGCTGGTACGCCAACGCCTCTCCCGCAACCGATGGCGAACGCGTTGTCGTCAGCTTCGGTTCGGCCGGCGTCTATTGCTACGACGTTACGGGCAAGGAACTCTGGAAACGCACCGACCTCGGCAATTGGGAACACTCCTTTGGCAACTCGGCCTCGCCCGTCCTCTACGGCGATCTCGCCATCCAATGGTGTGGCCCGAACGACGGCAAGGGGAAAAACATCCTGCTCGCCGTTGACAAGAAGACCGGCAAAACCGTTTGGGAAAAAGAACAGAAAGCCGGCTCCTGGAACACGCCCGTCATCTTCAAGATCGACGGCAAAGACCAAATGCTCCTTGCCATGGGCGAAACGCTCAAGAGCTTTGATCCCAAGACCGGCGACGAATTCTGGCACGGCAAGGGCATGACCAGCTACTGCTATGCCGCGCCTCTCTACGCCAACGGCATCGCCATCGGCATGTCGGGCTACGGCGGGGCGGCCATCGGCGTCAAGGTCGGCGGCACGGGCGACATCACCAAGGACCAACTCTGGCGCCATCCCAAGAACACCCAACGCGTCGGTTCCGGCATGCTCATCGGCGATCACGTCTATATGGTTGACGAAAACGGCATGCCGCGCTGCTACGTCGCCAAGACCGGCGAGGAAATCTGGAAAGTAGAAAAACGCCCCAGCGCCGGGAACACATGGGGTTCGATGATCCACGCCGAGGGCCGACTGTACATCCTGATGCGCACCGGCGAAACGCTGATTCTCGACGCCAGCCCCAAGTACAACGTCGTTGGCGTCAACCACCTTGGCAAAGGCGAGCAGACGAATTCGTCCTTGGCGGTGTCCAACGGCGACATCTTCATCCGCACGTTTCGCTATTTGTATTGCATTGGCGGGAACAAATAGGCAATCCACCCAAGCCCCAGGATAAGCGCAGCGATTCCTGGGGGTTCGGCGTATTGTCACCCCCAGGAATCGCTGCACTCATCCTGGGGCTTGAATTGAATTCACTCATTATTGGATAATTCCATGCGATACCTCCTCTCGACGATTTCAATCCTATTCCTTACCTGTTCCGCTGCCGCCCAAACGAAACAACCCTTCGTCTTCCGCGATGTCGGCGATGAGGCGGGATTATTTCCGCACGTCGGCGGCATTCGCGGACACGGGGCGGCGTGGGGCGATATCGATGGCTCGGGGTATCCGGCCCTTTTCGTGAACGCGTTTCACGACGCCGGCTCCAAACCCGCGATGCTCTTTCGCAACAACAAAGGCAAATTCACGCTCGATCCGCAAGAACATGTGCGAACCTCGGGAATGGGCAGCGGCGCGCTATTCGTCGATCTGACCAACAACGGCAAGCTCGATCTTTATTCCTCCAACTGCGCCATGGAGAGCAAAGCCCCCGTGCGAAAGATCCCCAGTTCCCTGTTCCGCAACGACGGCGATGGCAAGTTCACCGATGTGTCGAAAGATAGCGGCACCATCCTCCCCCTCTACGCCGGCCGCGGCCTTTCCGCGCTCGACGCCGACGGCGACGGCTTGCTCGACCTACTACTGGTCGAACGCTACTACGGCGCCGTCAAGCATGGCCCGGCTCTCCTGCGAAATCTTGGCAAACACAAATTCGAGAACGTCTCCAAGGATGTCGGTGTCCCGCCGTTGTTTTCCAGCCTGAGCGTTGCGGTTTCCGATCTCAACGGCGACGGTTGGCCTGACTTCGTGCTCACCGATGGCGATGGCAACCATCGGCTTTACCTCAACGACGGCAAAGGCAAATTCGCCGAAGCGCCGGGGAGCCGTGAGGTGCTGCAATGGAAAGGCATGGGCAAAGACGACACACCCGCCGGCGTCTGTATCGGCGATGTCAACAACGACGGGCTACCCGACATCATCATCGGGCATCACACCAAAACACCCTGGAAAACGCCCGTGCCGATTCGTCTTTACCTCAACAAAGGCGTCAAAGCCGGTGTCCCGAAATTCGAAGACGTGACCGAAGCCGCTGGCCTCATCGCCCTCACCATGAAGGCGCCGCACGTCGAAGTTCACGATTTCGACAACGATGGCAAACCGGACATCCTCCTCAGCATCGTCAAGTTCAAAGACGGACAGCCGTACCCGATTATCTTCAAGAACCTCGGCAACAAGGACGGTATCCCGCAGTTCCGCGCCGACGCCTGGGGCCTCAACGAGTTCCCGACCAAGGAAAACCTCGCCGTCAAAGGCACCGGCGCGTTCTTCGACAAGATCGTCAAGGACAAACAGATCATCTACATGGCGCCTGGCCCAACTGGCGACTTCGACCGCGATGGCCGAATCGACATCTTCCTGCCCAACTGGTGGATTGAAAGCCGATCGCTGTTACTGCGCAACGAAACGCCCGCGGGCAATTGGCTCATGGTCAACGTCGTCGGCTCCGACGGCGTTAACCGCATGGGCGTCGGCAGCAAGATTCGCGTCTATCCGGCAGGAAAGCTTGGCGATGCGTCCGCACTTCTGGGCTATCGCGAGATCGCCATCGGTTACGGCTACTGCTCCGGCCAAGAAGCGATCGCCCATTTCGGCCTCGGCAGCGAAAAACGTGTCGATGTCGAAGTCACGCTGCCGCACGGCAAAGGCGTCGTCTCACGCAAGAACATCGAAGTCAACCAGCGTTTGAGCGTCGGCCGGTGACGCGGAGCAATCGAGACCTTCATGCAAAATGAACGATCCACGACCTGGCGTTACAGCGTTTGCGGTTTGTTGCTGTGCGCCACCATGTTGCTCTACATGGATCGCCTCACGCTATCGGTGCTGGCGAAGCGCATCAAGGACGAATATGGTTTCAGCAACGAGCAGTACGGCGGGCTTGACGCCGGCCTGAGCTACGCCTTCGCCGGCGGGGCATTCTTTTTCGGCTTCCTGGTGGATCGCATCGGCCCGCGCTGGTTGTATCCTGGCGTTCTGGTCCTTTGGTCGCTCGCCGGATTGGCGACCGCCTATTCCGATTCGATCGGCGCCTGGTTTAGGCCCGAAGCGTCGCTCGCGGATCAAACCTACCTCGGCTTCATGCTCTGCCGAATCGCGCTTGGTTTCTTTGAATCGGGCCATTGGCCTTGCGCCTTGGTCACGACCCAGATCATGCTCTCGCGTGCCGACCGATCGCTGGGCAATAGCTTGCTGCAAAGCGGGGCCGCCCTCGGTTCGATTCTTACGCCAATCATTGTGCTCTACACGACGTCGAGCGAACCTGGAGGTTGGCGTCCACCGTTCGCCGTCATTGGCTGTATCGGGATCCTTTGGATCGTGCCGTGGTTCCTGTTGATTGGCCGTACCGATCTGCAGCGGACAGCCGACGTAGCGGGAAGCGAGACCTCCGTTGATGGGTCGCCGGTAATCTGGAGCGGTGACTTTCTTCGCATGCTTGGCGTGCTGATCGCCACCGTAATTTGCATCAATCTGACCTGGCAATATTTTCGCGTTTGGCTGCCGTTGTTGTTGCAAGAGGAACACGGCTACGACGATCAAGGCATGGCGTGGTTTACGTCGGCGTACTATGTTGCCACCGACATCGGTTGTCTTGGCGTCGGGTTCTGGGTGACCGGCATGACGAGGCGAGGCTGGGGCGTTCACACTGCCCGCGTGTTGACGTTTGCCGCCTGCGCCGGCATGACGTTGCTTGCGGTAATCGTGGCGTGCTTGCCGTCGGCGAATGTGTCGGAGAATGGATTTTTTTCCGTCGGCTCGCTGACCATCCTCGCGCTGCTCCTCTTCGTTGCCGCCGGTACGCTGGGTTTGTTTCCCAACTACTATTCGTTCTCGCAAGAGCTGTCGCCCAAGCATCAAGGTAAGATATCCGGCATGCTCGGCATGATCGCCTGGATCGGCTCAGGGACGATGCAAATCTTCGTGGGCCGTATCATCGACACGACGGGATCCTACCAGGGACCTGTGATTATCGCGGGTCTCCTGCCGGCGATCGCGTGCTGTGCAATTGTGTTCTTTTGGCCCCGCCGCCGTGAGGGCGAGCGCTAAGCCGCAAGCGGAAATAAGGAGCACGCACCATGTCTGAAGCATATGTCGTCTCCGCGGTTCGCACGCCGATCGGCAAGTATCTTGGCGCCCTCGCTGACATGTCCGCGCCGGAATTCGGCGGGCGGGTGTTGGCCGAGACGATGAAACGAGCCGGCATCGCGCCATCCGTAGTTGACGAAGTCATCATGGGCGTCGTGTTGCAAGCCGGCCTGGGCCAAAATCCCGCACGCCAGGCCGCGCTCAAGGCGGGACTTCCCGACACGATTGCCGCCCTGACGATCAACAAAGTCTGCGGCTCCGGCCTGAAAGCGGTGATGCTGGCGGCCCAGGCGATCCGCGCGGGCGATGCCGATGTCATTCTCGCCGGCGGCATGGAATCGATGAGCCGGGCACCACACCTCTTGCTCGGCACACGCGGCGGGTGGAAAATCGGCGACCAAAAAGCCGTCGATGCGATGATCCACGACGGTCTTTGGTGCGCGATCGAAAATTGGCACATGGGCGAGGCGGCGGAACACATTGCGACCAAATGCGGCATCCCGCGCGGGGAGCAAGATCGCTTCGCCGCCGCCAGCCAACAGCGTGCGGCGAAGGCCTGGCAGTCCGGCGCGTTCAACGCCGAGGTGCTGCCGATCGCCGTTGGCTCTGGCGCGAAGGCGAAGATGGTCGCGCAGGACGAAGGATTCCGGGCCGATACCACGGCCGATTCGCTCGCGAAACTCAAACCCGCGTTTCGACCCGACGGCACGGTCACTGCGGGCAATGCCTCCGCGCTCTCCGATGGCGCCGCATCCGTTGCGGTGGTGTCGGCGCATGGCCTCGACAAACTTGGCGTCAAGCCATTGGCACGCATCGTCGCCTACGCCACGAGCGGCATCGCGCCGAAAAACATCTTCCTCGCACCAGTCGGAGCCGTTCGCAAGGTGCTCGACAAAGCCAAGCTCGCGATCGCCGACATCGACCTCTTCGAGTTAAACGAAGCCTTCGCCGCGCAGATGCTCGCCTGCAACAAAGACCTCGCCATCGACGAAGCGAAACTCAATGTCAACGGCGGCGCGATCGCCCTCGGCCATCCGATCGGCGCGTCCGGCACGCGCGTGCTCGTGACGCTTGTCCACGCCCTGCACCAACGCGGCCTCCGCCGTGGTCTGGCATCGCTGTGTCTCGGCGGTGGCAACGCCGTGGCGATGATCGTGGAACGGGAATAGTCAGTGGTTAGTGGTGAGTGGTTAGTGGTGAGCAATACATGGGAACGGTTTTGCTCCTGGTAGGTCTTTTAGGCAACCATAAACTATTCGGGTGTAGCTTCAATCATTATCTGCCTAGCCACTAACCACTAACCACTAGCCACTAACCACTAGCCACTAACCACTAGCCACTGACAACTTGAGGACCCTCCTAGGCTGATCCCAACTTGCCCTTGATGCCCATTGGTGTTCATCCCGAATCTGTTACGCTTTGCCCGTGCTCACGAACAGGCGGCGAAACATTTGCACCGTTGTGCCTACCATCTTCTTCACCCAGTTCTCTGCTTTTTTTTTCGGC
>CAMAUE010000198.1 GCA_945861245.1 Singulisphaera sp. GP187
CTCACGCCAACAGCTCCCGTATCGGCCTGCCGCCTTGCGATGCGGCGTGCGGGCGGCCGGCGCGGTCGGGGACCATCAAGTCGGGGTCGATGCCGAGGATTTCGTAGATCGTCGCACAGATGTCCGCGGGGCTGACGGGCCGGTCCTTGACGTACGCCGCCTGGTTATCCGATTCGCCCACGACCGTGCCGCCGCGGATGCCAGCGCCCGCGAACCACATGCCGTAGCAGTAGGTCCAGTGGTCACGCCCGCCGTTGCCATTGATGCGCGGCGTGCGGCCCATTTCGCTCATCACCACCACGAGCGTCTCATCGAGCAAGCCACGCGTTTGCAGATCTTCGAGCAGGGCGTCATAAACCTTGTCGAACTCGGGCAGATTGACTTCGCGCAAAATCGGGAAGTTGCGTGTGTGCGTGTCCCAGGCGTCGTAGTTGACCTGCACGCGGTCCCAGAACAGATCCCAGGTGACATTGACAAACCGCACGCCGCTCTCGACCAGCCGACGCGCGATCAGCGAGCAGTTGCCGAACAGCGTGCGGCCATAGCGTTCGCGGATGCGGTTGTCTTCCCGGTCGAGATCGAAGGCGGAACGCACCTCGTTCGACGTGAGCAGGTTGAACGCTCGGCGTTGCGTACGATCGAATTGATCGACGCTGCGCTGGACCGATTCGTTGCGAAGCTGATCGTCGATCTGATTCATCAAACTTCGGCGTGCGTTGAGCCTATCGAGCGTGATGCCCGGCGCGAGCGTGCTTTCGGGCAGGCGCGGATCGCCGAGCACGGTGACGGGTCGGCCTGGCGCGGGCGTCGGGCCGGTCATCGAGCGGTATGGCGTGACTTCGGTGTAGAGTGGATCGAAGCGCTGGCCGATGAAACCGGCGTAGGGGCCGGGTCGACGAATTGCCTGGCCCCAACCGAGGTAGCACGGCATGTAAACGTAATCGGGCAGTTCACGCAGGCTCTCGGTTCGCGATTGGTGACGCAGCCATTCGCAGACGCTGCCCATGCTCGGCGGATAAGTGTCGCGCGTGTTGGTGTTGTCCAGCAACTGTTCAAGACCCGTGTAGCTCGGCAGCGTGTTGTGGCAGCCGGCGCGATGATTCAGCGAACGCACCAACGCCATCTTGTGCATCCATCGGCTCATGCGCGGCAGGTGCTCGCCGATCTGGATGCCCGGCACGCTCGTCGAGATCGGGCTGAACTCGCCGCGTGTCTCCGCGGGCGAGTTCGGCTTGAGATCGATCATATCCTGCGTGGCGGCGCCGCCGAGCAAATAGAGGAGGATCACGTTTTTCGCCTTGCCGGGGCGATGCGTGCCGCGTGATTCGCTCGCTTGTAGAAGTTGAGGCAGCGCCATGCCGCCGAGGGCGGCGAGCGAGCCGGCTTTGAGTGCCTCGCGGCGGGAGACGCCGTTGGCGGTTCGTCGTGCGGAGCCAAGCATTGTCAACATGACGCCGATCCTCGTAAAGGGTTGTACGGGTAGGTGAAGGTATGATAAAGTAGAAGCGGACAGGATGGAAGCACAAAATTGGCGGAGTGCGCAAAATGATGAAACATATGCTTGTCGATCCGCTGCTTGCAAACGGCGACAATCTCACGCGCGACGAGTTCATTGAAATCTGGGAGAAACTCCCGGAGGTGAAGTTTGCCGAACTCATTGGCGGAATTGTCTACCTCTCAACTCCGCGATGCGTTGCACGCGGCGCGATGAATCTCGATATTTGCGGTTGGCTCGGCTATTACAACGCCTACACGCCTCATTGCCACGGCGGTGCGAATGTGACATCATTCATCGGCGAGGATTGTCCTCAGCCCGACGACTACCTTGCGATTGACGAGGAATGCGGCGGACGATCGTTCGCCCGTGAGTTTCTCGAAGGTTCGCCGGAGTTGATCGCCGAAGTTGCACATACCGACGCAGCCATCGAACTGCATCAAAAGTATGACCTGTATGAGCGTGCCGGCATCCAGGAATATATCGTTGCCTTGTTTGAATCGCGGGAACTCCGCTGGCATCGCCTCGCGGATGGCAAGTATCGCCTCATGCAGCCCGACGCTGACGGCGTGTGCCGCTCGCGAGTCTTTCCTGGGCTTTGGCTCGACAGCGAGGCGTTTTTCGCCAACGACATGGCCAAGGTCCTCGCCACGCTGCAAGAAGGCATCGCGTCGGACGAGCATCAGAAATTCGTCGCCGAGTTGGCGAAGCGCAAGGCGGCCGAGTAGAAAACATAGCATCAACCATGGAGTGAAAATATGGCAACTGGCATCATCTACAAACCGCACCTTGCGACTGGCGACAATCTGACGCGCGACGAGTTCATTGAAATATGGGAGCAGCTTCCCAATATCAAATTCGCGGAACTTATCGGAGGAATTGTTTACATGTCATCGCCACTACGAAGGGAACATGCCAAATCCGATCGGCGCATTTCTACATGGCTTGGAAACTACGAGGAAGCCACGCCTGGAGGCGAAGGCGGATCGAATGCGACGGCGTACATCGGCGACGATGCCCCACAACCCGACGAGTACCTCGCAATCCTGCAAGAGTGCGGCGGCAGCTCCTGGAGCGAAGAATATCTCGAAGGTTCGCCGGAATTCTTGGCGGAGATTTCCTTCTCGACCGCATCGATCGATCTGCACCAAAAACTCGACCTGTATGAACGCGAAGGCGTGCAGGAGTATCTCGTCGTCCTCGTCAAATCGGAGCAAATTCGCTGGCATCGCCTGGTCGACGGCAAGTATCGCCTCATCGAACTCGATGCCAACGGCGTCTACCGCTCGCTCGTCTTCCCCGGACTTTGGCTCGACAGCAAGGCGCTCTTCGCCAATGAACTGACCAAGATGCATGCGACGCTGCAAGAGGGCATCGCCTCGGACGAGCACCAGCGGTTTGTTGCTGAGCTTGCGAATCGCAAGACGGCGAAGTAGCGGTAACCCTCACACCGCCTTCTCACGACTAAACGGCGACGCGGGCGGCAGCGGCGGCGCCAGCGGCGAAGGCGTGTCGAACGGCGGCGGGAATCCCATCATTGGCGGAATCATCATCGGGTTCTGCGGAAACGCTGACGGAATTTGATACGCTCGCTTCAACTCCTTCTCCATGATCCGCGCACGTTCCGGCGTCGTGATAAAGATTCCCGTCACCAGATACACCATCTTCAGTTCCGCCATCTCCGTCAGCATTCGCACGGCATCTTGTAACGCTACGTCATTGTTGAAGCGAGCGGTCACCGGCATTTGCGCCTTTTCATTGGCTCGCGGGTCGATCACCAGGCTGACACCCGTCATGTCGCTCAATTCCTCCAGCGCATCAGCGAGCGGGCGAGCCTTGAACGCAACCTCCACATTTTGGTTTAGCATGTACTCTTTCGTGGCGTACACCGAGGGCACAATCTCAACACGGCCAGCACGAACCAGGATCGTGCCGCGAGGCATCTTACCGAGCTGCTTTGCAACGTATTGAAGTACATCGAGAGCCCGAGCCGGCCGGTTGGCAAATCGAAAACCGACCTCCTCATCCAAGACCGATCCGTCATTTTCGGGAATGCTGGCGAAGCCAATTTCATCGAAAAAGATAGGGATCGCCTTCCCTTGGGCGGCCAGCTTCGCACTGACGAACGCGATGAAATCCTTAAATTTTTTTTTTTCGGAATCGAGCTGAATCTCCGTGTTCAGGCGTCCCCAAATTTCCCGAGAGGTTAGCCTTTTGGCGGTCTCGGATTTCTTGGACGATGGCGCAGGCTTTCTTGCCTTCTGTGCCGACGCGGAAGTGGTAATGCAAACGATGAAAAGGAGAGTGGCAACGATTCGCATGGAACCCTCCAGAGTGACATTGGGATGTGTTCGTTTTGTTTTACGCGCGGTTCGGTTTGATATATCCGAGCCTGAGCGCCAGCGAAGGGCAATCCGGCGGCCTTCGCTGGCGCTCAGGCTCGGACAATGCGAACAATTCCAACCAATCACGGCGACGTGGTCGGGACTGCCGATGCCTTCTTCGCTTTGCGCAGTTCCTTCTCCATCACACTCGCGCGTTTCGGCGTGGTGACGTATATGCCGGTTTCGAGGATGACGACTTTCAGGTCGGCCATATCGGTCAAGATGCGCAGGGCGTCGCGCAGATTGACATCGCGGTTGAAACGTGCCGTTATCGCTAGTTGGGCTTTCTGTCGCACTCGGGCGTCCACGATGATGCTAATGCCGGTTTCTTCGCTCAGGTGGTCCAGCACCTCTACGAGCGGGCGATCGCGGAAGTAGGCCTGAATGAAGTTAAACCGCAATGATTCCAGCGGGAATTCCTCAGCGGGCACGATCTCCACGCGTCCCGATCTAACGGTGAAGGTCCAGCCACATAGTTCGACCGCACCTGATTTGTTGCCAAATGAAGCAGGCGAGCGACGGTGACATTTGGTGAAGCGATGCGCAAATTCACTTCCGTCGTTATGGGACTCTCAAACGCCTTCGGCTTCCCCTCGGCGCTACCGATAAAAATAAGTTCGTTGACCTGGATCGTCACCGGTGTCTTGTTCTTCGCCAGGCAACTGTTGACGTACTCAAGCAGCTCCTTGAAGGTCATGCGTTCTTGGAGCGGCTTCGTCGAGACTTCGAGATTCAGTCTGCTCCAAATCTCAGCCGACGATAGTTTACCGTTCGGTTTGCTCTTGGCTTCTTGAGCCGATGATCCGGCGAATGGCGTTATCGCAAGGAACAACAGGGCAAGCACGGCGGTGACAATTCGCATGACAGACCTCCCAGGCAAATAGACATGAGGTTTGCTTTGAGAAATTGAGTATACCCGCTGTCGTCGGCATCTCGCAATCGCGAAATCGGCAAATTTCGTATGGCGTTTGCACGATGCCATCCGAACGCCAATTTACCTTTCGCAAATGGCAGCGAGCGACGAGGCTTGTTTCCGTCGAGAAACCGATATGTCGAAATCACGACGGGACAAACCCAGCCGCTCGCTGAAAAGGCGTCTATTCAAACCCTTGGCCTTTGCTCCTCGCTCCTGCGAAATCGGTCACCGCCGGGGCCGCGCACCCGGCGGAGCCAATAGGTCGTCGCTCAGGTCTGGGATCGCCTGTATCGGGCCTCTTGCCTGCGGTCTCTTCGGCACGGCCTCGCCGAAGTTGATGTCGCTCACCGTCATGCCGCGTGTTATTTTGATCGGCAGCGGTGGCGGGGTCGTCAGCTTCACGCCGTTGGGCACGACCTCGCGCACTTGGTACGTGCCGAGTTCCAGGCCGTCGAAACGATAGCTGCCATCGAGTTTCGTCAGCACGGTTTTCAGCACGTTGCCATCCACATCCAGCAACTGCACGAGTCGCCCGCGGAGACCGTGATCACCGGGGTTCACACGGCCATTCTGATTGACATCGGCGAAAACCCGGCCAGTGATCGAGGCCTTGAAGAAGAATACATTCTCCTGCAAGTTCGTCAGCCCCGTATTTCGACGAATGATGTCGGCGAGCGATGTGTGCTTCAGTTCGGCAAGCTCACGGCCCGAAAACGTATTCTCGAACCAGAAGCGATCCGCGGCGCGTGATCGTGAGAATTGATCGGAGATGATGCGTGAGAAAGTCGCGCCGACGCTTGCGCCGTGGATGTGATCCTCCGCCAACCCGCCGACCCACAGGTCGATGTTGTCCACATTGCCGTACAGGTCCTGAAGTTTCTGCTGGATCGCCCGATCCGAGGTGATGTCGGCAAACGTCGTCACTGGTTTCAAGCCGTAAGCGACGCGCGTGGCGTTATAGTCCGCCAGGCCGTGATCGCGGCCACGCTGAATGTTCAACGAGGCGAGATCAAGTCCGCCGGCGCCCGGAGGGCCGAAGAGGAAGTTGCGAAGATCGTCGATGATCTTGGTATCGACCTCCTGAGCATGGTTGGAAGCGGCACCCTTGAGGACCGCATCGATGCCGACTTCTTTCAGAGCCGAGGTGTTGAAGAAGGCGGCACGCAAGCTCAGCGGAGCGCGGACAGCGTTGCCGTTGTTGTCGAGAAACTCGATGCTGCTGTTGACGAGCGTATGACCGATACGGAAGCCGGCGGTGGCGAACTCGGTGGCGATGCCGGGATTGACGGTTGCGTCGTAGCCGTGATAGGCACGCGGCGCCGAGGGACCGAGCAGCGCGGGCAGGAACTCGTTGTAGGTGATCGCCTGAATCTCGGCGATGACCAGTCGGCGCGCTTGCTGGAAGATTTCTTCGTCGATGAGATTCGGATTCTTCGCTGCGATCTTGTCCGCCAGACGGTTGTGTTCGCGTAGGAAGAGCGTTTGCAGCGATTGGAGAACGGGGTTCTCGTTGACGCGGATGTCGCCGGCGAAGAACGAGCCGTTCGCCGTCGTCGGCAGAAGGTTGCCATCGCTCGTCTTCAACCTCCCGCCGGCGAACGTGCGCACCGAAGCAGCAGTGGTCGCATTCGAGCCATAGACCATGGAGGCGTCGATCCAGGCGGTGATGCTGTTGACTTGCTCGCGCGGATTGTCGGTCCCAGTTCCCGTGGTCGGATCGAAATTCGAGCGGTTGAGCGGGATGATCTGCGTGCCGGTGGAGTTGGGGTCGAACTGCGGATCGCCGATCGGAATCTGAATACTGAACGCCACGGCGGGCCTTGCCGACAGCGTGAGGTCGAGATCGTGGTCGATGAATTGCCCCCACGCGAAGATGAACGCCGACATGAGGCGATCGTTCGTCGGCGTGCCATCGGGCTGGGCGTTGATGGTGTTGCTGATGACGCGAGCGCTTGGCCGATCGGCGCCGCCCGGTGTCGAGATACTGTCGCCGTACTCGGCATCGGCGATGCGGAGAAAGGTCGTGCCAGCGCTGCCCCAATCGACGTGCGCGAGGTTGTTGCCCGTGCCATCGATCGACGGCAAGATGCTTGCGGGGACCAGGCGGTCCTCAAGCGTTTCCAGTGTCAGCCTGGCCCGCAGACGATGCTGCGGCTTGCGCGACAGCGTGTTGAAACCGAACCAACGTTTGAATGACATGAACGATAACATGCGTTCTCCTTTTCCGATTGAATTGAGAAATCGATGATAAATACGGACCTTGCACGGGACCACGCATGCAAGCATGCGCGGCGGGATGGACATTGCGTTCGCCGTGCGAGTCGGTCGGCGGAAATCGAAGCAGACATGCGAGTTTAAAGAATGCCCTGACGATTGATCCTGCTGCCTCCTTTCCAACTTCGTAGGCCCAGAGGTGAGGTAACCCGAACCTCTGGGATCATCAACGCGATATCCCGAAGGTTTGGAGTTCCTCACCCTTGGGCTTGGACTAGCACCGGTTTTCGGAATCGCAAAAGACATGACGAGATCGATTCAGAAAAGCCAGTGACCACAAGGACCAAGTGGTACAGCTTAGCACAGCAAACCTGAAGCGAGGATGAAGCACGAAATATTTTCCCAAATAGCTCGCTATTCATGGCAAGTTTGTCGTCGGACCCGCCATAAATGGCTGGCTATTTGCAAACCATTTACCGCCACGTATAAAAGCCATCTCCCATGCTTCACGAATCGGCGATGGAACGAACACCATGCAAACGATGAAAGCACTTGTCAAACGAAAACCCGAAGTCGGCGTTTGGCTCGAAGACGTGCCAATTCCTTCGATCGGGATCAATGAGGTGCTCATCAAAGTGCTGCGTACCGGCATCTGCGGAACCGATCTACACATCTACAAATGGGACGCATGGGCACAGAAAACAATCCCCGTGCCGCTCGTCATCGGGCATGAATTCGTCGGCGCGATTGTCGAGGTCGGCTCGAATGTGACCGATTTTCACGCCGGCGAAATCGTCTCCGGCGAAGGCCACGTCGTTTGCGGGCGCTGCCGAAATTGTCTCGCGGGCCGACGGCATCTTTGCAAGGCAACGCAGGGTGTCGGCGTGAATCGACCCGGCGCGTTCGCGGAATACGTCGCGCTGCCGTATAGCAATGTCTGGGTGCACGATGCGAAAATTCCGCGCGACATTCAGTCCATATTCGACCCGTTTGGCAATGCGGTGCATACCGCGCTGACGTTCGATATTCTCGGCGAAGACGTGCTGATTACCGGCGCCGGTCCGATCGGTTGCCTGGCCGCCGCCATCGTCAAACACGCCGGCGCGCGGCATGTCGTCGTCACTGACATGAACCTCTATCGCCTGGCACTGGCGAAGAAGCTCGGTGCCACTCATGTTGTTGATGTGCGAACCGAGAATCTCAAAGATGTGCAAGCCAAACTCGACATGAAGGAAGGCTTTGACGTCGGCCTGGAAATGTCGGGCAACGGCAACGCCTTCCGCGATATGCTCGCCAGCATGGCGCACGGCGGCAAGATCGCCATCCTCGGCATCCCCGACCGCGAGATCGCCATTGACTGGAATCTCGTCATATTCAATATGCTCACGCTCAAAGGCATCTATGGCCGCGAGATGTACGAGACGTGGTACTACATGACGGTGATGCTGCAATCGGGCCTGGATATTGGGCCAATTGTGACGCATCGCTTTCCGTGGCACGAATTCCAAAAAGGCTTCGACGCGATGTTGTCAGGCGATTGCGGTAAAATCGTGCTGACGTGGGCGGAGGGGTGAGTTGGCCGGGGCTATCCCAGGCCGAGATTGATCTTCAATACGACACATCCCATGAAGCAACCGAAAACGACGGTGCCGAGTATTTCGAGAATCCCGAGCACTAATGCCGCCACCGCCCAACCGCGATAATGTTGATTGGTTGACGCCAATCCGCGAGCGCCAAGGATGAGCGCGATCAGAGCCGCGATAAAACACATCAGATTGAGCGCCAGGAACCAATAATATAACAATAAACCCCGGTTCGCTGCGAGTACTTCCTGGTTCATCAATATCTTCAAGCCGAGTATTACGAGAAACAACCCGATCCAGACCATGGCCGAGATGAAGCCCATCACGCCGACGGTGGACGGCTTGTCCTGCATCGGTCGCGGCGGGAGGTCGTCGAAATCGTCGTGGTAGTCCATCGTTGTACCGAGAACGATAATAGGGAAAGGTTGCGCGTGGGCGATTGGAGTATTATACCTCCTGCGTGGCGAAATGGCTTATTCCTATATAGCCCGCCATTTATGGCGGGTTCGCAACGCACCCGCCATAAATGGCGGGCTATATACAAAAATCGGCACCAAACATGAAAAAAGCCTTCGACCATATCGGCATCATTACCAGCGAACCGCAAGTCGGCGAAAGCTGGGTCGCGGACAGCCAGGTCTGGGTCACCAATCCGCGCCGTCACCCCGCACGCATCGAATACATTCGGCCCCTGACGATGCCCGACGTGCCGCGCGATCAACTCGGACTCTGGCGGCTTTGGCATTGGCCGCACGTCGCCTATCGCGTCGATGACTTGCGCTCGGCCATCGTCGGCAAGGAAGTCGTGCTCGGCCCCTTTTTTCCGGCGCCGTTTGTCGAGGTCGCGTTCACGCACGAGTACGGCGTCGTCATCGAATACATGGAATATCGCGACCTGTCGCACTGGTTCGGCGAACCGAATCCGCCCAGTTTCGAGCACGTGGCGATGGCGGAGTGAAGTCAGCATTCGGCTTGCAGCTTAGCGCTCGCAGAATCCCGCTCGAGCGCTAAGCTGCGAGC
>CAMAUE010000199.1 GCA_945861245.1 Singulisphaera sp. GP187
GGCAAGGGCGAGACTACCCAAAAAAGCCCACGGCGCCCAGCCACGAATCACCCATGGCGAAAAGGGTTCAAGGAGAAGGAATAGGGAAATGGTTGCGGACATTTCTAATGCAACCAAAATGGGGACATTTCTATTGCGTTGCGACAGTCAGGATTGAATTCCCTTGTGGAATCCGTATGCCCCGAGTAGATTAGACAAGTGGGATGGATCCACGATGCGGTTTGCATGGATGGAACCACGAATAACACGAAAGACGCAAAAAAGAAGAGCGTGCAGGCAGTCGGTTTCTGTAGGCGTTTGTTTCGTGTCTTTCGTGTTTGAATGCATTTGATTAATCGTTGAGGGCACTCGAACATGGCGTTGCAAGCTGTCTGTCCGAAATGCGAGACCGGTCACAAACTCGCCGACGAAAAGCTCGGCAAGAAAATCCGTTGCAAGAGTTGCAACGAACCGTTCACCGTCAAGGTGGAGGAGAAAGCCAAACCCGCCGGCGGCGGTGTCGTCGAGGTTTCATGCCCGCATTGCGAGGCCACGCTTCGTCTGCGCCTTGAGATGCTTGGCAAAAAAGTCCGCTGCAAGAAATGCCAGGAAGCCTTCACCGCCAAAACCGAGGGCGACGAAGAAGAAGACGAGGAACAAGACGAGAAGGCGAACACCAAAGTGACCGCCACGCCGCCAAAAGGCAAAGCGAGCGCCGCACGCAAGAAAGACGATGACGACGATGACGACGATGATGACGAAGACGACGACGATGATGACGATCCCAAATCGAAGAAGGGCAAGAAAAAAAAGGGCGGTTCGCCCGTCATGATGTATTCGATCGCCGGCGGCGTCGGTGCGTTGCTTATCATTGTTGTCGTCGTGGTCGTCATGATGATGACGGGAGGTGGCGATACGAAGAACCCAGTCGTTGCCAAGAACGATTCCGCGAAGACGGACGACAAAAAGAAAACCGACGAGAAAAAGATCGTCAATCCTCCCAAGGACAAAATCGAACCCGCCAAGGACGATAAGAATCCGAGCACGACCGACAAGGGCAAGTCCAAATATGTTCCCGATCCGAAGGATCCCGTTCTCATCAATCTGAAACGACTACAACTCGACATCGTTACCAAGCAAACAGAGATACTCGCCGCCATACGGTGGTTCCGGGATGATCCGAAGAAGACGAAACTCAATCATCCGTTGCGTCCGGAAATCTCGCACGCGATGCAGTTGCTTGTCGACAATCCTGATTTCAAGGTATTCGACGATTGTTGGTACTGTTACACGGATTGGGTAACTTCCGACGACGAGGAAGTCATACAAATCGAGTTGCATCTCATGCGTGCGCCGAAGGCGCTCTACCGTGAACTGATCATGAACGCCCTCGCGCGAATCAAGACGGAGGAATCGGTTCGTGTGCTTGCTTCGACGTTCACGGGACAGGAGCACCTCTTGGCGAAGAAGCTGCTCAAGGACATTGGACCGGAGCTTGCAGCCAAGCCGGTTTTTCCTTACGTGTATTACAACGAAAAACACTTTCGCGATGCAGCCTATGAATTATTGAAGGGGTTCAGTGAGGTTGAATCGAAGGAAATCAAGAATGGCGTGGTTGTCAAGCAATTCAAGAAAGGCGATATCCTGCACGCACAGATCGGCTACCGGACTATAGATAAGATTCCGCGTCTCCCGGTTTCCAAGCATGAGTTGAGCGTCGAAAAAGCTATCGAGGACATCAAGGGCGATGATCGATTGCAAAAACTTGCCGCGATTGATTTTTTGCAAAAGGAGCGGCTGAAGGCTAGCCAATGGGAGGAAGCATCCAAGGCCTTGGATCCGTTTATCACCGACAAGAAAGATCAGTTCATGCGAACCAACGCCCTGTACGCTCTGGAACGGTGGGTGCATAAAACAAACGTCGCCAATCTTTGTGCAGGCATCGAAATACCGGCTCTCAAGGACGACCACATCCTGATGCTTACCACGCTCACCAAGATCCCCGATAAAGACAGCGGCAGGTCAATCCTGACTCTGTACATCAAACTAAAGCTATACCCCGAATACCGGGCATTGCTCGCGAACTTCATTACTTCACTTACAGACGAAGATTCGCAACGCGAACTGCTTAAACAGTTTAATGCGAAAGACGGTGCCTGCATGGCGCTCGCTCGGCAGGGAATTCTCAAATTTCAAAAGGAAAACAAACGCATTACCGACGATGACATCATCGAGCAATGCCAAATGGATTTGGGCGGCGACGAGTTTGTGGCTCCGAATGCCCTGGGATGGTTGAAGACGTCAACATTCCATTCGGATCGAACAAAGCGCACAGAGATTTTTGAAACATTGGCTGCGATGGCCAAGGACACAAGCAAGGAAGGAGCAGCGAAAGCCGCCGCCGCGAGTGCGGTCATTACCAATTTCACTACCAAGATGCAGGCCGCTGGCGTAAAGTAGATCGCTTCACGATATCGCCCGAGGAACAACGGCATGGACGACCAGCGCCGGGCTTTTCTGCAGACTCTCGGCGTGCTCTCGGCAAGCCAGCTACTTTCCGCGAGTACGCTCGATGCCGCTCAGCCGACGCCGATTCCCGATCCGCCGCGCGAGTTGCGACCAGCTGGCGCCGACCTCGGCAGCCTTTACGCCGACGTGGAGCGGTTGGTCGCGAATCGCCCGTACGAGCATGCCTTCGTCGGCGAGCGATTCCGCGATGTCGATGAGTTCAAGAAAACCGCCCGGGACAAATTGCTCGACCTTCTGCTCTACCGCCCCGCCCCGACTCCGCCGCAGGCTGAGGTCGTCGAGCGTGTCGAGCGCGACACGCATATCCGCGAGAAGGTGCTGTTCTCCACGTCGCCGCACTTCCGTATTCCCGCCTACGTCCTGATCCCACGCAACCTGCGAGGCCGAGCGCCGGCGATCGTTGATCTGCACTCGCACGGCGGTATGTTCCTGTTCGGCAAGGAAAAAGTCCTCGATCTCGGCAATAATCACGCCGCCATGACCGATTACCATCGCCGCAACTACGACGGCCGACCAACTGCGACTGAACTGGTCCGGCGCGGCTATGTCGTCATCACGATCGACGCATTCATGTTCGGCGAACGCCGGCTTATCATGGACTCCGACATCAAGCACGGCTGGGATCGCGCCCGCTATTCGCTCGACGATGTTCGCGTCATGAATTTGCAATGCCGATCGAAGGAAACCACATTGGTCAAGGCGCTGACATGGGCCGGGCTGACTTGGCCAGGCATCGTGTTCTGGGACGATATGCGAACCGTCGATTACCTCGTATCGAGGCCCGAGGTTGACCGCGAGCGCATCGGCTGCATCGGCATCTCGATGGGCGGGTATCGTTCGATCTTTCTCAGCGGGTTGGATGAGCGTATCCAGGCGGCATGTGTGACCGGATTCATGTCCACGCTCAGGCCGATGATCCGCGCTCATGTTGACACCCATTCGTGGGTGCACTACGTGCCGGGGATGCAGAAATATCTCGACCTGCCTGATGTCGCTACGCTGCACGCACCGAAGCCGTTGCTGGTGCAACAATGCACGCAGGATCGCTTGTTCCCGCTTGCCGGGATGCGGGCGTCGCTCGAACGTATCGGCGACGGCTATGCGAAAGCCGGCGCGAAGGACCGCTTCACCGGGCGATTCTACGACGAGCCGCACATTTTCTCACGCCGCATGCAAGACGACGCCATCGACTGGTTCGATCGGTGGCTTAGGAAGTGAGTCATTCGCGTTATGTGAATTTGTCAACCCCGGATTTGATATACCTTCGACGGGGGGTGCACGACTGCACTTGCAGACATTGATTTTCAATACGAATCACGAAAGCCCGAAAGGACGAAATCACGAAAGGAAATCGAATTGCTATGCGCAAAGAAGATTACCAAACAATGAACTGTATTTTTTCGAGCTTTCGTTCTTTCGTGCCTTTCGTGATTGTGCATTTGTTTTCGTTACAAGTGCTGTCGTGCACCCTTCGACGGGTGGGTTTGTCGCTTTTCCGAGCCGCTACCGACAGCGAGCGCACGGCATCCTGTCGGCCGCTCCCTGACGGTCGCGGCTCGGAAAATATTCGATTCATCGGAAAATGCGACATTTCCACCCGTGCGAAGTTTAACATCTATCGTTCATTCCGCCGGCTCGATTTCCGCGGACATGCTGCCCTTGCAGCGTGGCAGCAGCGGGTCTGGGCCGAACGCATGAATCTGTTCGCGTTTCAATTCCGCGCGTTCCAGCGATGTGGTATCGACGATGACGCGACCTTTCGTGTCCACTTCCTTTGCCATCAAAAAGCCGCGTTCCGGCGAATGGCCGAACAGCGATTTCAACATGTGGATCACATATTGAAAGGTGTGGTCGTCATCGTTCAACAAGATTACATGATACGGCGGTTGCCGGCGTGTGCGAGTTTCAGTTTGTTCTTCGGGCACGGTGGTCGTATTGCTCATTCGGCAGTCCTTTGATGGTGACGGGACCGAAACCATCTGATTTTCCGTCGGAGGCTGAAGCGTAAGCGAGGCACTCAGATTGTCGCTCGCCTCGCTTACGCTTCAGCCTCGGAATTATCCCTTTGTCGGTCGAGAGCCTATTACCCTAATCGGCGACGAGTGCGGCGGCCTTTGACGAAGCTGTCGAGAACGAATCCGCTCAACTCTCCTGCAGTACAGTATATCGCCAAACCCTGGCCGATGCGGGCCATTTGATCCACGAAATTCATCAGGCCGAGATAGAAGTAATCCTCGATCAACGCAAACGTGCTAATCTCGATCCCCGCGGCGACACACGCTTTCACCTCTTGTAACGTCGCCCGCGCCGTCCGTTCGCTCGGCGGATACATCAGCACGAGGTCGCGGCCTTCGAGATGCGCGGTCGGCTCGCCGTCGGTGATGCAGATGATCTGCTTGTTGACCGCGTTCTGCCGACGCAGATGGTCCCGCGCGAACTTTAGGCCGGCCTGGATATTCGTGAAATGCTCCGGCACGAACTCCGGCGGATTGTCGAGCGGCACGCGCATCATCACCCGGCTATCCAGAATGCTCACCGGTTTTGGCGCCGAATGAAGAAGCGTCCGCTCCGTCAAGGGCGATGCGTAAGTGTAGAAGCCGATGATCTTGAGCGAGTCCTCCGAATAGCGGCCACGGACCAAGGCGCTGAGCGCGAGAGCGACCTTCTTGGCGTGGTAATATTTGCCGTAGCGCGCCATCGACCCGCTCATGTCGAGCAGCAACACAGTGGCGCAGCTGGCCTGATACTCGGTTTCGTAGACGACAAAATCTTCTTCGCGCAGATTCACGACGGGCCGCGTGGGATCGACGGTCGCCGGCCCGCCACTCGCCCGGGCTTCGCGGTGGATAGCGTTTTTCAGCGTTTCGTGAAGGTTGAGGTTGGCGACGGGATCGCCGAACGTGTACGGTTTCGAGTCGTCGTGCCGAATTTGGCCTGCGCCTTTGAAGTCGGTTGCGTGCTTGCCGGGTGCGTCTTTGCGCTGGATTGCGAAAAGTTCTTCGAGTGCTTTGTTCTCGATGCGGCGAATGCCTCGTGCGGCCACTGTGAATTTGCCTTCCTCGTCCTTTTCAAGATAACCCTCCTTCACGAGCAGCTTGATCAGCTCGGCGTCGCGCTCGTCGAGATTTTCCAGTTGACGGAGGATATAGTCGCCGTACTCGATGAGATGCTCGGATATTTTGTCGAAAACGGCATCGGCGGAGAGCGGACGGAACTCTTGCGATCCGTCCCAGCGTGAGAATTCAAAGGATGGCATGTACGGAACCCCCAGGAATCGCTGCGCTCATCCTGGGGCTTGAGCGGGCTGCTTTCTCGAAATAGCGTTTAGGCCAGGCGGCTAAAGATGACGACGGTGAGGTCGTCGTGCGGTTTGCGCCCCTTGGCATGGCGATGGACCGCTTCGACGAGACGCTTGCCCATTTCAGCCGGCGTCATTGGGCCGACTTTGAGCGAGGCGTTGACACCGCTCATCCCGAACTCCTTGTCGTCGACACTCTGCGACTCGGAGACGCCGTCGGTGATTAGCGTAACGACATCGCCCGGCGCAAGGTTGAACGTTGTCGAATCATAGGGGATGCCTTCCGCGATGCCCAACGGCAGGCCGGTCATTCGCCGAGTGCAGCCGTCTTCGAAGGTCTGCGTCGCAGCCCGGTAGATGTAGGGCGGCTGATGCCCGGCATTGACGACGGTAACGGTATGCTGCACTATGTCGAGCACGCAGGCACCGAAGGTGACGAAGCGATCGAGCAGGCCGGCTTCTTGCATCAAATCATTGAGCTTGGAGACGGCGTCGGACAATGTGGGCTCGGTCAGCGTACAGAACCGCGCGTCGGAGCTGACCTTGGCCATCAATAGCGCCGCCGGGACGCCTTTGCCCGCGACATCGCCGATCATGACACCTATGCGATTGTTCGGCAGCGGGATGAAGTCGTAATAATCGCCGCCGACTTCTTGAGCCGACTCGTAATAGGCGAAAAACTCGTAGCCGGCGTGTTGTGGGAATTTCTTGGGCAAGAAGCTCTTCTGCACCCGCTTGGCAGTTTCGAGATCGCGTTCAAGCCCCGCACGTTCTACGAGACTCTCGTGCATACGGGCGTTTTCGATAGCGACGCCGGCCTGTGCCGCGACTGCCTTCAACAGGTTGAGATCTTCCTGCGTGAATCGTTTGAAGCGATCCTGCGTATCTAGCTGAATCACGCCGAGCGACGTGCCATCGCTGCGATTGACGAGCGGCGCGACGACCATCGAGCGAATGCGACAATCGGCAATGCTCTGCGACATGTCAAACTGCCCATCCGAACTGGCATCTTCGCTCAAAATCGATTGGCCTGAGTCCATGCAGAGATTCACGATCTTTCTGCTGAAACGTGCTTTGTCCTCGTCGTCAGCCCGGCGGGTGCGGACGACTTTCGCCATCAACTTGCCGTTCTCGCGGAAAATAATGAACCCGCGATCGGCCTGACGGAACACCTGGAAAAGCTTGTCGATGATCTTCGGGAGCAGGTCTTCCGTGTGCATCGTTTGCGTGAGTTCCGTTCCCACTTCGAGCAGGAGGGTCAGGCGTTCCGACGGTTGCGCCTCAAGAAACTGCTGCGAATTCGTTGACGCCTGGATGGTGGCGGATACTACCGACGAATCCTTTTCGTCGTCTTCGCCAGGGACATCCTCTGGATTGCCCATCATGTGATCGGGCAGCTTCGGCATCGGCGGATTATCGTAGAAGACCATCGTGATGCCGCAGATGGCGATCTGATTGCCATCTTTCAGCAGTGTGCGCGCGGTGATTTTGGCACTGTTGACTTCCGTGCCGTTGCGACTCTCCTTGTCTTCGATGAAGAATTGGTTGCCGATCTTGCGAATAACCGCATGTTCGCGGCTGACGGCGGGCGCAGCAAGCTGAATCGCGCAGTCCGCGTTGCGCCCCATGACCATGCGATCGCCGAGGAGTTCAACCCTGCTGCCGACGTTGGAACCGTTGACGAATTCTATCAATGCCATTGCAACACCTAGAGGACTGCGCCGATTAGAAACCTACGCGATCAATTTTATGAATGATGAGGAATTGTAACACGCCTGCTTCTCTGATTCAACAACAAGCCCAGGGGCGAGGTACTCCGAGCCCCTGGGATGATCGCATGCCGACCATTGAGCCCAGGGGTTCGGAGTACCTCGCCCCTGGGCTTGTTTGAGAAAATCATCAATGGCGGAAATGCCGCACACCGGTGAAGATTAACACTATGCCATGTTCGTCACACGCGTCGATTGAATCCTGGTCCTTGACCGAGCCGCCGGGCTGGATGATCGCCGTCACGCCGACGGTGGCGGCCATGTCCACGTTGTCACGGAACGGGAAGAACGCATCCGACGCCAGCACGCTGCCCTTGACGCGATCGCCCGCTTTCCGTGCCGCGATGTGCGTCGAATCGATCCGACTCATCTGCCCAGCGCCGACGCCGACGATCATCCGCTGCTTCGCCAGCACAATCGCGTTGCTCTTCACATGCTTCGCCACCAACCAGGCGAATTTCAGATCTGCCAACTCTGCATCTGTCGGCAATCGCTTGCTTACAACCTTGGCGTTCGCGAAGTCATTGGCCTCACCATCGCGGGTTTGCACGAGCAACCCGCCATCGACCCGGCGAAAATCGCGTTGCCGCGACGCATCGCTGGTCAACGGCCCCGTCTTGAGCAAACGCACGCTGCCTTTCCATTTCGGGCGTGTCGTAAGAATCTCAAACGCGGCTTTGCTGTAGCTCGGCGCGATGACGCACTCGATGAACCGATTCGGCTCGGTGATCTGCATGGCGGTCGCTTCATCCACTTCGCGGTTGAAGCCGAGAATGCCGCCGAACGCGCTGACGGGATCGCCTTCATACGCATGGGCGAATGCATCGACGAGTGTCGCATCCGTGGCGGCACCGCAGGGATTGTTGTGTTTGACAACGACGGCGGCGGGATCAGTAAATTCTCGTACAAGGTTCAACGCGCTGTCGAGGTCGAGGATATTGTTGTACGACAGTTCTTTGCCGTGAAGCACCTCCGCCGACGCGACGCAAGCGTGTTGGACCATCGGCTCGGTGTAGAATGCCGCGGCTTGATGCGGATTCTCGCCATAGCGGAGCTTTTGCTTTTTCTGAAAGGTCATCGTCAACCGATCGGGCGACGCCTCGCCAAGCTTCGCGGGGAAATAACTGGCGATGGCGGCATCATAAGCAGCGGTGCGAGCGAAGGCGGCGCCGGCCAAACGTTCGCGCGTCGCCAGTGTCAACGCACCGCCATTCACGCGAAGTTCCTCGGCAAGCGCGGCATACTGCGACGGATCGGTGACGATGGCGACATCGCGATAGTTCTTGCTCGCCGAACGCACCATGGACGGCCCGCCGATGTCGATGTTTTCGATGATCTCTTCGTGCGTGCTGCCCGCTTTCGCCGCCGTCGCTTCAAACGGATAAAGATTGCACACGACCATATCGATCGGCACGATGTCGTGCGCCTTGATCGTGGCTTCGTGCTCGGCATTGTCGCGAATGTGCAGGATGCCGCCGTGCACGCGCGGATGCAGCGTCTTCACCCGGCCATCGAGCATCTCGGGGAAGCCCGTGAGTTCGGCGATGTCGCGCACCGCAAGGTCCGCATCGGCGAGAGCCTTGCGCGTCCCACCTGTTGAGACGAGTTCGACGTTCAAGCCGGCGAGCGTCTTTGCAAACTCGACCAATCCGGTCTTGTCACTAACGCTTAACAACGCTCGGCGAATCGTACGCGCGGACATAGGTGCATCCCACAAGGTTGTGCTTGGTTGCTAATATTGGACTTCGGCGAGCCTAGCCGCGTAAGCGGCAGGTTGAACCGACGATTGCAAATTCAACCTGCCGCTTACGCGGCTAGGCTCAATACCATTCAATCCAACATGTCGATGGATTGACGGAACGTCTTTTCCCGCTGAGGGTAATTTCTATGTGCCGCGCGTTTTTTCGCCCACTTCGACATCTTGCGTTTGATCACACGCGGATTGATTCGATCGCGTCGCGGCGGCAATT
>CAMAUE010000200.1 GCA_945861245.1 Singulisphaera sp. GP187
GTGGTGGTGGGGATGGCGGCGGCGGCAACTCCAAAAGTGGCGGTGACGGCGGCGGCGCCGGCAAGAAAGAACAAAAACAGCCGAAGGGCCTCGAAGATAACAAGAAAGAAGACAAGAAAGACGCCGGCAAGGACCAGAAAAAAGACGACATGAAGGACGGCAAGAAGGACAAAAAAGACGACGCCGACAAGGACAAAAAAGAGAAAGACAAAAAAGACGAACAGAAAAAGAAGGACCAAGAAGAGCTGAAAAAGAAAGACAAAGACAAAGATAAAAAAGATGAAGGCAAAGGCGGCGGCGGAAAAGACGGCAAAGGCGGCGACGGCTCGGGCGCCAAAAAAGACGATCCCGACAACAAAAAAGACGATCCTACCGCCAAATCCAACGCCGGCGGATGGGGTCATCTCCCGCCCGCTCGCCGCAAGGAAATGGACGCATTCTCCCGCGAACGCTTCATGCCTCGCTACGAAGAACTCCTGCGCGAGTATTATCGCTCCATTGCCGAAAGCAATCGGCGAACGAAGGATGGAAACTGAGAGAAGGCCCAGAGGTGAGGTACTCCGAACCTCTGGGATCCACCCTTGACACGCCCGACAAACGTACGAGCCGGAAGCGTAAGCGACGGTTTTCTCCAGTCCGTCGCTTACGCTTCCGGCTCGTAAAGCGACTTTTGTCGGTGGCGTCACCCTTGGGCTTGCAAGTGGAAATTCCAGCCGCAATCGAGGTTCAGCCATGAATCGACGTTCCCTCCTGACTCGCGGTATCGGCACCCTCGCGGGATTGTCCGGCAGTGGGTTGCTTTGGCATTCGCTCGCGCAAGACGGCAACCCGGCGCGGGACATGATTAACGCCAACACCCAGCGCACCATTGACGCCAGCCTCGATTGGTTGTCGCGCCAGCAAAACGCCAACGGCTCGTTCGGCACGGGTGCGTACAACGGCAACGTCGCCGTCACCAGCGTGGCCGGCCTGGCGTTCATGTCTGCCGGCCATCAACCGGGTCGCGGACTCTACGGCGACAACATCACCCGCTGCCTGGAAAACATGCTGACCTGCGAAGATCGCGGCACACCGGGCTTTCTCAACGCTCGCGGCGGCGGGTTCGGAGCTCATGGCCCGATGTACGGGCACGGTTTCGCGACGCTGTTCCTCGCCGAAGCGCACGGAATGATCCATAACGCCAATCTTCGCCGGGATATTCGCGATTTGTTAGGCCGCGCGATTCGGCTCATCGTCAGCGCCCAGAACGGCGAAGGCGGCTGGCGCTACCAGCCGCGCCCCACCGATGCGGACCTATCGGTAACGGTCTGCCAAATCATGGCCCTGCGCGCCGCCCGCAACGCCGGCATCAACGTGCCTCGCTCGACGGCGGAAAAATGCACCGAGTATGTGAAAGCCTGCCAGGACCCCAACTCCGGCGGCTTCCGATATCAACGCTTCGGCGGGGGCCCCGGTTTCGCCCGCACCGCCGCCGGCGTCGTCGCACTCTATAGCGCCGGCATCTATGATGATCCATCGGTCGAACGCGGTCTCAACTACCTCATGACTTTCCGCCCCGGCCCAAATCGCAACATCGGCTTCCTCGGCGATGTCAACGCCCACTACTTCTACGGCCACTATTACGCCGTACAAGCCATGTGGATCGCCGGCGGCAACTACTGGCGCCAGTGGTACCCCGCCATCCGCGATGAACTCCTCACCAATCGCCGCAACGACGGCTCCTGGCTGCAAGGCATCGTGCCATGCACCCATTACTGCACCGCGATGGCGCTGATTATTTTGCAAGTGCCGAACAATTATCTGCCGATCTTGCAAAGGTAGAATGTTTTATGTCCTCCGCTTGCGGCTTAGCGCTCGGATCCCCCATGCGAGCGCTAAGCCGCAAGCGAAGGAATTCAGCTCACTTCGGCGAACCCCACATGATTCGCGTACTTGTCACGTTCCTTGCGCTGTCAATGTTCTGCTCGACCAGCCGCGCACAAGAAATGCCGCGATTCACAATCGACACACCGACGGAGACACGGCGAGGATGCAGGCTTAAGGCATTCGATCTCTCGGGCAAGCTCCAGGCCGAGCATCTCGATGGCAAGATCGACTCGCCGCGGTTGGTCGAACTCCGCCAGGAAGAGGCAGCGCTGCCGCCGCTCTTGACGCACGAATTCGTCGGGCTGACGAATGGCGACCGCATCCCGCTCGATACGACCTCGCCGGCGAACCTCGGCGAAAACGCGCTGAAGATTTGGCCCTCAGCGACCATGCCATCGATCGGCGGCAAAGCGGTCTCGTTGTATTCGCCGCACGTCGCCATGATATTTTGGGCGGTCCCCGAAAGCGTCGATCGACCCGAGTTTTTCTTTGCCCAACTCGAAAAGCAACCACGCAAGCTCGATGCCATCTTTTTGCGAAATGGCGACCGCATCGACGGCAAAGTGACCAAACTCTCCGGTAAAGATGGCTGCGTGCTGACCACCGAACGCCGAACCGCGACCGTAACCTGGTCGAAACTCGCCGGCATCGCCTGGAGCACCGAACGCGCCGCCCGGCCTCGCACCAAAGGCGTTTACTACCGCGCGATTTTGGCGTGCGGAGCCCGGCTCAATCTGCTCGACGTGCGTTTCGACGCCAAAGCGAAACTCTTCATCGCGCAAACGCAGTTCGATCATACGCTAAGCATTCCCGAATCGGCCCTGCTCGCGCTCGACGTTAAAAACGGCCCCGCGATCGATCTCGCCGACCTGACGCCGACGCGGTATGAATTCCGCCCCTATCTCGGCGCAAGTTGGCCGTGGATCAAGAACCTCTCGACCGCCAATCACCCGTTGCGCATCGCTGGCAACACGTTTGAAGACGGCATCGGCACGCACGCTGCTTGCACGCTCGAATACAAGCTCGACGCCAAATATACACGCTTCGACAGTCTCGTCGGCATCGATCCAGTCTCAGCATCCAGAGGCCGAGCTAAGGTCGCGATTGAATTTGAAGGCAAACGCATCGACCTGAACGCGGGTAAGGAAATATCGAGCCGCACGCCGCCGATTGAAGTGAGAATGGACGTTCGCGGCGTGCGCACACTGAAACTTCACGTCGATTTCGGCAGCTTCGGCGATGTCGAAGCCCACGTGAATTGGGCGAAGGCACGCTTGGTGAAGGGCGGCGAATAACGTTTAGCCGGTCGCCTTTGGCGAGCACGGATACTATTGCATTCTCGACAACAACACGGTCGCGCACGCCAAAGGCGTGCGGCTAAACGGAATCACTTAGGGAAAAATGTCAGCAAGGTATTTCCCATCCGCGTTATTCGTGATATCCGTGGTTGGTGTTGGTTCTGTGCGGGTGTTCGAACTCGCGCGAACTCGAACAATTGTCGAAATTGTTGTTCACAAACGCATCTCCGTTCGTCATAATGGCTGAATGAGGAATTCCGCAATCTGAGGAGATCGGCATCATGCTGCACCGAGCTTGCATCCTTACCCTGTTGGGCTGCTTCACCATCACCCTCGGAATCGGGTCGTCGTTCGGGCAGGAACCTGCGTACAACAAAAAAACCATCGCCACGCTCAGCAAGCGTATCGACGAGCATCTCGCCAAGGTCTGGGCGAAAGCGAAGGTTTCGCCAGCGGCCAAGGCCGACGACTTCGTCTATTTCCGCCGACTCAATCTCGACCTGCGTGGCCGAATTCCGGAGCTGAGCGATGTCGTCGATTTCGTTGACGATGACGACGCTGAAAAGCGCTGGCTGTGGGTCGACCGGATGCTCGAAAGCCAGGAATATCCGGCGCACTTCGCGCATGTATGGCGCAACATCATGCTGGGCTATCAGTCCAATCCCCAGTTCCAGTTTTTGATGCCGCAGTTTGAAGGTTGGCTGCGCGAGCGAATCAAAGACAACGTCGCACTCGACGCGATGGCGCTCCAATTGCTGACCAGCCAGGTCGGCGGGCAGAATATGGGTTTCGGACGCGGAGGTATGGGAACGACAAGCCCACAGCTCTTCTTTCAGGCAAACGAGAACAAAGCCGAACTTCTTGCGGCGGCGACCTCGCGCGTCTTCCTTGGCGTCAAGATCGAATGCGCTCAATGTCACGCGCATCCGTTCGCGAAGTGGAAGCAGGACCAATTCTGGGAATTCGCCGCGTTCTATTCCCAGACACCGCAAATCATCCGCCAGCCGAATCAGCCCGCACCGGCGAAGCTGCCCACTATCACGCCGGGTCGTGAGATCCTGATCCCAGGTACAGAGCGCGTCGTGAAGGCGAAATTCCTGACTGGCAAAATGCCCGACTGGGAAAGCTCGACGAACTCACGCAAAACGCTTGCCGACTGGATCGTCGCCAAGGAGAATCCCTATTTCGCGAAAACGATGGCCGACCATGTCTGGTCGTACCTGATGGGCGTCAGTCTTCTGGAACCAATCAATGAGCCGAGCGACGATATTCCGCTCACGCATCCCGAATTGCTCGACGATTTGGCCAAAGCGCTGGTCGCCAACAATTTCGACGCCCGCTTCCTCGTTCGCGCGATCGTACATTCGCAGGCCTACCAACGAGGCAACGGCGGCGCAAAGCTTGCCGACAAGGAAGACTACCACCTGTTCGTCCGTATGCCGATCCGCTCGCTCTCACCGGAGCAAATCTTCGATAGTGTCGTCGTCGCCACGGTGTCGCCGCACGAGATTGAAACACGTCGATCCTTGCTCGGCCAACCCAATCAGCCGCAGCAGTTTTTCGATCCTCGCTTCCAACAGTCGGAGCGCGCGAAGTTCGCGTTGAAGTTCCCGATGCAGGATCGGCGCTACGAGCCGCAAACGTCGATCTTACAAGCGCTTTTCATGATGAACGGCGAATTTCTGCGAAAGCGGACGAACGCAACCAACAACAAAGACCTGAAAACGCTCGCGAATCCGAACCTGCGCGATGGCCATCCGGCACGCGTGATGTCGCTCTATCGCATGGTGCTGTCGCGGCCAGCCCGACCTGATGAGATCGCCCGCTTGGTTCCATACCTCGAACGCGGCGGCGCGACGAAGAACCTCGGCGATGCCGTCAGCGACATCTACTGGGCATTGCTGAACAGTTCCGAGTTCTTACATAATCATTGAGTCGCTGGTTCACGTTCAGCGCTCGCGTGATGTCTCGTCGGCAAGGTATCACGCGGGCACTAAACGTAAACGGGCCTTCACTAAGGCTTCGGCACGAACTTCATTTCCGCCAGCCAGGTTAGCGAGCGCGTTTGCCAGGCGTCCCACATCGGGCCTTTGTAGCCATTCAAGCCGTGCCCGCCTGATGGGAGTTCCAGATAATCCGCGGGCACCTTGTGATTGCGCAGGGCATCGTAGAACATTCGACTATTCTCGGGCGGCACGGGGCCGTCGTCTTTGGCGTGAGCGAGAAATGCCGGCGGCGTTTTCGCATTGACCTGTTTCTCGTTCGAGAACATTTCAACCAGCTTCGCATCCGCGTCCTTGCCGAGCAGATTGTTGCGCGAACCGCCGTGACCCTTGGCACCCATCGTGATGACGGGATAGACGAGCACCATAAAGTCAGGCCGACAGCTTTGCCGTTCGACGAGGTCAACGGCAGTCGCACTGCCGGCATCGAAATGCGTGCCCGCCGTGGAGGCCAAATGCCCGCCGGCGGAGAAACCCATGATCCCCACGCGATTGGCGTCAATGTTCCACGCTTTAGTATTGGCACGCACGGTCCGGATCGCCCGTTGCGCGTCGAGCAGCGGGACCATCGATCGTCCCTTGGGCATTCGGTATTCGAGCACGACGCCGGCGATGCCGTGACGATTCAGCCACTGGGCGATGCCGTGTCCTTCGGCGCCGGTCACGAGTCCGCCGTAACCGCCGCCGGGACAGATGACGATGGCGGCGCCGTTCGGCTTCTTGGCGTGATGGACGGTAACCCAGACTTCGATTTCCTGAAACTTGCCATCGCCGACCGGAGCGCGTTGGTTCCAGAGGCCGACCTTGACGGGCTTGACGTCCTTGTCGCCTTGAGCGCGGGCGATATCAGACGTCAGGAACAGCAATCCAAAAACAATAGAGAGCGTGATACGCATTGAATTACCTCTGGAGGGATAGGAAAAATGCCCAAATGCCACATGGTCATCTTATGACGAGTTGAGATAATGTCGGAGCGTGAGCATAAGAATTGAAGTTGCCGACAATACGAGATTTCCGAGGCTGAAGCGTAAGCGAGGCAGCCTGAATGCCTCGCTTACGCTTCAGTCCCGGACGGAAATTTGACTTTTGTCCGTGGCATCAGAGCCAGCCTGAATGCCTCTTCAGCCTCGGTCGGACTTTTGTCGGTGGCATCAGCATTGAAGTTGCGATTTTGTAGCGAAGGTGCAAGCCGGCGATGAGAATGATTCATTTACGAATCCGTCAGAGCCACGCACGAAGTAAGTGGTTTGAATTTTCCATCGCAGTGCGCTCAAACCACTTACTGCGTGTGTGGCTCTGACGACGATGGAACAGCATATGCCGCGATTTGTCATTCTAGAGCACGATCACCCGGTGTTGCACTGGGATTTGATGCTGGAAGCAGGAGGCGTCCTGCGTACCTGGCGATTGGCGGAAGCGCCGACGGCAGCGGCCTGTGCGATCGTCGCCGAGCCGTTGCACAACCACCGCTTGGTGTATCTGGATTACGAAGGCCCAGTGAGCGGTAATCGCGGCCGTGTCAAACGCTGGGATAGTGGGACTTTTGACGCCCTCGAATCCAACGCCTGGATGTTTCATGGCCACCGTCTGCACGGCTTCGCGCGGATCGAATGCAACGATGGGACGACCTGGCAATTCCGCCGCCAACCATTCGGACCATCGTGAATCTCTCCTCATCGCGTCTACAATAATCAATATCCTAATCTCCAAGCCAGTTGCAGGGACGCCAACGCTGAGGCTTTCCGTCCAATCCGCATTATCCCTGCGAGTTCATCAACAATGACGGTTCTTCCCCGAGGCAATTTTTTCCTAAAACCCGATCCGCTGCTCGCTCCATTGACGGACAACGCCTGGCTGGTGGACGTTATCACCAAGCTAACCAATCGGCCCGTCGCCGAGGTTTGCGAACGTCTGTACGCGGAAGAGCATCAGATCGGCACCAACGTCAATGCCGCCATGCTGCGTTCGCGCATCGAGCCGTACCTCTGGACCGACGAACTTGTGCGATTCTACGAACAGACCGATGCGTTTCTTTACGAACTGGTCGCCTGGAATCGCAACGCCAACAAAGTCGCGATTCGGCAATGGATGCATGGCGTGCTGGCGCGGATGCCGGCGGTTTCGCTCGATGTGCTCACTTATGGCGACGGCATCGGCTGCGACAGTTTATTCTTGACGCAAGCCGGGCATCGCGTGACGTACTGCGATCTCGGCGAGTTGAGCGAGCGATTCGCACAGGCGTTGTTCGCCACGTCGGGGCTACCCTTTGAATCACGCCGCGATCTGAATGCGTTGCCTGCGGAAGCGTATGATGCGATCGTATGCCTTGATGTGCTGGAGCACGTGCCCGATCCGGCGAGCCTGGTCGAAAGGCTCGCGCGATGCTTGAAGCCCGGCGGCATCTTGATCGTCAGCGCGCCGTTCTTTGCCGTCGATACCGAGTTTCCCACGCACTTGGCGTCGAACGTTCGACACAGCGGCAGCCTGGCGCATCTCTACGGACGCTTCGGGCTGCAACTCGTCGACGGGCAGCCGTTCCACGATCCCTTGGTGCTGAGCAAATCGCCGATCGTCTACAATGCCGGGCCATGGGGTTGGTGCCGGCGTGCGGCAGTTCACGCGGGCGGACTCATTCTCAAAGGCGCACGCCTCTGGTCCTGGCCGCACCGCCGCATCGGCCGCATGCTGCAACGGCGCGGGTATCGCTACTTCATCGATGGCTTGCAGTCGACGATCGAGAGCGGCGAGAAGTGAGGTGAATTGTTTAGCCGCTCGCCTTTGGCGAGCGCGGACCTGCGGATTGCAATTGCATGACGCGCAGTCCGCGCTCGCCAAAGGCGAGCGGCTAAACAATTCACTTCTTCCCGACGCAATACAGGTAGCGCGAACCCTTCAGATAAATCTGCCCGCCAGCGATAGCGGGGGACGCCCGGCTCGGATCGCCAAGCTCGCCGCGGCCTACCACTTCCGCCTTCGCACTAGCTTTTAGGACATAGCTCTTGTTCGAATTCGCGCAATAGATCAAGCCATCGGCCGTCACGATCGGGCTGATGGCGGGATCGACGCCTTCGAGCCGTTCCTTGAACAGTTCCTTACCCGATTGCCAATTCCAACAACCGAGCACGCCGGGACTGTTCAGGCGATACATCCGCCCGCCAACGACGAGCGGTGAGGAGAAGCCCTCAGCCAGGGCGGGACTCTTCCAGCCCAACCCGGTCTTGGACAGATCGCCCGTGCCCTTCGCCTTCACCGTCACGCCGATGCCGCCGCGGCCCGAATCGACGTAGACGACGTCGCCTGACACAACCGGCGACACAGTATCGCCCACACGCTGGCCCACCTGCGCGGACCAGATCACCTCGCCCGACGCAAGATTGATGCCCTGCGGCCCGTTGGATGTAGCCACGACGAGTTGAAGTTTTCCCGCGATCTTGGCGATGATCGGCGTGCTATGTGTCCAGTCGATATCGGGGCGTTTCTTCTCCCAGCGCGAGGCGCCGGTGGTTCCCTCGAACGCATGGATCACGGATGATTTCTTTCCCCGCATCTGATCGCAAACGACGATGACGGCACCATCGTGTACGATCGGGCTGGAAGCCCAGGCGACATCGAAATCGTAAGGCTTGATTTCCTTGCGCCAGGCGAGCTTGCCCTGAAAATCGACGGCTGCCACGACAGCCGAGCCAAAGGCGACGTAGACGTGCTTGCCATCGGTTGCGGGCGTCGGCGCCGTGTAGCCGCCGCGGAGATCGGTTAACTTCCACGGGCCGGGTTCGATCGGCGTGTCCCAGAGTTTCACGCCGTCCTTGGTTGCAAAGCAGAGCAGATGATGTTCGGGAAAGTTCTTCTCGCTTACGTCTTCGGGCCAATAGGAGACGGTGACGAAGACGCGTTCGCCCCAAACGATCGGGCTGGATTGATTCTGATCGCGGCGTCCTTTCTCGGACGGGAACAGTGCCACTTTCCACAGCACGTTCTCCTGCGTCTTCCCGCCCCAGGTCGTGGGCAGGCCTTTCTCGTCGGAGATGCCCATGCCGGTAGGGCCACGCCACATCGGCCAATTCTCGCCGGCGTGGATGGAGGAGACAGCGAATAACAGAACGGATATTAAGACAGAAATGCGTCCGGTCATTGCATTCACCTAATCGAGATCACTACTGTCCGGTTATATGTCGAATAACGTCAACTGTTTATGGCTAGGCGTTTTTTCTTCTTGTTCGCCGAATGCGTTTAACACGGTAAAAAGCTCGCTTTTCTCGAAAAGCGTGATGCTGAGAATTTGCAAGATTTCGCTCAA
>CAMAUE010000201.1 GCA_945861245.1 Singulisphaera sp. GP187
ATGCATTCCATGCCGTATAAGAATTACTTATGACGTGTCCGTTAGCTATTAATGGAAATCGAATTTCCGGGCGCACGCGTTCGTCTTATTCTGAGGGAAGAATCTTGCCGATGGTTCGGTATAGTAGATTCTCCATTATATTTTACAGGAGGTGTTTCCACAATGAAACATCGTATGGCATTGGGCGCGTTCGCCGTCGCCATGTTGGCTGTTGCCAGCGTGACGGCCGGTGGTGCGCTGCAGTCGGGCCCGCAAACGGGCAAAATCCTTCCAGGTCCGTTCCATCCGTTGAATGTAACGGGTGGCCAAGCTGGCAAAAAGCATTGCCTCGTCTGAAGCAACGGTGGCAACCCAGTCGCTATGATCTTCGCACGCGAAGTAAGCGACTCCTTGACCAGTTTGGTCAAGAAAATTGACGCCGAGACCGCCAAGAACAAATCCGCCAAGATGGGCAGCTTCGTCGTGTTCTGCACCGACGACGACAAGCTCGAAGACAAGCTGAAGGCCCTTGCCACGAAGGAAGGCCTCAAGAACATCGTGTTGTCGATCGACAACCCGGCCGGTCCGGACAAGTACGGCGTCTCGAAGGATGCGGACATCACCGTCGTACTGTACAATCAGCGTAAAGTTGCTGCCAACCACGCCTTCAAAAAGGGCGAGCTGACCAGCAAAGCGATCGACGCGATTGTCTCAGACATTCCGAAGATCCTGACCACTGCCAAGAAGAAGGAAGCGAAGACGGAAGCTCCCAAGTAATTCCGCAATTCTTGTTACTGCGTTCTTGCGTGGAACGAGAATCGTGAAATTACGGAAGCTACCAACGTCTCTGAGGATGTTGGACGAATTAACCCAAACCGCTGCGGTGACACACATCATCGCGGCGGTTTCGCATTTATGGGCCGAGAAACTCACCACAGAGATCACGGAGAACACAGAGAAAAACTGAGAGAATTGTTCCATATGAATTATTTTTAGGTTACAACGGAATGAAGAAATTCCTTTTATTGTGTGTCGTTAGAGTTCTCTACTCTCCTTTCTCCGTGGTCTCTGTGTTCTCTGTGGTGAATTTTTCGGGCAGACCCACAACGAAGCACACGAGCACATCCGCCATGGCCGCCAGCGATACTGACAATTTGCCTCACCTCGAAACCTTCGTCAAGGCCGCCGAGTTGAGCAGTTTCACCAGCGCTGCTCGAGCGCTCGGCTTGACGCAAGCCGCAGTCAGCCAGCGCATCCAGGGACTGGAAAAATCGCTCAAAAGCTCGCTGTTTCATCGCCAGAGCGGGCATGTGTTGCTGACCGACGCCGGCCACTGCCTTTACGGCTACGCATTGCGAATCATTGCCCTACACCGCGAAGCCATCGGCGAAATCACCGGACTCGTCAAACCGCTTACCGGCGAGTTATTGCTCGCGGCAAGCTCCGTTCCTGGCGAACACCTGTTGCCGGATCTGTTAGCGAAGTTTCAAGAAAAACATTCGCACGTGCAAGTCCGCGCCAGCATCACCGATAGCCGTGAAGTGCTCGGCCTCGTCGAACAAGGCCACGTGCATCTCGGCATGGTCGGTGGCCGTAGCGATAGCCCGAACCTCGAATTTCGCGTGTTCGGCAGCGACGAATTGGCGCTCATCGTGTCAGCGAAACATGCCTTGGCTGGCAAGAAACGAATAACACTGAAACAGTTGGCAAGCGAACCGCTGATCGTGCGCGAAAGCGGGTCGGCATCGCGTTCCTGTTTTGAACAGGAACTCGCGAAGACAGGCCAATCGCTTCACGACCTCCGCATCGCGCTGGAACTCGGCAGCAATGAAGCGATCAAGAAAGCGGTCCAGCGCGGCATGGGCGTGGCGGTCCTCTCCACGCGCGCTGTGCAGAAGGAGATCACTGCCGGCACGCTGCATACTATCGAGATCGCCGGCTTGAACTTGACGCGCGACATGCTTGTCGTCTGGGATCGCCGACGTGTCTTACCGATTCCCGCACGCCTTTTTCTCGACATTCTCGACGCGCCGCCGTCGAGCAAACGTGTTGGGTAATTAGCAAATTGTTCGTTTTCCGCTTGCGGCTTAGCGCTCGCGTGGGATACACTGAACGCTAAGCCGCAAGCGGAAAACAGCATCCGTCGTTTTCAGTGGGGTTGTCCTGATGAATCACGAAGATTCGACACGTCTGTTTATGTTCGTCATCCTTTTCGGTTTATTTGCAGCTGCCGAGCTTGCGATCCCACGCCGAGCGCTTGTTGCCAACAAGGCAAAGCGTTGGATGAGCAATCTGTCACTGGTTGCAATCAATACGATCGTGATGCGTTTCGCCGCACCTTTGAGCCTGGTCGCCTTGGCGGATTTTGCGCGGTCGAAGGATTGGGGTCTGTTCAACAACGTCGATCTGCCTGCGTGGTTAGTTGCCGTCCTGGCGGTGATCGCGCTGGACTTCGTGATCTATCTGCAACATGTGTTGTTCCATGCGCTGCCGATGCTTTGGCGCTTGCACCGTGTGCATCATGCCGATCTGGACCTGGACGTTACCACGGGTTTGCGCTTTCACACGCTGGAGATTCTGCTCTCGCTTGGCGTGAAGTTCGTGGCCGTGGTGTCGCTTGGCGTGCCGCCGATCGCCGTGCTGGTGTTTGAGATTCTGCTCAATGGGACGTCGATCTTCAATCATGCGAACATCAAGTTGCCGACTTGGCTGGATCGCATGCTTCGGCTGGTCGTCGTGACGCCGGACATGCACCGCATCCATCATTCAGTGCACGCCGAGGAATCGAACACAAACTTCGGCTTCAATCTGCCGTGGTGGGATTACTTACTGGGAACGTATTTGGCGGCGCCGGCGCAACCGCACGAAACGATGGCGCTCGGCCTGGCCGACATGCGCGACGAAGAAACCGCCAATCGCCTGCCCGCGATGTTGTCGCTGCTGTTTCGTTCGCAGGGCGGCACGAATGTGGACGAGGTAGCTCACGCAAAGGCGCAAAGCCGCGAAGAAAAAAACAATTCCGTTGATATTTGAAATAAATCGTCACCTCCCTTTGCGCCTTTGCGTGGGCTTCTCCGTCCGAGAATCACTTTTCGCTTCCATTTGCGACACCTACCGGATAAGATCAGATTAACTCAAGGGGGCTGAATCCATGCGCAGGCTAATTGGTTGCACGTTGGCACTTTTCTTTTTCGCCGTCACTCATGTTGCGGGGCAGGACACGCCCGTCGCGCCGACCGGGTTGATCCAACTCTTCAACGGCAAAGACCTGACCGGCCTGACCACCTGGCTCAAGGACACCAAACGCGACGACCCACGCAAGGTCTTCACCGTCAAGGACGGCATCCTGCACCTCTCCGGCGACGGGTTCGGCTACGTAGCTACGGAAAAATACTATAAGGACTATCACTTAACCGTCGAATACAAATGGGGCAAACGAACCGACAGCGGCAAGCACGTGCGTAACTCCGGCATCCTGCTGCACGCCACCGGCCCCGACGGCGGCGCCGGCGGCACCTGGATGGCGTCCATCGAATGCCAACTCGCGCAAGGCTGCGTCGGAGATCTCATCACCATTCGCGGTAAAGATACGAAGGGCGACGTTATTCCCGTGGCGCTCAAGGCCGAGACCGTCCTCGGCTCCGACAAACGTCCACGCTGGAGCAACGGCGGCGAAGTCCGCACCTTCACCAAAGGCCAACTCTGGTGGCACAAACACGAAGCTGGCTTTAAGGAACTTCTCGACACTCACGGCAAGGACGACGTCGAAAGCAAACTCGGCGACTGGACCAAGGTCGAATGCATCTGCCGCGGTTCAAAGATCGAAATTATCGTCAACGGCACCAAGGTGAACGAAGCGTTCGACGTGTTCCCGGCGGCGGGCAAAATCCTGTTGCAAACGGAAGGCTTCGAGATCGCCTTTCGGCGGTTTGAGATTCAGGCAATCAAATGACGAATGATTTTTCAAGGCTCAATTGATGTATACTGAATATGGTATACACTGACTCGATTGGCGTCCCTCAAAGGAGCCGAATCCGATGGCAAGACACGTGTCGGACCAAGTAGACGCGCAATCACAAAAGGAAGTTGTCTGGTTGCAGGGAGAGATCAAGACGCCGCCGTTCACGCCCGAAGGACGACAGGAAGCTGGCATGCTCATTCGGTTCCTGCAGCGTGGGGAATCGCTCAGCATGCCACAAGCAGAACTCCTTCCCATCGTCGGCCCTTGTTGCGGAGCATTGCGCATTCGTGATGGCGACCACAATTGGCGAATAATGTACCGCGTCGATCCGACGAAAGTCTTGATCCTTGAGGTATATGCCAAGAAAACCAGAGCTATCCCAGACAAAATTATCAAGCGATGCATTAAACGTCTGAAGGGCTATGACGCGGCATAAGTGGCACGCTTGACCTTTGGACTCGAACACGCAGAGGAGCAAACAATGGACGCCAAGAAACGCAAGGCACTGGAGGCGGCGGGATGGAAATTTGGTGACGCAGCCGATTTTCTAGGAATGTCAGATGAAGAAAAGCAATTGCTCGACGCCAGAGTTGAGATGGCGATCGCGGTGCGCCGGCTGCGTGAGGCCATGAACTTGTCGCAAACCGACCTCGCTCTCCGGCTGAAAACAAGTCAACCAAGAGTGGCCAAGATCGAGCGAGCAGCCCCTGACGTATCCTTCGATCAGCTCTTTCGCGCCTACACTGCGGTTGGCGGGCGGGTTGTAGTCGAGAGTAAACCGCGCCGGATGAAATTTGAACTTCAGGGCGCATCCTGACGCTGAACAAACGATACGAAATAGGATCTCAAATAACTCATTTACGGGAATTGATATGAACTTTCGGCCGTACGATCGACGGTAAAGTAAATATGCAACCGATGCTAGGAAAAAAGTGCAGCCACGCTTCGGAGGAGTATGAGTATAGCCATGCCTAAGCCACCCAAGATACAACTCGGCCGTTACATCGTCGCCAACCCGAAAATCTGCCACGGCAAACCGACATTCGTCGGTACGCGGATCATGGTGTCACAGATACTCAAGCGTGTCGCGAAAGGAATCTCGTGGGACGCGATTTCGGCAGCTTGGGATGGCGATGTAAGCAAGGAAGCGATTGCCGAAGCTGTGACGATTGCATGTCACACTTTTGAAACGGATGCTGTCGGTTACGGCGAGGAGTCAATCGGGGCATGGTCTTGAGAACAATGAGGAAAATCAAGATGGTTGTTGGTTTTCTACTCGTCCTCTGTGTCGTATTAGCTTTTGCATTCATCCTGACTCGCGGATCGAATGTTGCTGACGAAGAATTGGGCAGGGAAGGCAGGAGCAAGCTTCATTACGCCGCGGCGGACAATGATGTAGATTTGGTCGGCCAACTGATTCGCTCGGGACAAAACATTAACCTCCAGGACACTCACGGTTTCACTCCACTGCATTTTGCGGCCCAGCAGCAAAATCTCGATGCGGCGAGAATTCTGCTGGAGGCAGGCGCCGTTGTTGATGTAAAGAACAAACTCGGAAACACAGCGCTGCTTACGGCAGTGCTGTGTTCACGGGGCAGCGGAGAAATGATCCAACTACTGCGAAAATGGCGTGCCAACCCAAACGCCACAAACAATTATGGAGTCAGTCCCGCGTCTTTAGCTCGGTCAATCGCTAATTTCGACATTGCCCAATTCTTCCAGGATCTGCCAAAATGAACACCAACAAGGATTCCGCCATGAAACCAAATGACACCACTCGCCGCACGTTCCTCCAAACATCCGCCGCTCTCGCCGCGACATCCGTCATCGCGGCCAACGCCCACGCGCAAGGAGGCGACGAACTGAAAGTCGGCCTCATCGGCTGCGGCGGTCGCGGCACCGGCGCTGCCGAGCAAGCACTCAAGGCCGACCGCAACGTCAAGCTCTGGGCCATGGCCGACGCCTTCGATGATCGCCTGCAAAGCAGCCTGACGCGCTTGCAGAACGTCCGCGAGATCGCCAACAAGATCGACGTGCCCGCTGCTCGCCGTCACGTCGGCTTCGATGGCTACCGCCAAGTGATCGCGTCGTGTGATGTCGTGCTGCTCTGCACGCCGCCGCACTTTCGCCCGATCCATATTCGCGCCGCGGTGCAGGCGAACAAACATGTCTTCGCCGAGAAGCCATGCGCCGTTGACGCCGCCGGCGTTCGCTCGGTGCTCGAAACCTGTGCCGACGCCCGCCGCCGCAATCTCTCGGTCGTCTCCGGCCTGTGCCTTCGCCATGACAACGGCTTCAAGGACACCGTGCAACGCATCCACGACGGCGCGATCGGCGACATCGTCGCCATGCAAGCGAACGACCTGCGCGGCCCGATCTGGACCCCCGGACGGCACGAAGGAGCGACCGACATGACCCGGCAGATGCGCAACTGGTACTACCACACCTGGCTGTCCGGCGATTTCAACGTTGAACAACACGTCCACTACCTCGACGTCTGCGCCTGGCTGATGCGCGACGTCTATCCCGTCCGCTGCTACGGCACCGGCGGACGCCAGGTGCGCACCGGCGCCGACTTCGGGAATATCTACGATCATTTCAGCGTCGTGTATGAATGGGAAAACGGCGCCAAACTCTTCAGCCACTGCCGACAGCAAACCGGTTGCCGAAATGACATGAGCGGCCACGCCCTGGGCAAACGCGGCACGGCCCTGCTGACCGAACGCCGGCGCGGATTGGTGATCCGCACCGATGCCAACGAGCGCGTCTACGAAGGCCCTGCCAACGACATGTACCAGACCGAGCACGACGTGCTCTTCGCCAGCATTCGCAACGCCCGCCCAATCAACAACGGCGACTACATGGCCAAGAGCACTCTCATGGCGATCATGGCCCGGCAGGCCGCCTACACCGGCCAAATGGTGACGTGGGACCAGGCCCTAAACTCCCGCGAAGACCTCTCCCCGGCCGGCTACACGTTCGACTCGCGGCCGCCGGCCTCCGAAGTCGCTATGCCCGGCATCACGCGGCTGGTTTGAGGATCGCCCATCCAAATGCACTCGGCGGGGCTTATCCCCGCCGATTTCTTTGCGAGGCGACCGAGTGCCACTTCAACGCCCGGCAAGCAATGAGACTGCACACTTCAACCGCTTACTTCGTGCGCGGCTCGGATAAGCCGTCACACCGTCGCCAGCATTGGCCGGCGCTCGGCGATCGCCAACAGCGCTTGCTCAACGGCGTTGATCGTCCGGTCCAGTGTGGATGTGCCCGCAGTCAGGCCGACCGTTTCGATTTCTTCGAACCAGTCCGCTTCCAAATCTTCCGGCCCTTGCACGTGATAGGCGGGCAGGCCTTGCTCCTGGCAGCGCACCACAAGCTGGCGTGTGTTGTTCGAGTTGAAGCCACCGACAACGATCATGGCTTCAACCTGGTCGATTAGGCGGTCCAGCGCTTTCTGATGGTCCTTTGTCGGATGACAGATCGTGTCAAACCAACGGATGTCGGCGTGCGGATTCCTCGCGCGAATAGCAGCACGAATCGCGTCGGCGTGGTGCTCGGGCGTCGTCGTCTGGGCGATCACACCGAGCCGAGCGGAAGGGTAAGCCCGCACCTCTTCCACGGACTGCACAACTTCAAAGCTAGTCAGGTCCTGCACAATGCCCTGCACCTCGACATGGCCGCGCTTGCCGATGACGAGCACATGCCGCCCGTCGGCATGGAGTCGCTGGGCGGCCTGATGGGCGCGGGTGACGAGCGGACAGGTAGTGTCGATCAGCTGCTTGCCTGCCTGGGTGAGTCGCGCACGTTCCTTATCGCTGATGCCATGGGCGGTAACGAGCACGGTATTGGTCATCGGCAGGGCGAAGCGGTCATTTTCGGCAAGCATACGAAAGCCGCGGTCGGCGAGATCGTCGAGCACTTTTTCGTTGTGCACGAGTTCGCCGTGGATCGTGACGGCGCGCGGGTCACGCACGTCGTCCATGATCGCCAGCGCGTCGCGCACGCCAAAACACATGCCCAGAACGTCCGCCTTGATGATATTCATGATAGTTCTTCCCATTTCGCATTTCCGCTTGCGGCTTAGCGTTCGCAAGGCGCCACGCGAGCGGCAAAACGAAATTCCAACCGCAATAGGCGAGCGTCAAACAACCCTAGATCACGAATTTTTAGCTGCCCAATTAATTTGCCTGGAAAAGTGAGTCGGCAAAAAAGCCCTCATGCCGGGGACCAGCCTTTCGAGAGTTTCGCCAGTTCCTCGGCGGACTTCTCGGCGCTCAGCGCGTCGGTGACGACGTTTTCGAGCACCGTCACGTACTCCAGGAACCGTTTGCGGCCCAACTCGGTCAGGCGACAGAGCGTTTGCGGACGATTATCCTTGAAGCTTTTCCAGATTTGGATCAGGCCGGCTTCGTTCAGAATTTGCAGATGCCGGCTGAGGTTGCCATCGGTCAACGCGCAGAGGTCTTTGAGATCATTGAAGAGCAAGCCGGCGGGATGCGTCGTCAGCGAGGTGACGATGCTGAGCCGAGCTTTTTCATGAATGACGCGATCCAGCCCTTCGTATGCGAATCGGCCGGGAATATCGGCTGTCGGTTTTTTGTTATTGGTCGTCATCGCTATTGCGCTCCAACATCCAGTAGAGGATACCCGCCGCCACCAGCTGCCCGACACCAAACGGCACGCCCATCGCCCACGGGGAGAAGGCGTTGGCATCGCGGGCCCAGATCAACGAAAAAACACCAGCCAGCATGTAGAACACACCGACGCCGAACGTTGCTTTTGGCAGAAGCCGATAGATCGCGAAGACGCCAAAACTAAAGAAAATCGCCCATAGGCCGGGCAGCATCCATTGGCACGGCGTGTCAATTTGGTAGAGCACGAAGGTCACGAGGCCGCCGGCGACGACGCTAGGCGCGAAATGGCTGATGGTGAGCAGCGTGTTGGAGCGTGTCAGCGTCGATGTCGATTTCAGGCAATGCCAATACATCGTAATGGCGGTGAAGATCAGGCAACCCACGGCCGATCCGACCCACAAACCGAGGTAAAGCGGGAGATTCGCCGCGGGGTCGCTAATATATACCGCCTGGAAGACCGCCGCGACGCAGGCAACAAGGCCGGAGAACGCGACCGGCGCCGCCCGAAACCCGCGATAGGTTTCCGAGCGCGCGACGTGCTCGCGTATTTCGGATATCTGTGTCAGTGCTTCCTGGAGATCCATCGGTATGCCTCGGTGACTTTGCCACGTAAAGCCTAACGTATCATTTCGACGCGGTCAAGGTGAATCTTGAGAAAATGTCGCAACGCAATAGAAATGTCCCCATTTTGGTTGCATTAGAAATGTCCGCAACCATTTCCCTATTCCTTCTCCTTGAACCCTTTTCGCCATGGGTGATTCGTGGCTGGGCGCCGTGGGCTTTTTTGGGTAGTCTCGCCCTTGCCA
>CAMAUE010000202.1 GCA_945861245.1 Singulisphaera sp. GP187
AGCCCGAAAGGACGAAATCACGAAAGGAAATCGAATTGCTATGCGCAAAGAAGATTACCAAACAATGAACTGTATTTTTTCGAGCTTTCGTTTTTTCGTGCCTTTCGTGATTGTGCATTTGTTTTCGTTACAAGTGCTGTCGTGCACCCTGAGCAACGAGAGCCAGGAAGCAGTGAGCTCCAGGCTCTCGTCGCTCATTTCTTCGCTATCGTGCTGGTGGGGATGGGTAGCGTTTGTTGGTGTCGGTGAGCATTTTCTCGAAGCTAGGGGGCACGCTTTCAAAGGCTTCGATTTGCCAAAGTAGCATGAGATCTTTGCCGCCTTCAAACTCATTCGCCTTGCGAAGGCCATCGTTGATTTTCTTCAATACATCGGGCTGAATCGCGCCTTCCTTGTAGGCGATTGCGACGGGCGGAAACTGCTCTGATTTCGCTAACACTCGCAGCTTGTTCTCGTAAACCGGTCCGCGTTCGTACTTGTACAACTCGAACGCGATATGATCGACGACTACCGCGTCGGTTTGTTTCCGCGCGACATCGTCGAGTGCAGCTACAATCGATTGTGAGTGCAACGCGGCGCCAAAGAATTTTCGCCAGTCGGACTGATTATTGTCAGCACAGTGATGTTCCAAAAACACTCGGCATTGCTGTTTGGTCCCGAGTGGAAGATCGATCTTTTTACCTCGGAGATCGGCAATTCCCTTGGCCGTGCAGTCTTTATGAACGATGACATAGCTACTGACTTCACGATACTTATTGATGGCAAGCAACAATGGTTTGATATCTGGGTGTTTCTTTCGTACCCATGCCATCTCATGGCCGTGAAAAACGCCAAGCTGCATCGTGCCCTTGTCGAGTTGATCGGCCAGCGTGAAAGCATCGCAATCAGTGTGCAGCTCGCCTTTTAGGCCCGTGGCGGTCTTCATCAGATCCGCAAAGGGAGCTTTCACCAAACTAATGATCACTGGCGGGAGGTCCGCGAAGAATGTTTTCGCCATCCCGATCGGCACGGGTTTCTCACCCTGTGCACGAAGTGGCGCCGGGCCAATTGGCAAACCCAATACGACAAGTACGCCTACGAGAATTGAGGCGACGAGTGGTTTTTTCATGCAACGAAACCCTTCGTTTGCTACTGGGGCGAACTCCGGATCATCCTGGGTTCGCGGCAGGTTCAGTCGGTAATCCGAATGGCAGTTCTGGGGGCCGACTTGTGCCTCTTGGAGTTATCGGCAAAATCGGCATCCCAACGCCAGTTGGAAAAATGGAAATCGGCGACAAGCGGAACATCCGCCGCCGTCCAGCGATTTTCAGGGAGTTTTATTTGTTACGCCAGGAGAGACTGGGGGGACGGGGTAAATATGGAACGCCCCGGCAGTCGCGCGTTCTAGCCCGGCAAGGGCCAACGCGTGGGTATGCAGTGCATCGTTAAGTTGCGTGCGAACCATAATTGCCACGGTGTTCGCTTGAATGATTGCCGTGCTCGTGAATTCGCGCGGATTAAGTTCCTGGACGCGTTTTGGCAATCCGATAGCCTTGTCCACGACGCGAGCAAGCGATTCAACCTGAGTTACCGCTTCTTGCCACTTCAAATACATTGCCTCGACATCGAGCGATATCAAGTTCGTCGTCTTATCAACCACAGCGCTGGAACGAGCCGCAAAGTCGGTCACACGTTGTACGCGCTCGGCCTTGCGTCCTACGACCGTCGGCGCTATTTCGAGGCCGATCGCGCCAGGGCGATAATCGTTATTGAATATTCCCTGCGGAATCGGTTTCGCATGCACATCCGAACCGCTGCCGAAGGTGTTGACTCTCCACCCGAGGGCGCGATTCTGGGCCGAGATTTCGAGATTCACCACGCGATTTGCCGCGCTGGCCTGAATCATCTCGCCACGATTGCTCAAGGCGGTGAGGATCAGATCCTCCCGATTGATTTTGTAGACACGGTGGAAGGTGATCTTCTTTACATCTTTGCCCTTTTTATCCTTCTCTATTTGGATCTCCTCTCTGACCGCCGGCGGGAGACCAATTGCGCCGATTTCGAGGGGATAATTGTGGCTGAGGCCCATCGCTTCGCGCAGCGCCGCCAAGGCCTTGAGCATACCGTTATCGATTTGGGCTTTGTTCTTTTCGACGAGGCCAAGCTGCACATCGAGAAAATCGAGATCGACACGTGTGATTTTGCCATCGGGATCGCCGTCGCCGAAAATTTTCTTGGCTCGTTCGGTCCCCTTCTCCAGATTACTGAGCACATCGTTAATGACTTCTTGTTGGGCGCGGATGTATTGCACCGTGAAGAAGTTCCGCGTAATAGAATATCGAGTTTCCCATTCCGCCTGAACTAAACCAGCCTCTGCAATGGTGATGCCCTCGGAGGCTTGTTGCTTGCGGATGCCGAGGTCGGGCGTGAAGAGTCGCGGGATAAACAGCCGATCGAGGCCGCGCTTGCCCGAGTTCGCCGCCGACAGACTCGCACGGGCGGCATCGATCGCGGGTTGATGGCGATTGCCTAGCTCCAGGCACGCCTCAAGCGACATCGGGCCTGGCGACACGGCAGGCGACACCGGAGGTGCCGTTTCCTCGGCTGCGGTCGCAGTTGTCGGAGTCGTCGGTCGAACGACTTCACGCGATACCGGCGTTGACTGAATAAATTCCGACTGTGCGTGAGCTGGAATTGTGGTAGTAGCCCAAATGACCGCCATGGCGATCCAGAAACCACCCTGCCGATTGCTTCGGTACGTTTTGCTCATGTTGCGTTCCTCGCAGATGAATGTTCAAACTTGCCAATATTTCAAATGAAAAGTCTATTGGCAGGTGGCACGGTGGCTCTACTCGAACGGATTTTCCACGCCTCAGAGTTTGCATCGACCGATGTCGAGATTCTCTGTACTTACGCAACATGAAATTGGTGGAACTTTTCGGGAACGCGGATGGTATCTGCTGATTTACCGGGTTTTGCTGGTTTGTCCGGATATGCCACTACGCGAAAGGTGCACGGAAATGGAGCGGCGCATGCCGATTTTCCGCATGCGGTCTAGCGCTAAGGTACATCAAAGAATCGCCACGAATTTCGCCAGCCAGGCGGGGTGCGCCGGCCACGCGGGCGCGGTCACGAGGTTGCCATCGACATGGGCCTGATCGACGGGCAGTTCTATGTACGTCCCACCAGCGAGCGTGATCTCGGGGCCGACCGCATAATACGCGCTGCATGAGCGACCCTTGACGACGCCGGCCGTGGTGAGAATTTGCAAACCGTGGCAGATCGCCGCGATCGGCTTGTTCTTCACCGCAAAATGACGCACGACTTCGAGCACCGCAGGGTTGAGTCGCAGATACTCCGGCGAGCGTCCGCCCGGAACGACGAGGGCGTCGTAATCCTCAGCCCGAACTTCGCCGAAGGTCGCGTTGAGTGTGAAGTTATGGCCGGGCTTTTCACTGTAGGTCTGATCACCTTCAAAATCGTGGATCGCAGTGCGGATGCGTTCACCTGCTTTTTTGTTGGGACATACCGCATGCACCGTATGGCCGAGCATCAGCAACGCCTGAAATGGGACCATCACTTCGTAGTCTTCGACGAAATCGCCGACGAGCATCAGTATCTTCTTGGTAGTCATGCTGCTCCCCCCCACAGAGAAAACGACCTCGCAATCGTGCCATTCCCGCTTACTTCGTGCGCGGCTCTGACACGATTGCGAAAAACCCTACAAAATCCCCGCCCCGAAGCGTTCGACCTTTTCCGTCGTTTCCACTTCGGGTGCATGTGTTCCGTGCGGTGGGTGCGGCCGATCCGTCCGGTAACCCTGGGCGCGTGATTCGGCCATTTGCGACACGATATCGGTGTAACTGCCGGCTTCGCCTTCGATGTCGAAATCGTCATAGCGGCAAACATAGCCGGGCTGATTGGCGCGAAGCTTTTCTTCCTGGAACGCTTTGACGATCGTCGATTGCATCGACTCGCGGCAGCTCGAATTAATCGGGTGTGCAATGTCCGCGTGTAGCTTCGCACGGCTTTCCATCCCGCGCATCGCACGGCTTTCATCGAGCTTGCGGCCACACTGGTTGCAGTGCCGGGCCCGCAGGTGGTTTTTGCAACCGCAGCCTGAGCAGCGATCGGTCAGCTTGCGGCTGGGCATCGCAACGAACGAGCCTTTGGTTCCCTCGATGATCTTCAGGTCGCGGATGACGAAGCAGTCATCGAGCGTGACCGAGCAGAACGCCTGCAATCGTTCGTTGTTGTCTTCCATGAGCTTGATACGGACTTCGGTAATAACCACAGGAGCACTCCTTTATTGCTGTGGCACAGGTGCGGTATATTCTTCCTGCCGCTTGCGGCTTAGCGCTCAACGAAACGCGCCATGCGTCGTTGCGCCTTGGCATGAGCGTATTAGCGCCAGTGGTAGGAAACCACAATTCGAGCGCTAAGCCGCAAGCGGAAATTCATTCCGTCCGCGTGATGATGACGCGGAACTTGTGCGCTTTCATCTGCGGCGCCAACTCGGCGGCGATGCAAGTCGCATCTTCGCGAGATCGGCACAACGCGAACAGCGTGCTGCCGCTGCCCGACATCAGACTGCCTGCGGGCTTCGTGTCCGCGAGCATCTTGGCGAAGTCACCGATCCTCGGTTCGACTATCGCCGCTGCATCTTCGAGCTGATTGTGCAAAAGTTTCGCAATAGAATCAACGTCACCTTTGGAAACCGCAGCGCGGATCGCCTCACCCATGATGGGCTGGGCAGGCAGGGTAATCTGCTTGTAAACCGCGGGAGTCGAGATCCCGAAAGATGGGCAAAGCAACACAAAATCGAGCGGAATAGGCAGTTTAGCCGGTGCGACGATTTCCCCGCGACCAGTGCACCAGGCCGCCGGCGTGTGAAAGAAAAACGGAATATCGCTGCCGATTTCGCCCGCCATGCTCGCCAATTCCGCGTTCGATAACTTCAATCCCCACAGCTGATTCAATCCCGCCAGCGTCGCGGCTGCGTCGGTCGATCCACCCGCCAACCCCGCCGCCATCGGAATCCGCTTGATGAGCCGAATGCTCGCGCCGAGTCTGCATCCCGTTCGCTCCTGCAACAGTTTCGCCGCCCGCAGCACCAGATTGTCCGGCCCCACGGTCAGCGATTGATCGGAGCAGGTCAGCGTCAAATCGTCGGTCTTGCGAAGGATGACCGTGTCGTAAAGACGAATCGCGACCATCAGCGTGGCGATATCGTGATAACCGTCAGGCCGTTTGCCGAGCACTTCGAGAAATAGATTGACCTTGGCAGGCGCCCAGACGACGATGTCGTTGAGATAGGTAGTGAGGTGCATAGAGATTTTCCTCCGCTTGCGGCTTAGCGCTCAACGTTTCAAAACCAGTGGGTCAGGCACTCCTGCCTGACTTTTTGATGCAAGCTGTCAGGCAAGAGTGCCTGACCTACCGGTTCTGAAACAGTTTCAATTCCAAACGCATGGCGCAATTACGAGCGCGGAATAACGCGGTAGCGCCAATGGTAAGAAACCACAACGTTGAGCGCTAAGCCGTAAGCGGCAAACATGGATGCATGCATGCGATAGTCTTAAACATCCAACTCTTCCGCATCCACCTGGCTCGCGGATTCCATGATGAACGAATACCGCGTGCTCGGGTCTTTGCCCATGAGAGCCGTGAACGTCTTGTCGGCGTCGATCAGCGATTCGATGTCCACGCGCAAGAGCGTCCGTTTCCGGATGTCGAGCGTCGTGTCCGCCAGCACTTTCGGCATCATCTCGCCGAGACCTTTGAATCGCGTGATGTCCGGCTTGGCGTTGGGGCGCTTGGTCAAAATCTCTTCGAGAATCTCTTCCTTGTGCGGATCGTCGCGGGCCCAGTGCGTTTCCTTGCCGATGTCGATGCGATACAGCGGCGGCTGAGCGATGAACAGGTGGCCTTTGCGAATCAACTCCGGGATGAAGCGGAAAAAGAACGTCAGCATCAGCGTGGTGATGTGGTGTCCGTCGGCGTCGGCGTCCATGAGCAGGATGATCTTGCCATAGCGCAGATTGTTGATGTTGAACGAATCGCCGACGCCCGTGCCGATCGCGGTGACGACGTTCGAGAGCTCCTCGTGACTCATCACCTTGGCAAGAGTTAAGCCTTCGGAGTTGAGGATTTTGCCTCGCAACGGCAGCACGGCCTGCGTGTGATTATTACGGCCCTGCGTTGCCGACCCGCCTGCGGAGTCGCCTTCGACGATGAAGAGCTCGGTCTGTACGAGATCGGTCGCCTTGCAGTCGCGTAGCTTGCCGGGCAGGTTAAGCTTGCGTGACGTGACCGACTTGCGTTTGACTTCCTGGGCCGCCTCGCGCGATGCCAGCCGTGCCCGCGCCGCCATGACGATGCGGCCAACGATCTGGTCGGCCACGGTCATGTTGCCATTGAGCCACGATTCGAGAACGGGCCGAACGTACCCCTCGACAACCGCGGCGATCTCCGGGTTGTTGAGCTTCTCCTTCGTTTGGCCTTGGAACTGCGGATCGCGGATGAAGATCGACAGGATGCCGATGAGGCCCTCGCGAATGTCGTTGGCGGTGATCTCGATGCCTTTGACTTTGACATCGTGGGTCTCCATGAAGTTGCGGATGGCCTTGACGACGCCGCTTTTGAGGCCCGCTTCGTGCGTGCCGCCGTCGGACGTGCGGATGCCGTTGACGTACGAGCGGAAGTTCTCGTCGGTCGCTTCGGTCCACTGCATCGTCAGTTCGATCTTCTCGTCGCCTTCTTTCAACCCATAGAACGGCTGCGGATTGATGACCGGTTGCTGCCCCTCAGCAACGAGCCGACCGAGGAACTCAGGCAAACCGCCGGGATGGGTGAGGTCGATTGTTTCGCCTGTGATCTCGTTGCGAAACGTGATCTTCAAGCCGTGATGGATGTACGCAACATCGTCGAGCCGGGTCTTGATCCAGTCAGCGTCGAAGTGCGTGACGCGGAAGATTTCCGGGTCCGGCTCGAAGTACATGCTGGTCCCGTGCAGCCGGTTTGGGCCGACACGTTCGAGCTTATCAACGGGCTTGCCACGTTTGAAGGTCTGCGTCCATTCATAACCATCGCGTTTGATGGTGGCGACGAGCTTGCGAGACAGAGCGTTGACGACCGACGAACCGACGCCATGCAACCCGCCGGAGCGGATGTAGCCAGCGTCGTCGCCGCCGAACTTACCGCCGGAGTGGAGTTTGGTGAGGATGAGTTCGAGTGTGGGAATCTTGAACTTCGGATGCATGCCGACGGGGATGCCGCGACCGTTATCGCTGACGGTGACCGCATCGCCCGCTTTGTGCAATGTGACGGTGATGGCGTCGCCGTGGCCGTTGAGGAACTCGTCGATGGAGTTGTCGACGATCTCCCAGACGAGATGGTGCAGCCCCTTCTTGTCGGGAGCGCCGATATACATGGAAGGCCTATGCCGCACGGCTTCGAGTCCTTCGAGCATGCCGATGGAGCTTTCGTCGTATTTTTGCGTCTTCGCGGTAGACATAATTAGTGGCTAGTGGTTAGTGGCTAGTGACTGCATTGTAGGGTGCGTCTGCGCTGGCGCTTGGCACACCCTGCAAATTGCTCTCATGACAGTTTACGAGGTACAGCGATAAACGCCCTGCCCTCGGGCGATGCGATGCCGTTGATAAGGCGCTACAAGGTGCGCAAGGCGCTCATGCAAATGGGGATGAGCGCCTTGAACATCATCGACGCGACCGACAAAAGACAATTTTCCGTCCGAGGCTGAAGCGTAAGCGAGGCATTCAGGCCGCCTCGCTTACGCTGCAGCCTCTGAAATCACCTTTTGAGGGGCGCGTCAGTTCTGTGCCGGTGCATATAATTCGGGCATTGCATGGTGTCTTCCCATTTGTCACCCAAGGTGCGTTTTGCGAGCACGAGGTTTACGCGGGTTCACGTGCGTCCTGGCTGTTCTCGCCCTATTGGCATTCGGCCCGGCGGGATCGGCACAGGACAAGCAGGCCTTGCCCAAACCGCTGCCCGAGAGTGTCGTTAAGGAATGGAAAGCCGCTGGCGCCGAAGTTGGCTGGATGCGAGTGGGGAAATATGGCCCCGAATTTACATTCGACAAGGTTGAGCCGGGCGACATACCCGCTTTTCGATTTTCGATGGTCCGGAAAGGTGTGCTGTCGAGGTTGTCGTCGCCATTGGTGCTGGACTTTTTCGGTACTGATGTGAATGACGCGGGGCTGAAGGAGCTGGCTGCGCTCAAGAGCTTGCAGTTGCTAGTCCTTTCCGACACCAAGGTCACGGACGCGGGGCTGAAGGAGTTGGGCGGGCTCAAGAGCTTGCAGGCACTGTCCCTCTCGGGCACCAAGGTGACGGGTACGGGGCTGAAGGAACTGGCTGGGCTCAGGAGCTTGCAGGCACTGTACCTTTTCAGCACCCAGGTGACGCGCACGGGGTTGAAGGAGCTGGCCGGGCTCAAGAGCTTGCAGACGCTGGACCTTTGGGATACAAATGTGACGGACATTGGCCTAAAGGAGCTGGCCGGGCTCAAGAACTTGCAGTCGCTGGACCTTTGCTTCGCCAAAGTGACAGATGCGGGGCTAAAGGAGTTGACCGCGCTCAAGAACCTACAAACGCTGTACCTTGGCGGTTCAGAGGTTACGGACACCGGCGTTGCCGAGCTGCAAAAGGCGTTGCCGAAGTGCAAAATCACGCGATAGGCTCGCATTCCCCGCTCACGCTTGGCCGTCATGTTCGTGCTGCTCATCCCGCCGCCGCCTCGGCCAGGCGATTCGGTGGTAAGGCGCTCATGCAAAAAGGCATAATCATCATGAGCAACTTTTCCGGTGGATGTCGATCATGTTGCTCACGCCAAAACGGATGAGCGAGATGAGCCACATCCAAACCGGGACCGTTTGACTTTGGCGGCGCTGTCTGCGTTGAACCTGGACTTGTGAAGAGGCTCACGGCGATCTATAAATACCAATAATGGAGGCGGGCGTGGACGAATCAGGTTTACAAGTCAGCCGAAAAGCGGTCCTGGTTGTCCTCTTTATCCCAAGCGTCGAGCGCGACGGGGCCACGGCGATTGACCAGAAGTACTGGGTGGACGAAGCACTCGGGATTCTTGGCCAATTATACGGCGGAGCCACCGCGTTTCCCAAGGCCCGAGGTGTTTGGCGCGATGACGAGATGGGTGGTGTGCTAGTCAACGATGAGCCTGTCGTTATCCATTGCTACACAACACCCGCGGATGTCTCCGATTCGGATCGTCTCAATCGGCTTGGGATTTTCT
>CAMAUE010000203.1 GCA_945861245.1 Singulisphaera sp. GP187
CGGAAAAGTTTTAATCGATTCGGAAAAGCGTCAGTTTCTACCGTGCGAAGTATATGTACCGACCCAATGCAAAACCATCACGCGGAGCGTGATGCCTACGGTAATCGCGGCCTATTGGCGGGCGTGCCGAATGTGCCGAACTCGCTTAGTTTGCCGCCACATTGTCAAAACGCCGATGATATTGTAGGTTTTTTGTGAAAAACCCGTTTGCTTTTACGTAACGCAGTCTGTTAAGATATTCTTGTGGTGAAGATGGCGTAAGCTGCGCCGATTGTGTTGGCGTTGGATTTTGTGTGAGGGTAGCGAGATGCGACTTCCGTTGTCATCGAAAATCAGTGTTCGCTCAGGCATGACGATCGTAGAAATCGCCACGGTCATCGCGATCATTTCGACGCTATCGACGCTGAGTTTCTTTGCATTCTCGTCGGCGAAGAAGTTTGCCGATCGAATTGCATCGCAGGCGGATATCGCCAAGAATCAGGCATTGGCGAACTCGGGCAAAACCGGTACGCTGACCACGGTGGCCATGAGCGCTCCGATCGCGAGGCCGTTGTACGTTCCCGGCGAGTATTACATCAGCTTTTCGGGTTCGGTCAGCAACCCCGTCGGCGATGCCAGTCGGTTGGCGTCGCTCGTTGGCGGACAGGTAGGCGATATCTTCAACCTGGTTACCCCAGGATTTATTCTCTACGTCAATTCTCAGGATCTTTCGCGGCTCTCGACGGACCCAGCCGTCAAACAGATTGATCCCGTACCGTTCGTCTACCCCTGCGCCGTACCGATGAATATCCAGCGTGTCTATTCAAACGGCATGGCTTCCCGACAGGATACTGCAACGGGACCAACGACCACAATCTTTGGCGTACCAACGACGAGATACCGCCAATATCGCAATACGACGAATACCGCGGGCCAAGCTCTGATTACCGGGCGACTCCCGGTCAACGGCAGCACGGGGGCGACGATCGCCGTGGGTGTCATGGATACCGGCATCGACAAGACGCATCCGGACCTATTCGTTGTCAAGGAATTCGACTTTACCAACAACGGCAATCCAGCCGACAACGACGGGCATGGGACGCACATCGCGGGTGTGGTCGGTGCACTCGACCGATCCGCTGGTGCGGGTGTCGTGGGCGTCTATCCTGGTGCGCCTCTGGTCAACATGAAGGTGATGGGTTCGCCTTTCGGCGGCTCCAGTTCCCAGACTCTGCCCTTCGGCAGCGCGGCAGCGGTCTATCGCGCCCTCGACTTCCTTGTTCTCAACCCCGGTACCTGTCGCGTTTGCCTGATGGCCTTCCAGACGGGCGTAAATGATAACATCATGAACCTAAAGGTGGATGCCGCCTCCAACGCCGGAGTTCTAATGATCGCTCCATCGGGTAATCGCAATTTCAATCCATTATTCGATTCCTTTGGCGGAAGCGGCAACGTCTCGCCCGCAGCGGCAAACCAGGCGGTCGTGATCGGCGCAATCGTCGACACCAATGGTCGGGCAGGGGGTTCGGCTCCCGATGATTCGCTCGCGCCTTATAGCAACACAAATAACGTTGATTTCATGGCTCCCGGAGGCTACCCGAACCCGCCCTTCAGCGCCACCTTCGCGATCGGCGCCAGTTATGCGATTACATCGACGATCCCGCTTGCAGGTCAGGCGGCCAATTTACTCGCCAATCCCTATTCGGAGAACATCAACGGCACCCCGAATAATAACGCGTTTGGTACGTCGTTCGCCGCCGCTCATGCCGCCGGCATGTTCGCCTATGTCCTCGACCCGCAAACGACAATCGGCTTCGTGGTGGGCAACGCCATTCCCACCTTCCGATTCGGCATTATCAATCGGGCAACGGCTGTAACCAATCTGACGAATCTAACCCACAATTTGACGAAATTTCAAATGAAAAGTCCAATCGCCCCCTTCTCAGCTTGGACTGTTTCCGCAGGGACGCCGAAGGTCGTCGCACCATATTCCAAGACACTGCATGACGACACGGTGCGTTTTGACTTCCTCGGCGTTCCTCTTGGCGGTGCTAACCAGAGACCAATTCTGAATTTTTACCAGAACCCGCAAGTGGCACCGACGTTGCTGTTGCCGTTCCCAGGCTGAGGCGAATTGCCTCGTCTACGGCCGCGCAACCGACGGGAGATCGCCTCCCTTGGCAATCGTTTCAGAGCCACGCACGAAGTAAGTGATCCGAATTTGCGGATGCTGTGAGTTCAAACCACTTACTTCGTGCGTGGCTCTGACGCCAACAGGTTCAGAACCCAATCTCGACGCCCAGGAAAATGCCGGTAACGGTGAGATCACGCCGCGTGAGGGTCGAAATCTGGCCCGGACCGTTGTAAGTCACCGCATTATTGAAGGACGCGGAGCTTGGCAGCTGGCGGGCGTCGATCACGCTGTTGATGAAGTCGCCAGGCCGGGCGACGATATTCCAGTTCATATAATTGAAGCCCGCGTAAAGCCGAACGGCTTGATTCACCTGATAGCTTAACGTCGTGGAAGCCTCGATTGTCAACGAGGGGATCGAAAACGAGAAGTTGCCGGCGTTGGAGTTCTGGGCGAAGATACCACCGCTCGCCGTTTGGCTGGATCGATTGGGTGCAAGGGGCACGAGCACCGTGTTGCCGGTGATACTCAATTCATAATTGCTGGAACCCAGGCCAACCTTGAAATCACCGAGCAACGACCAGCGTTGGAGATTGATAGCGCCGCGGATGCCGATTTGGCCGCCGTCGAAGTAATTCACCGTTCCGAAGTTGTCGGTGGTTTGATTGAAGAACGTGCTGCCTGGCAATAGAAAACCGTTGAATTGGGTAGCCCCGACCGTACCGCCGGACTGCGTGAAAATTCGTATATTCTCGCGAAAAGTCAGGTGCTTATAGCCGACCATGACGCGGAGGCCGATCACGTCGGACTCGACGATAGGGAGGTAGACGTTGGCGTCGAACCCCCAAAGGGACATGGTGGAAGTGATATCGATCGTTCCGCCCTGAGCACCGAGCGCGCCGCCGGGAGCGACGGAGATCAACTGAGCCGTTTCCGTTCCGGAATTCGTGCCGGGAATGATGAATGCAGTATCGACATCCTGGTAGGGAATCGCCAAGAGTTGCGTCGGATTCGTCAGCGATCCGCCTGAGAACAAAGTCCTCGTGCTCTGCAACGAGAAGTATGACAGTTCAATCGGCGGCGTAAAGAGAGTCGTCACATCCGCGCTGAGCCGCATGCCGGGCACGAATCCGTAGTCCACGACATTGCCTGAATTCAACAGGATCGTGGTGGCCGGGTCTCCTAGCTGACCGAAGCTTGCAATCGTCGGAAGGTTATTCGTCGTCACCAACGGCACGGCGAGAGGGCCGTTCGTGAATTTCCAATTAAGGTATTCGGCACGCAGATTGAAGATGTGCGTACTGAAGACCTGCGGCGGCGGGTTGAATAGCTCGGTAAAGAGTAGGCGGGTTCCATTCAGAGTGTGAGTGACCGGGCCGCGCCAACGCGGATCCTTCAAATTCGTGAAAGCGTTGGCGGCACCTTCCTCGCGCATCGTAAAGGGCGAAACCGGTTCGTTCGATTCCTGGGCTGGGTTCGGAAACTCCGCCGTCCGGGCTGGCGTCAAGATCGGAAACAAGATGCCTGGCCGCAGCCGATCGATGCCACTCCTAAAAAAGGACGGAAACACGGGCAGGCTATCGCGTGGCTGCACGTCCATGACGCTGGTGAAGGCGTTTGGGCGACCGTCGTCCTTCATCGTAAACGGCGGTGGATCGTTCGGGCCGGGCGGAGCCTCGCCGCGCAACGAAACCGCGGGCGTTGGCGGCAGCTGGCTGTAAGCTCCGCCGCCGAGTCCGAACTGGGCCTGGGCCGACATCGGCGCGATCGTCAGGCTCAGCACGCTGATCGCCCATTGGCACAGCTTCTTCCACCTGCTTCGCATGGTTGACTCTCCCACCCAAATTACGGGCCGCCGTCGTTATCAAACCTTCCATCATGGTTCATCATCGGCGTTACAACCGGCAACCTTGAATTTATTGGCATAATCGAACCAATCGACAAAGTCGTATAAACGATTTTGCAAAAACTTGGCAAATCGGTTAAAGTAGCCTGACGTACTCATCCTGTCTTCCGCTTGCGGCTTAGCGTTTGGAATCTCCCAGGCGAGCGCTAAGCCGCAAGCGGAAGACAGGCCAAACCCTCACGGAGTCCTCTCGATGCGTCGAATTGTTTTGCTTGCCTGTCTTGCCGTTGCCGCCCTGCTCGCCAAGGCTCCTGTTCACGCAGGTGAGAAGACTACTGCCGTGCCAGCTCTGGTAGTGCGTGTGCAGTCGTTGAATGCACTGATGCAGAACCTAGGCCTGGTCGTAAAACTCGTCGGTCAGGAGGAAGTCGCCAACCAAATCGAGGGCCTTGTTAAAAGCAAAATCGGCGTGAAGGGCCTCGAAGGCGTCGATCCGGCCCGGGCCTTTGGCGCTTATGTGCGGTTCGGCAAAGCGATCGACGAAATCAACGGCGCCATGCTGGTTCCGATCACCGACCAGAAGACATTCCTCAAGCTGCTTGACACATTGGACGTGCAAATCACCAAGGACAAAGACGACATCTACACCTACAAGACGAACAAGAACGTCGATGTCTATTTCCGCTTCGCCCACAAGTATCTCTTCATTACTTCCCTGAGTACGGAAAGCATCCGTGACAAGAATCTGCTCGATCCCGCCAAAGCTCTCGCTATCGGGGGCAACGCGACGATCTCGCTCGTTGCCCAGGTCGATCAGGTTCCCAAAGAGGTGAAGCTCATCGCCCTCGCCCAGTTGGAAGACGCGATCATCGCTGCCCAGAAGCAAACCGGCGCGAACGAAACCAAGGCTCAGGAGCAGTTTCGCATCGCTTTGCTTCGCGACATCAATCGGCACGGCAACAGCCTCATCCGCGAAACCAAAGAGATTCGCTTCGACCTCGACATCGACGAAAAGACGAAGGAGTTGGCGGTGCAGGCGCAGATTTTCCCGGTGCCCGGCTCGGAGTTCGCGAAGACGATCGATGCCCTGGGCAAGCTGAAAAGTCCGCTCGCCGGCCTCGCCGGGAACAACGCCGCCTTCCACGGTGCGATCCATCTAGCATTCCCTGAGACATTGACCAAGTCGCTCGGCGCGGTCATCGATGAAGCGGTCGAGAAGAGCCTCGACGGCATCCAAAACCCGCTCAAGAAAAAGCAAGCCGATACGCTCTTCAAAGCAATTCTGCCGTCGGCCAAGGCAGGCGAATACCAACTCGTCGCCCTGGCCATCGGACCGAAGAAGAATCGCTACACGTTTCTCGGCGCGATGAAACTCACCGATGGCGAAAAACTCGGCAATGCTCTGCACGACCTACTCAAAGAAGCGATCAACGACGTGCCCCCGGAGCAACGCGATAAGTTCAAGCTCGACATTGACAAGGTCGGCACGATTTCGATCCATCGGCTCGAAGTGCCCAAGACGCCGGCGCTGGCGAAGGTGATTGATGACGTTGTCGGCGACGATCAACTGCACTTCGCCTTCCGCAATGACGCCGTCTTCTTCGCACTCGGCGAGGACGCCCTGGCGACGATCAAAGCTTCGCTGGTGAACAAAACGCCAGCGACGAGCGTGCCGATGCTGTTCGATTTCGACATCGCACGAATGGCGTCGCTGATCGCACAGACGCCCGAACAACGAAAACTGGCGCGAACGCTCTTCCCCGCCGGCGAAACCGGCCGCATCCGCGCGAGTGTTAATGGCGGTGCCAGTCTGACCGCGCGTTTGCAAATGCGGCTCAGCGTCCTGGAGTTCCTCGCGAAAGTCAAGGACGCCAATGGCGAGTGACAGTGAATTGGTTGACGCATTGCCTGAGCCTGAGCGCCGGCGAAGGGCACCAAGCAGCCCTTCGCCGGCGCCCAGGCTCGGAATTGCAAAGAAATATTTTGTCACCTTAAGATTCCTAACCTATAGTCCATAAGCGTGTTTCATTTCGCTCTTGGTTATTTGTTCTCAGGAACACAGGAGGCAGCTTATGGCAGAGGAACGCAAAATGGTTTGGGTCGATCCGTTCCAGACGAATCTGTCGAAACGTATCGGCTCTTATTTTGGCCTGTTTTTCGTCGTCCTTTGCAACTTCTTATTTGTCTGGAAGATGATTCAGGAAGGCCCGATTGATCCGGCGCGCCAATTTGTCGAGGTGATTAGCGCCAACCTTCCGGTGTTTATTTGCGTCGTCATTCTGGTGCCGGTGATGGCCTGGGATGCCATCCGCTTTACTCATCGCCTGGTCGGCCCCATGGTGCGCTTTCGTGCCACCATGCAGTCGATTGCTAAGGGCGAACCGGTTCGGCCCATCAAGTTGCGCGAAGGCGACTATCTTGAAGACCTGCGTGACGACTTCAACAAGATGCTGGAAGAGTTGCAAAAACGCGGCGTGCCTGTGTTGAAGCCCGCCGACCCTGCCAAAGAACAATCCTCCACCAAACAAACCGCGTAATCATGGAGCCTTGTAATGTTGCTTTCGACTCGCATGGACTCGCCGAAGCAAAAAAATGGTCGCCAGAATAACGACAAACGCCGCCGTGGTGCGACGTTGATGGAATATTTGATGATGATTTCGCTGATCGTCGTCGTGTGCCTGATCGCCATCGGCTACGTTGGACAGCAGAATAGCGGAAATATGAACGCTTCCTCGAGCGCGATCAGCAATAGCCTGAAGAAAGGCAGCTGAGCGCCGGATATACTGCACGCGGCCAAAAATGAACCATTCCACTCTAGCCCGAAGCCAGCAGGTTAGAACTCAACGATCGCCGACAAAGCCAGAGCGTGAGCGACGGTCGGAAAACACTGTCGCTTTCGCATTCGGCTCTGAAGCATAAATCTAAATGAACGCCTCGACGATCAGCAATATCCCCAAGCCGCTCAGGGCCATGGTCAGGCGGCAGCCGTTGATACGGAGCATGACATCGCTGGTCGAGAGGTTTCCGTATTCTTTCAGCATCCAAAAACCACTATCCGCAGGCTGCGTGCCGACGGTGACGCCGCAAGCAACGGAAAGAACGATCAGAGTCTCGAACCCCGGCCGTTGCGCCGCGAGGCTTGTCAACAATGCAGAGGCTGTGAGGATTGACGCCGTGGCCGAGCCGAGGGCGATGCGTATGATCGCCGCCATGCAGAATGAAATGGCGACTGGAGAGAGCGACAGCTGCATCATCTCTCCAGCGATGAATCTGCCGACACCGGTTGCCACGATCACTTCTTTGAACCCGCCGGCAGCGCCGAACAGGAACATCATGGCGCCGACTTCAATTAGCGAGTCGGAGGTGATTTTGCTCATCTGAGCGTGCGACCATCCGCGTCGCGTGCCGTAGCAAACATACGCCAGCACCGTGGGCACACCCAGAGCGACCGTCGGCTTGCCGAAAAACAACAGCCAATCGAGAGGACTGTGATTAAGCCAGTAGAAATAGACGGGAATCTCGTCGGTGCCGAATAGGGTCCACGTCATTCGCTCCGGCAGGCGGTTCAAGTCGAACAATACTTTCGCTCCGAAACCGGTGATGCTCAGCACCAGCGGCGCGAGCACGATGATGAGCGCCAACGTCAACGATCTCGCGATCGGCGGCTCCTTTTTTTCGTCGGCAATACTCATGTTCTCCGGTGGTGTTACGAATTGGCGATTGGCCCAGATTCGCCCCGGCCCGAACCAGCCGATCAACACCATCGGAAAACTCAACGCGATGCCGTAGATAATCGTCTCGACCATTACCCGATTCGATTCTTCGCGACCGGCAATCGCAATGACCGCGCCGACAATACCCGGATGGGGCGGAACCAGGGAATGCGTGACGCCAAGGCTAAAGACGAAAGGCAAAAGGAATCGCAGCAAACTCTGATTCGTCTCACGCTGCATGCGCCAAACGATCGGGATTAGCAATAGGAAGCCGACGTTGAAGAGCATCGGAATGCCGATGAGAAATGCCGCCAAGAGCAGTGCGAAAGATGCATTCCCTTGGCCCAGAGCACCAATCATCCGTCGGGCGATCAGTTCCGCAGCGCCGGAAACCTCCAGCATTCGTCCGAGTAGCGCACCGAAAGCGAGCAGCAGCGCGACATCGGCCAGGATGTTGCCGATGCCCTTGCTGATCTCGTCGATAACTCGCCCAGGTGGTAAACCCGCAGCGAGGCCGAGCATCAGACTGACACCGACGAGCGCGATGAAGGCGTGCAGCTTGTAGCGAATCACGAGGATCAGCAGCCCCGCGATCGCCGCCGCGGCACAGATGCCAGGCCAATATTCGTTCAACTTGGAGAGGATCACAGTTTTCGTTCTCAGGTTGAAATGGAATGGTCGGATTGTGTACCGTGGCTACGCGGAGCGTAGCACCACATTGTGGCACGATGCTCCGCGTCGTGAATAAATCGAATCGCCAGAGAATATTCACAGTCGCATTTCAGCTACACTATACCCAAGAATCATTCAAAGTGGTGGAGAATTATGGACGGAAATCAAGCCTGGATCGCGATGTTCCGGCGTATCCCAGCCGACCTGCACGACTCGCTGGCACTGGGATTGACGACCGGATCGGAAATTGTCGTGCAAAGAATCGACAAGCTCGAACCGGATTTCATGATTATCCGCGGCCGACTTGCTGGCACGCAGGATTCAGGACGTGTAGTGCTTATTCCTTATTCCCAACTTACCTTCGTGGCCATCCAGAAAAATCTGAAGGACGACGAAGTCGAAGCGATCTTCGGCAAAGGTGCTCCCGTCGGAATCGCCGACCGAGTGCTTGCCGTGCCGGCGCCGAGTGATACGCCCGTCCCCGAGCCATCGGACCAACCGGCTCCCAGCGAACCTGTTGCCGAAGAGGCGGAATCCGCCAAGCGTTCGACCTCGCAACGCTCAGCTTTGGTGGCGAAGTTGCGTAATCAACTGAAAGACCCTAAGTGAAACTCTCCCCGTTGGCCAAAGACGGTTCATCCGAAAAACGCGTATTCTGTAATTGAAAAAGTGGACATGCTTTCATTTCATGGGGTTATCACAACAAACCATGAGGAGATCGCATGTCCACCATCCTACTCTATCGACGCTTCGGTATCTTCGGCTACAACTTCGTCAAAC
>CAMAUE010000204.1 GCA_945861245.1 Singulisphaera sp. GP187
AACTACCCCGCCTGGATTCGAACCAGGACAAAGAGAGCCAAAATCTCTTGTGCTACCGTTACACTACGGGGTAAAAAATCAAGGTTTTTGCCGAATCATCTTACCGTCCTCGAGCTTGCGTCGAACCTGCTTTAGGCACGATTAGTCACGGCCCGTCTCGTTTAGGATCCGTTTGTTGCCGATAGTTTCCGCGCCAGGCTCATTGTATTGACACCGCGGACACGCGCCTAGCTCACATTTTTCTCGTTTATCCGAGTGAAAACGTCATCAGAAAGCTGTTGCTCGTAATGGGCGACTCAGTGCTTCATCAATGTATCGACATTGCAGCCGTAGGCAATCGACGCGTGCCGAACGTCGATGCCCATTTGCCAGGCTTTCGTGAAGGCTCGTTTTCGGAACCTGTGTATCGTCGGGAGCGGGTGATCCTTGTTGGCTTTCCGCTGATCCGCGATCCCACAATCGCAAACGGCGCCTATCGTTTCGGCATGACCTCTTCGAGCAACACGCGGCGGTTCTTTTCTTCGAGCGATTTGGCGCCGGCGTGAACGATGGCCGTCACCTCCAATATCTCGCGGTGCGGGACTGGCTCGCGGCGGGTGCGGATCATTTCGCGGAACGTGTGGGCCATGCGATACATCTCGTAGTGATGGCCGTACCAGAAATCGCCTTCGATCGCGGGCGTCCAGGCGTACGTCCGCCGGGCGAAATACGCGGTGATGTGGTTATACTGCCCGACGATGTCCGGCCGGCCATACCAAACCTCGGCAGGCATGCGGTCCTTGTAGGTGATGAGGGCGTGGGCGGTGTTTTCACGGGCGTACATGGTGACGGCTTCCGCACCGGCGCCACATAACGTCACCACGCTCCAAATCGGATGCTGGCCGTAGATGAACCAGCCGGCTGGCGAGTATCCGCCGGCCATGCTTGCGAGAACGAATTGGAGCGAGCCGACTTGCTGGGGGCCGACCTCGGTCGAGTCGCGCAAGCGCAGGGCATGCTCCATGCCGAACTGATAGCGAAAAATGCTCGCCGACATGAGCGGGGCCTTGTGCTTCGTCGCCAGGTCGAGGATCCTCTGGGTTTCCGCGACGGTGCCGCCGATCGGTTTGTCGCAGAAGCACGGTAGCCCGCGGCGCAGCGCCGGGGCGAGTAGTTCGTAATGGTCGTTGCCTCGGCCGCTGGCATCGCCCAACCAAACGGCATCGACTTCTTTCACGAGTTCGTCCATCGTCTTGGCGATGCGGACGCCTGGGAAGGCCTGGGTGTAGCGATCCAGCCCATCGGCGGGATTGGCGTAGACATGGGTGATGCGCGTGTCGGGGAAGGGCAGTTGATCGAAGGTATATCGCGGGCTGCGCAGGTAGGTTTCAAACATGCGTGCCGAGCCGGGATCGAGAAACTTGCGGATGGCGGCGAGGTTGACCTCAGGATGAAGATACTGGGCGAAGTGCCAGGTATGGCCATTGGTGATCTGTGGCTTGCCGTCGATCGACGCCGAGATGACGCCGATGCGATAGACTCGCGGGGCTGCCGGTGGCGAATCGGCGGCGTTCGCTGCCGTTGCGAGCGTCAGAGCACCGGCGGTCGTCAACAGACCGCGACGAGTGGGTAGCACGGATGAGGACATGGGCGGTTCCTGGCAAGAAGAAACGCAAGCCCAAGGGTAAGGTACTCCGAACCCTTGGGATCATGCTTGGATGGTAACAGTGGTTCGGAGTACCTTTACTTACTACTGCTCGCGGCCAATAATAGCGCATTGGCGAGCCTAGACGCGTAAGCGGCAGGTTGACGCGCCCGCAAACCTGCCGCTTACGCGGCTAGGCTCGCCAAAGTCTCATTTCGTCCCGCGCGAAGTACAATAATCCACAACGCTGGCGGAATGTCGTTTTTCTTTAGCACAACTCATCAATCGGATCGCCGAACGGAAGGATCGAGTGCGGTCGGCCGGAGTTGTCGCTGTAGCACACCCTGGCGTCAACTCCCAGGTGGCGATAGAGTAGCGCGAGGACATCCTGAGGCCGCTTGGGATTGCTTCGGGGGAAAGCGCCCGTCGAATCGGACGCGCCGACGACACGACCGCCCTGAACCGGTCCGCCAGCCAGCGCGGCACTGAAGACGGCGGGATAATGGTCGCGGCCGGCATCACGGTTGACGCGCGGCGTGCGGCCGAACTCACCCCAGGCGAGCACCAGCGTCGATTCCAGCAGGCCGCGTTGGGCCAAATCCTCGATGAGTGCGGAGTAGGCCTGATCCCAGCGTGGCAAGAACCCTTGCCGAAGCGACTCGAAACCCAATATGTGTGTGTCCCACCAGCCAAGACCGACTGTCACGAGCCGAACGCCCGATTCCACCAATCGCCTGGCCAGCAGAATGCGTTGACTCCAGGCCGGCGCGCCGCAGCGATCCGGAGTACCAGGCTCCCAAGCCGGCATAAAGCCGTAGCGGTCGCGGATGTGCGATGGTTCGCTGTCCAGATCGAAGGCCCGACGAGCGGCGGAGGACGACAGAATATCCCAGGCCTGATGTTGATAGCGATCCAGGCCCGCGACGACGCCGTTGTGGTCAACCTCACGGCGCACGCTGTCAAAGCCTCTCAGCATTTCGCGTCGATCCCGTACGCGGTCCAGCGTCACACCTTCTTGATAGTTGAAGTTCGGCAAATGGAACGGCCCCTCGTCGGCAGGGTCGGCCATCGTCTCAAAAGGTTTGTGAGCCACTCCAAGATACGCCGAGTTCGTGCCCGGAACCATCCGTGGAATCATCACATACGGCGGCATGTTGGGCGTCAAGTGCCCGATCTGACGCGACACGACTGAGCCGCAGCTAGGACGAAAGTTGATGCTCGGATCACGGCCTGCGTCATAGCCTGTGAAGCAAATCTGGTCGCCCGCGGAATGCGCTGCTTCGCGATGATGCAGGCTGCGGACGATCGACCATTGGTGATTCATGCGAGCCGTCATCGGCAACATATCCGACAAGAGAACGCCCGGCACGCGCGAACGAGTGACGCCGAACTCTCCGCGAAATTCGACGGGCGCATCGGGCTTCGGGTCCCACATGTCGATATGACTGGGTCCGCCGCGCATCCAAAGAATGATGACGGAATTCTTGCGCGGCGATTGGCCCAGGTCGCGCGCCCGATCCTCGGCTCGCAGCAGCTGGCTGAGCGATAGACCCGCAGTACCGAGGACGCCGGCTTTCACGAAGCTACGCCGACTGAGAACCGAGCGTTGCTGACCTACGACATCCGCTTTTAGCGTCATCGCCCTGCTCCTGGTCCGAAGAAAGGTAACTTGATGACAAGTTCAATGTAGCGGAATTTGTCAGAATTCCGGCGCTGGCATCGGAATTCTGGCGAAATCCGCTACAAGCTGTCAGTTGCCGGGAAGCTTGCCGACCTTGGCTTTCTCCCGCAAACGAGAGGCAATGTAGCCTGCCAACTGCGTGCCGAGGACGTGGTAGCCGGCCAGGTTCGGATGGCGGTCCTTGAACCAGTCGGGCACGTTGGCCAAATGAACGTCCAGCAGGTTGTCGCCGATAAAGACGACACCACCACGGATCGATTCGGGCGGAATCAAGGTTTGAACCTTGGTGGGAATCTCCTTGAGCGGCAGCCGACGCCAGAACAACGTGTTCGGCCCATACTTCTTCAGCGCATCGGCATACGGCCCGTATTGGTCAAGCACCGGTAGCTTCTCCGCCCGGGCGACGGCACGCACCTGGTCGTTGATCGTCTGGTCCCGATCATCGCTGAAAAACGGGAGCACGGTCTCCAGCACGATCTCCGCTTTGGGTTGATCGGCCCGCAATCGCGCGATCAGCTTTTTGTAGCTGGCCGGAAACTCCGTCGGGAAATCTTTCACGTGGCGTATGTCGTTCAAACCGTAGCGAAGGAAGATGAAGTCCAGCGGCGGTTGCTTGGCGACGTCGCTTTCGTAGCGGCGCGGGCGGGCCAGAAGGAGGCTGACCATGTCGCCGTTCACGCCGCGGTTGAGCACATCGACTGGCGGAAGGTCCGGTTCCGCCGCCAGCAGCTTGCGGACGATGTCCTCCAGGTGGTCGGCTTTCGGGACCAAGTCGCGGCAGAAAGTGCCGATGACGCTGCTATCTCCCAGAAGCAACACACGCGCCTTGCCGGGCTTCGTCTCTTGGGCGACTCCGGTTCCAGCGCTGGCCAGCAGTAGCATCAGGAGGCACGAAATGAATCGAATTCCCATGAGAATAACCCCATTCGCTCGAAGTCGGCGCGCCTCGGGCTTATGCTCAAGAATATGTTATATCGCTTCGTTCTCACCTGGGATCGACAACCGTGGTTTCGCACTGGGCAAGCCTTGGCGTGGTCAGATTTGGCACATTGTCCGATCCTGAGCCAGCAAAGGGCCAAGCTGCTGCCCTTCGCTGGCTCAGGATCGGACAATGGATACTTCCCACGGTTGGGAATGTCGCATTTTGGGAGGTATCAAATCTTTTCCGAGCCGCGACCGTAAGGGAGCGGCCGACAACGAACGCACGGCATACTGTCGGCCGCTCCCTTACGGTCGCGGCTCGGAAAAACGACAAACCCACCCGTCAAAGGTATATCGTTTCCACCACGGCGGGGTACGATTAGATCGCGTAATCCGCTACGTCGTCACGGAAGACTTTCATCTCCTTGGGCCGCACGAAGACTGCTTCGCCGGTTTTCAGGGCCAATTCGCGGAAGGCGTCTTGCGACACGATTACTTCGAGCGAGCGATCGTCGTCAGTCAGCCGCAGTTCGATTCGCACCTGCACGCCGGCGGCGTTGACGTACACGACTAGTGCGGGCCAGGACGGTTTACCAATCGGATGCCTCGTTATTTCAAACTGGTGTGGGCGAACGTAGCCGACGACCGCGTCCTTGTCGTTCGCGCCGAGCACGACTTCGCCATCTTCGACTCGGCCATGAAATAGGTTGACCTGGCCGAGAAACTTCATGACGAACGCATTGGCCGGGTGATGATACACCTCGTCCGGCGTGCCAATTTGTTCGATGCGGCCTTGGCTCATGACGACGATGCGGTCGGCGAGTTCCAGTGCTTCTTCTTGATCGTGTGTTACGAAGACGCTCGTGACGTGGATTTCGCTGTGCAGGCGGCGCAGCCAATCGCGCAGTTCCTTGCGGACCTTGGCGTCGAGCGCGCCGAACGGTTCATCGAGCAGCAGAACGCGAGGCCGAGCGGCGAGGGCGCGAGCCAAAGCGACTCGCTGGCGCTGGCCGCCGGAAAGCTGCGACGGAAGCCTCGAGCCGACGTCATCGAGTTGGATCAGTCTTAGGAGTTCGTTGACGCGATCGCTGATTTCCTTCTTGGGCCGGCCGCGCATCTTCAGAGCGAAGCCGATATTGTCGGCGACGTTCATGTGACGAAACAGGGCGTAGTGCTGGAAGACGAAGCCGATGTTGCGATCGCGCACGTCGAGGTCGCCGGCGTCTTCTTCATGCAGATGGACCGAGCCTTCGTCCGCGGTCTCCAGGCCGGCGATGATGCGCAGGAGGGTGGTCTTGCCTGAACCGGACGGCCCCAACAGCGCGACGAGAGCGCCGCTGGGAACCTCTACGCTAACCTGGTTCAGCGCCAGGTGGTTGCCAAAGCGCTTCACAACGTCTTTTACTACGATGCTCATGACGCCTCCTTTTTCACTTGTTCCTGCAAATATTGCCGATTCTTCCATTCCAGATACGTCTTGAAAACGAGCGTCAACAACGCCAGGCAACATAAGAGGGACGAGATGGCGAACGCGCTCGCCGTCTGGACGGCGCCGAAACCCTGATACAGTTTTTCGATATAGATCGGCAACGTATCGGTCCGCCCCGCCAGCTTTCCGGAGACAACGTTCACCGCGCCGAATTCGCCAATCGCCCGGGCGTTGCACAGCAGGACGCCGTAGAGCAAACCCCATTTCATGTTCGGCAACGTCACGTACCAGAACATCTGCCAACCGCTGGCGCCCAGGGTTCGGGCGGCCTCCTCTTCCTCCGGACCGATCGCCTCCATGACCGGAATCAACTCCCGGGCGACGAATGGAAACGTCACGAACGCAGTCGCCAGCACGATGCCGGGAACCGCGAAGACGATCTGAATGCGATCCAGATCGGTCACCGGTTGAATGCATCCCAGGCCAGCAAATCCCAGAACGAGAATCAAGCGAGCCCAACGCGGTCGAAATGCGAACGATAGCAGGTTGAACTCCGAATTCAACCAGGCCAACACCAGGCCAACGAATCCGAGGATGATGGTATTGCCGATGCGCTGCGCCACGGGGCTAAGTTCCAACGGACCGATGAAACCATAGGCGCCAAAGAGCAGAACGAAGATCAGCCCCGCGATCACCGGCGAGACCGAGAATGGCAGATCGATGAGCGACGTCAGCACCGCTTTGCCTCGGAAGCGAAATCGCGCGATCGCCCAGGCGACGGCGATACCGAACGTCACGTTCAACACGATGGCGATCACCGCCGCCGTCAACGTCAACCGCAACGCGTGCAAGGCATGCGGGTGCGCCATCGCCGCGAAAGCGACGCCCAGACCCAGTTCGAGTCCCTGAGCAAACACGTTCACCATCGGCCCGATGACCATGATGCCGATGAAGAGCACGGAAAACAGAATCAACGGCACGCGCAGATACCACGGATCTTCGCGAACGGATTTGTTGAACTCCATGACAAGTCTCCGAAAAAAGTGGCAGGCCCCTTTTTTTGTTCGCATTTCCGAGCCGCGACCGTAAGGGCGCGGCCGACATAAACCGCACGGTATCCTGTCGGCCGCTCCGTTACGGTCGCGGCTCGGAAATGCTCTGGTATTTCGCAGTCGAACTAGGCCTCCGAAGGTTCGAACTTCTTGCTCCAACGTTCAAGCAGGTTGATGAGCACCAGAGTGATAAACGACATCGTCAACACGACCGACGCGATCGCCGCCGCTTCTTCGTACTTGAACGTGCCGCGGGCATAATCGAATTCCTCCAGCTTGGCGATGATGAGCACCGGCGGGATCAACGTCTTGCCCGGAATGCCGTCGGCTACAAAGATCACCGAACCGTATTCGCCCAACCCGCGGGCGTAAGCCAAGGCCAAGCCCGTCAGCCACGCCGGCAGCAGGGCGGGCAGGATCACGTATCGAAACGTCTGCCAGCGCGAAGCCCCGAGGCTGGCGGCGGCTTCTTCTTGCGCGATCTCGAACTCCGCGAGCACCGGCTGCACCGAGCGGATTACGAACGGGATGCCGACGAACATCAGCACCACGACAATCGCCAGCGGTCCGCCACGCGCTCGGGTGTCCAACGTGAACAGCGTGCTGCCGAACCAGCCGTCCTCGCTGAACCAGTGGCCGACGAAACCGTCCGGCTCGAGGAACATCAGGTGTTGGCCGAACCATCCTTCGCTGCCGTAGAGATTCGCAAAGGTGATGCCTGCGACCGCCGTCGGCAGGGCGAGCGGCAGATCGATCAGGGCGTCGAGGAGTTTCTTGCCGGGAAATTCGTAACGCACCAAGACCCAGGCGACGATCAGCCCCGTGAACGCATTCAGCAGTGCGGCAATGATCGACGTGGAAAAGCTGAGTTTGTAAGCGGCGACGGCAACGGGATCGCTGACGGCGTGCCAAAACTGCGACCAACTCAGGCTGGACGCTTTGATAAAGCACCCCGCCAGCGGAATCAGCACGAGCACGCTGAGATAGAAAAGGGAGTAGCCGAGCGACAATCCAAACCCCGGCAGCGCCCTGCGTTTTTGGCCGGTCACGATGCGATCTCCCTCTCTTGCATTCCGCTTGCGGCTTAGCGCTCATGTGGGGCCTTCCCAGCGCTAAGCCGCAAGCGGAATACGGGTTTCTATTTCCTGAGTGAATAAATCTGATCAAAAACGCCGCCGTCGCTGAAGAAACGCTGCTGGGCCTCTGCCCAACCGCCGGCTACTTCGCGAATCGTAAACAGCGGGATCGTCGGCAGCGTCGCGGCGTACTTTTTCAGAAACTCCACGTTTCGAGGGCGATAAGTGTTTCTTCCTATTATGTCCTGCGCGGCATCTGTGTACAGGAATCGCAAGTACGCCTCGGCCACGGCGCGGGTGCCTCGTTCATCGACATATTGAGCAACGACAGCAACCGCAGGCTCGGCGAGAATGCTGGCGGAAGGGTATATGATCGCCAATTTCTGATTGGGCACTTCCCGTTGCGCCAGGATCGCTTCGTTCTCCCAAGAGATGAAAACATCGCCCAGCTTGTTCTTGATGAAGGTCTGTGCCGAGCCGCGAGCACCGGTATCGAGCTTCACGACATTCCGGTAAATACTGCCAACCAAGTTCTGCGCCTCGGCATCGCTTCCCTTCTTGTGCAAAGTCACATAGCCCCAGGCGGCGAGGAAATTCCAGCGTGCTCCGCCAGAAATCTTGGGGTTCGGCGTAATCACTTTAACGCCCGGTTTGGCCAAATCGTCCCAGTCTTTGATCGCCTTGGGATTTCCGTCGCGGACTAAAAAGACGATGGTTGACGTGTACGGCGCCGAATTATCGGGCAAGTGTTGCTCCCAATCCGGGCGGATGAGCTGCTTCTTGGCGATCGCATTGATGTCGCCAGCCAATGCAAGCGTCACCACGTCAGCCTCCAGACCATCAATGACCGATCGTGCTTGCGACCCCGATCCGCCGTGCGATTGCGTGACCTTGACCGCCTTGCCGTGCTTTTGCTGATAGTCCTCAATAAAGGCAGCGTTTATTTCTTGATAGAGTTCGCGCGTGGGATCGTAAGACGCGTTGACGATCTCGATCACGCCGTCATCCGAGCCGCGTTTCGAGCCGCCGAAACAACCGGTGATGCTCGCGATGAACACGAGAGCGAAGCCGGCGGTGGTGACGAGACGCAAGCGTGTCATGAGAATTCCTATATAGCCCGCCATTTATGGCGGGTTCGCTGCAAACCCGCCATAAATGGCGGGCTATATCAGGTCACGAGGCATTCACCAATTCAATAGTCATACCTTTCACGGGTGAGTTTGACGCATTTCCGAGCCGCGACCGTAAGGGAGCGGCCGACAGG
>CAMAUE010000205.1 GCA_945861245.1 Singulisphaera sp. GP187
TGCCTTTCAACTTCGTTCCTGCTCTCTGACACGCGGACGAGAGAATATGATACGTCCCGAAACCAACAGAGGCGATTGCGTTTCGGGAGTACAAATTCGGCTCACCTTCGTTCGCTGTTGTGAATACGCCGCGATCCGGATAAAATGAACGGGTTCCTCGTTTACCCGGAGACAAAAAATGGTGTTAACCTTCAAGATCGACAAAACGATGCAAGCAATCGCCTCGTTGCTTCACTTTCACAATACCCAGGAGATGAGCTACTTGCGGTTGCTCAAACTTCTGTACATCGCCGACAGGGAAAGTTTGAAAGAAACAGGCCAACCGATCACGGGCGATCAACTTGTCGCGATGGAGCACGGGCCAGTGCTCAGCAGCGTTTACAATCTCATCAAGGGCGAGCACAGCGCTTGGGGCCATTGGTCGCGATTCTTCCAAAAAAGTGGTTGTCGGCTAAAGCTGATTCTTGACCCGGGCAATGGCAAACTCTCGAAATACGAAATCGCCAAGCTCCGAGAGATCACTCGGACATACGACGAAATGAACGAATGGGAGATGGTTAACATCGTTCACGAATTTCCGGAATGGAAACGAAATGATCCCGGAAAATCTGCCAAGCCTATTCCGCTCGAACATCTACTTGAGGCCATCGGACGCGCCGGCGACCTCAAAGCGATCGTTCAAGACGCCCGAGACCAAAATGCTTTCGATCAACTCTTCGCGTCCGTGAAAGGAGCAGAAGCCACCGTGGGGGCATCAATATAAAGGCGGGCGATACCTTCAAAATTCCCCAGCCGGGAACCAGTCTTGATTCCCATCTTTGGGTGGTTGTTTCCGACCCGGCAATAAACGGCGAACAGATTCTGATCGTCAACTTTACGACAAAGCGTGCCGATTCGGACTTGGCCTGTGTCGTCAACAAGGGAGAGCACCCGTTTGTTCGTCACGAGACGGTTGTGAGCTACCGCGGCGCAAAGGTAGTTTCAGCAACGGAATTGATACGCTGATCAAAGCCGGGGCGGTATGGAATCACGCTCCCGTCTCGCCAACGCTGCTGCAACGAATTCGAGACGGCGTTGCGGACTCACGAATGTCCCTGGTGGATGCCGACATTCTCGTCGAACAGGGGATCATCGACTGCTAACTCCGCAGCGAGTTCCTCCAATCCCTGGCGAGTGCTACGGGCAACGCATATCATTTCTTTGCCAAGCCTATACCCTGTGCATGAATTATTTGGAGTCTCATGTGTCCCTGGTCGTACAGAAATTCGGCGGTTCGAGCGTCGCGGATAAAGAACGGATCATGAATGCCGCCCGCACGGCGATTCGCGCCAAGAAAGCGGGCCATCAGGTTATCGTCGTCGTCAGTGCGCGCGGCGACACGACCGACGAACTCATCGCCCTCGCTAAAGAAATCAGCGAACATCCGCCGACGCGCGAGATGGACATGCTCCTCTCCACGGGCGAGCAAATTTCCATCGCGCTGGTGGCAATGGCGATCCTGGAACTCGGCGAAAAGGCCATCAGCCTCACCGGCGCCCAGGTTGGTATCGTCACCGATTCCAGCCATACCAAGGCACGCATCAAGAGCATCTCCACCGAACGCCTGCGTGAAGCACTTGACTCCGGCCACATCGTCATCGTCGCCGGCTTCCAGGGCATCGACGGCACAGGCAATATCACGACTCTGGGTCGCGGCGGGTCCGACACGACGGCCGTCGCCCTGGCGGCGGTCATGAAGCAGTCGGATGTCCGTAGTCCTTCGTCCGTGGTCCGTAGCGGCCAAACCTTGGCTCAAGATTCGGCCACGAATTCATGCGACGGACCACGGACCACGGACCACGGACCACGAACCACGGACGTCGCTTGCGATATCTACACCGATGTCGATGGCATTTTCACCACCGATCCGCGGCTCGTGCCCGATGCGCGGAAGCTCGATGTCGTCAGCTACGATGAGATGCTCGAATTGGCGAGCGTCGGCGCCAACGTGCTATCATCGCGCAGCATCGAATTCGCACGCAAGTTCTCGGTGCCGTTGCAGAAGCGTTCGTCATTCAGCGATGTTGAGGGAACCTGGATCGTTCCGGAAGCGGCGTGGATGAGCGACGTCGTCGTCGTTGGCGCCGCGATGGTCAAGGACGAGGCACGGGTCGCGGTCATTGACGTGCCCGATCGGCCCGGCGTGAGCCACAAGATTTTCGCCGCCATCGCCGCCAAGAATATTGCCGTCGATATGATCGCCCAGAACGTCGGCAGCGAGGGCAAAGCAAGCATCGGCTTTACCGTGCCCGCAATCGAACTTCACGCGACGCTGCGGGCGCTTGAACCGGTCGTCGCCGAGATGGGTGCGCGCATTCAATCGGAAGAAGGCGTGAGCAAAGTATCGATTGTCGGCACCGGCATGCGCACGCACACCGGCGTCGCCCAACGCATGTTCGCTTCCCTGTCCGATGTCGGCGTCAACATGAAAATGATCACCACAGGCGACATCAAAATTTCAGTCCTCGTGGACAAGGCCGACGGCGTCAAGGCGCTGCGAGCGGTGCATGGCGCGTTCCGTCTCGATCAGCCGCGCCCTGGTTCCGGTCTGCCGATCGGCGAACGTAAGAACGCCGGCAGCGGATTCGAGAGGCGGACTATCGAAACATCGCCGCAAGCCAAAGACGACCAGGATTTACTCGCGCGGCTATCGCACATGGAGGACATCGTCGTCAGCGATGTCGCGCTCGACGAAGAACAAGGACGAATCACGATCTTCAACATCCCCGATCAGCCAGGCAACTGTACACGCATCTTCCACGCCGTCGCCCAGGCGAGCATCGTCGTGGACATGATCGTCGCCAATCCGGCGGAGAAGGGCCGCTCGAATTTGTCGTTCAGCGTGCCGATAGCGGACTTGCAGCGCACGCTCGAAGTGACGCAGCAGGTCGCGAAAACCATCGCGCCGGATGTCGTCGCAACGGCGGACTCGAATATCGCCCGGCTCATCGTGTCCGGCATCGGCATGCGCACGCACACCGGCGTCGCTCGCGCCATGTTCGGCGCGCTCGCGGAGCGTGGCATCAACATCGCGATGATCAACACCAGCGAAATCCGCGTCAGCGTCGTCGTCGATCGTTCCCAGGGTCAGAACGCGCTGGAGGCGCTTCGCAGCGCTTTCGGGTTGTAATCCAGGATTCCGCTGGTGGCCTACCGTTCGCTGGTAAATCATTTGTTGCTGGTCGCGGTCCAGGTTTGCGGCGCCCACGTGCCTGTCTCCCAGCCGTCTTTGGTTTGGTATTCGCGTGCGATCAGGTTGTCGCCGCGGATTTCAAAGTAGAAGAACGCCTGGGTCTTACTCGAGAAATGGCTGCTCTTGGAGACGTTGAACACGGGGATGCCGGTCTTCGCCGCCTTGGCGGAGCCGTCCCAGCGAAACACATTTCGTCCATGCGTGTGGCCATAGAGAATGGCGGCGATGTTGTAGCCTTTGAGTGCGTCGTGGAACGCCTTCACATCATTCGGATCCCACTCCATGTTGACGGCCTTCTTTTCGTCAACAGGTTCCGCCGAATAGCGCAGTATATCGACGTGGTGCGTGATGACGACAGGCCGACCCGATGTGCCGACTTTGTCCTTCAAATCCGCGATGAGAAAATCGAGGCTGCCGAGCGGATCATAGCGTCGCTTTTTTGTCGAACCTTCGCCCTGCCCGACGACGATGCCGAGGTTAACGAAATGAACGTTGCCCCAATCCCAGGAATAGTGCACGCCGTTTTTGCTGACGTTGTTGACATTGGGCCGGGTCTTGTTTCGTTCGATGATCTTCTTGATAGCCAAGCCGTAACCACGTACGCTGTCGTGGTTGCCATGCACTTCGTAGATCGGCATTTTCAGGCGGCCATCCCTTCCCGTCAGGCCGAATTCTTGCGTGAAAGCGGCCCACTCGGTCTGCTGCATTTTGACGTTCGCCTGGTCGCCGGTATCGATGCAATCGCCGGCATGAATCACGCCGCGCGGAGCCAGCACCGTCCCGCCGCCGGCTGCCTTCGATATCTCGGTTCCGGCGAGTTTGTTCATCACATTAACGAGTTGGCCCGCTAATGCGGCGGACCGCTCGTCGAGCTTGGCATTGTCTTTTTTATTGGCGAGGAGATGCGTATCGCCGATCAGAAAAAAGGCGATCGGCTCGGCTTTCTTCGTGTCGTCATTGGCACGCGGATTCGCCGTCAGTACGATGGCGATCAAGAAAATCCCGGTAGCGAGTCCCGCGAGCAATCGTCGGCCGTTCAGCATGTTCGTCATCGATCATTCCTTCGTGTAATTTTGTGACCAGTCAGTTTCTCAACCAAGCGTTCACGGTCCGTTCGAGATGGTCGATGTCGAACGGCTTCGAGATAAATTCGACGATTCCAAGAGTGAGCAGTTTGTCGTTCGTATCGCAGGCGACATCCGCACTCAGGACGATCACCGGCATCTTGGCCAGGCTCGGTATTTCGCGCATCCGCTGGAGAAACTGCTCTCCGTGCATGTCGGGCAGGTGCAGGTCGAGCAGGATGAGATTGGGCATCCGTTCCTGTGCGAGCAGAAGCCCTGCCTTGCCCGTCAATGCCGGGATGATCTTGACATCCGCGCGCGGCGCGAAGATTGCCTGTACAAGAAACACATTAGGCTCGTGATCCTCGACGTAGAGCACCGTTTTGACGACGGGAGCGATCATGATACCTCATTACTCTGTTTCGCACGCTGGAAATGTCGCGATCTCGGACGAATCGAAACAATCCCGAGCCGCGACCGTTAGGGAGCGGTCGACTAGATGCCGTGCGGATGTTGTCGACCGCTCCCTAATGGTCGCGGCTCGGAAATACATCAAACCAACCCAGAGCCACGCAAGCCTAGCGTTCGCGTCAAAACCAGTACCACGACGGCAACGACGATCATCAGCAGCGACACCGCGATAGCGGCCTCGATTTTGCCGACGCTCAATTCCAGGAACACGGTGGTCGGCAGCACTTCAGTGCGGAGTCGCGTCGCGCCGGAGAAGATCAGGATCGGCCCGAATTCGCCGAGCGACCTCGCCCACGACAGCGTCGCCGCCGTCAGCAAGCCGCGCCGGGCCTCGGGCAGCACGATGCGGAAGAACGCCTGCGCCCGTGTACAGCCGAGCGTCATCGCCACCTGCTCCGTGCGCGGCGATATCTGCTCGAAGGTGACACGCATCGTCCGCACGGAAAACGCCGCCGCCACCGCGAACTGTGCCAATATTACGCTCGGAACCGCAAAGGTCACCGTCATCACATTGGCCTGAAACCACCGACCCGGCGGCGTCTGCATCAATATCAATAAGCTTAGCCCAATCACCAACGGCGGCAGCACGATCGGAATATCGAGCAGCGTGTCGAGCAGCGTCTTGCCCCAAAAATTCTTTCGCGCCAGCAGATACCCCAACGGCACGCCGACCCACACCGAGAGAATAGCCGTGATGCTGCACGAAATCAGGCTCAGCTTGATCGCATAGTTGATCTCCGGACTTGCCAACGCCGACAACAGATGTTCAGGCCCGGCAAACGTCAGATTTGCAAGCAGCATGGCGACGATCAACAGAATGTACGTCCCGCCCAGAATCGACAGGCATAGGTAAAACACCCAGTCGGCAGGCAACAACGGTCGACGCATCGGGATCCTTGTTAAAGTCGGCAGTCGGCGGGCGGCAGTCGGCGGGCGGCAGGCGGCAGGCGGAATCACACTTCGCAAGGATAGATATCATCCACTGCCTAAGTGAGAACTAGCAAGGCTGCCGACTGCCGACTGCCGACTGCCCACTGCCGACTGCCCACTGCCGACTATTTCCCCACTTCCTTCAACTCCCAGCCGAAGCCGAGTTCCTCGAATCGGCCACGCGATTGGGCGGTACTCAGGTATTCCATCAGGTGCTTGCTGAGCTGCGGATGGGCCGAGTTCTTGCTGATCGCAATCGGTTGCGACGGCGTCGCGCACGGGATGCCCGTGATCGGCGTGCCTTCGAGTTCGGCCTCGAACCCGTACATATTGCTGCGATAGGCGACAACGGCGTCCAACGAGCCGACGCGAAGCTGATTGATGAGCAGATCGCCGGTCGGGGCCTCCTCGACGATGTTCTTCATGATCTTGGCATACGTCCCCGTGCGGATGAACGTCTCCTTGGTCAACTTACCGAGGGCACATTGGTGTTCGTGCCCGACGCCGACGCGCAGGCCTGTTTTGCCGAGATCGGTTAGCTTCTTCACGTCGTGCGGGTTGCCCTTTTTGACGACGATCATGAGTTGATTGGTGGATACGTTGGTCGGCTCCGTGAAGTGTGATTGCACGTCTTTCATGAAGCTGACATCGCAGGCGAAGTAGACATCGGGCAGCGCCTTTTCGCCGGTCTTCATTTGGCTAACGAGGATGCCGCAACCGTTGTACACCGTGATGATCTTGACATGCTCGCGTTCCTCGAATTCGATGAGCGATTGTTTCAGCGCGGGCTGCAACATCGAGCCTGCGTAAACGGTAAGCTCGGGCCGTTCGTCCATCGCGTGGCCATCGTAGACCTTCGTGAAGCCGGCGTTCTTCAGGTGTACCGCGCCTCGATCCTTCGCACGGATGAAGCGAGCGAATCGCCGGGCTGCATTCGGCTGTTTCGAGGTATTCGCCAACGCAATTTGTGCCAGCCCGCCGGCTTTTTCGAGTTCCTTCAGGCGGACGATCTTGACCTTATCCTTGACTTGCTCCGCGATCATGTCCCAAACGATGCCAGCGTCCACGGTTCCGAGCACGACGTTGTTGCGAACCGCGCTGATATCGCCGGCATAGGTCGTGACCCGTGCCGCGATGCCGTCCCAACGCTTGTCAGCGGATAGCTTGTTCTTGAGAAGCTTGCCGATGGCGGTCGTTTCGGTGTTCGCCAAGCCAAGCCTAATGCCGGGCGCGATGAGATCGTCCCAGGTGGCGATTTCCTTGGCATAGCCGCGTCGCACGATGACGACGGGATTCATGCGCGCGAGATCATCGACGGTGGTGATGAGGTTTTTCTTGCGTGCGATCTCGATGAAGCTCTCGTCGGCGGGGATGAAGAGGTCGCCCTTCTTATTGAACTCGAGGTTGACCAAAATCGCCTGCGACGCGCCGAAATGGAGAATCACTTCCTGCCCGAATTCCTTCTCGTATTCCGTCTTGATCGCGGTCAGCGATTCGCGCATGGTTTCCGCGCAATAGACTTCGAGCGGTTCGCCGCCGTGGCCCTGCCCGCGATTGTCGCGCAGGGCATACAGCCCAGCAACCAAGACCGCCAGTACAACGACCGAACCGCCGAGAATTGTGAATGCGGGAGAGAGACGTCGAAACATGGCCCGTTTCCTGGTAGGTTGGCGTGGTGTTCATTTCCGCCGCTTGCGGCTTAGCGCTCACTCCGAGCAATCCGAAGTTCCAATGGGTCGGCGATCCGATCCCGCATCTCGATCCGCCGGCTCGATTTCTTCAACGGCGACACATCCTTCTTGTCGAACATGCGATCGAAGATGTCGTTCCAGTTCGCGTGAAAAATCAGGTCCACGCCGGGGTTCAATTCCTTCACCTGGCACGAGCATTCCTTGCACAAGAACTGCGTCGCGCGGAAGAGAATCTCGGCATTCAACTCCTTGCCCGATAACCCGCCCAGCGCACGCCCACGGCCGAAAATCGGGAACAGGATCGGCCCTTTGACCGTGTCGAGATCCTCTTCGATATTGAGCAACAGACTGACCAGCCCCGCCTCCGCCGCCGACTTGCGATCGACTACCACCAAAGGCAGCGAGACTTTCAACGGAAGCGGCAGCCGCAGCTTCGGGCCATTCTCGGCTTGCACCGGCAGCTTGAGCTTTTTCTCCAGGTCGGCCAACTCCTTCGCTGCCATCGCATGGACGGCTTTGTCGGCCTTCTCATCGCCGCTGGCGAGCAACACATACACGACGCTCGCGCCACCGGTGAGATGGCCAAGGATTGTTTGCCGCATGGGTGAATCGATGACGTTGCGCAAATTCGCCGCCGTGCATTCGCCTTTCCACGCCGAGGGATCGCCGGCGCCGATGCCGTGATAGCGTACGAGCATGAACGGCGTCTTCTGCGGATCGCCTTCGCGTTTCCAGAGCTTGGCGTGCGTGTCCGACATCTTCGCATCGAGATCGACGAGCGTCACGTCCAGATTGATTTTCATCCGCACATCGGTCCACTTCTTCAATTCCGCATCGGCGTCCTTCGGCAACGGGCCACGATGGAACACAAGCACTTCGTAAGGCGTAAGCTCCCACTTTTCCAGCGCATAGCGAAACACCGGAATCGTGCACGCCTCCGCAACGGGAGCGAACAACATCAAAAGAACGCCCAGCGAAAGTAGATGCTTCATGTCGGCACGCCTGAAAAATGGCAAGGTGGGAACGTCAGGGTATTATATCGCGAAATCGGCGAATGCACAGAACGAGTTGGATGGGTTAGAACTTTCCTTTCGCGAGCCGGTATGATAATATCCAATCATCTCGATTCGACTTAGTAAAGGTAATCCGATGTCTGCAATTGCCGTTCCGCCTACACCGATCACTTCAAGCGTCCTCGCGAATTCATTACCGATGATGCGGCTGAGTGTTGACCAATATCACACGATTTTGGAAGCGGGCGTGTTCCGCAGTGGCGATCCGGTTGAACTTCTCGAAGGCCTGCTGGTGCTCAAGATGTCCAAGAATCCGCCGCACGTTTTTGCTAACGCACGCTTGAATGGCGCTTTAATCCGATATCGTACCAGCCGGGTACTTCGTGAATTCACAAGATCCAATCACGACGATGGAAAGCGAACCGGAACCCGACGCCAGCGTGATTCGCGGCCAGCGCCGCGCGTTCCTGCAACATCATCCCATGC
>CAMAUE010000206.1 GCA_945861245.1 Singulisphaera sp. GP187
GACCGACACCAGAACGAATACTGGCAACAAGGTTCGCCAGAGCTTTAGGAAAGATCGTGTCACGCCAAAATCTCCGAGAGAGGCCCAGCCTGATTGACATCCCGCAATCCCACCAGCGCCGGATCGATCTCGCCAAAACTCTGGCGGCGGTCGCCGACGGCGTGCAGCAATGCGAGGTAGAAGTTCGCGACCGTCCGGTGTCCGGCGGTTTCATAGTTCGGGAATTGCAGAAAGCGCCCTGCCGTCCGCAATCGTCCCGCCAACCCCCCGACCAGCACCATCGGCCATTCGCTGCAAAACCCGTGGTGCTCTTCGCCGGAGTCGCTCATCCAGACGATGAGCGTATTGTCGAGCATGGTGCCGTTGCCTTCGCGCACGGCATCGAGGCGTCGAGCCAAATCGGCGACGCGTTCGGCATGGAAACGGCGAATCGGGATGGCGGCTCGATCACGCGCCGGATCGTTCGGGTGTGTGTGGCCGATTGCGTGGCCGTCCACCGTGACGCCAAGGTCGGTCCAGGTGTGATACGATCCAATTCCGCCAGCCGCGTCGATGGTCACGACGTTCGTCAGCCCCGAAATGATAGAAGATGCAGCAATCGCGCATTGCGCCTCGAATCGCTGTGTCGTGCGTCGGCTGTCAAAACGGTCGATCGTGGGAGCGTTGGCCCTCAGGCGGTCGCGGATTTCTTTGATGCGATCCTGCCGCGAACGCATTTGTTCGAAGGTGTCGAGATAGATGTCCAATTGCTCCCGATCCATCGCCGGCAGTTCGCTGCGAACACGACGGATGTCGGAACGAACCCAGTCTAGCAGTCGATTCCGCGCCTGAAATGCTCGGCCGGCGTTGCCTTCCGCGACGCTGCCGAACAGCATCTGAAACGCGAGGTCCGGCTGACACACCATCGGCGTGGGGCGACGAACGGCACTCGCCGACACGGTGTTGATAAACGCGGCGTTAGCGGACGGAGGCACGCCCAGGCCGACAACCGGGATGATGGTCGGCTGCGCGGAAGCGAGGGCATGATCGATGGTCTGAGCAACGGCGCCACGGCGCCAGTTGTAACAGCCAAGGCCGCCGTACCCCTTGCCGTGGTCCCCGCCCCCTGCGATCTTGTGCGAAAGCTTCTGAATGATGGTCATGCGATTTTTGAACGGACTCAGCGCCGCGATCGGCTCCGGCAACTCCAGGTCGGCCAACGATCGATCAATCAGCCGATCCGTGCCGCGCGGCGGCGTTGGCAAATTCCTCGGCTGAATGTGGTATGGGTAGAGGCCGTTGCTCTCCATGAAGAAGATGAAGCGTTTCGGCGGCGCCTGCCCAGCTTGCTCTGCTTCGAGCCGTTGCAAGAACGGCTGCAGAACGACCGCTCCGGCCCCGAGCGTGACGCCCTTCAGGACAGATCGGCGATCAAGCTGGTCTGGTGTCACCATGTTCAGAGCGGTGTTGAAGATGTTCATTTCGATTCCTTTGCAAGCGTGGGAACGGTTCGGTACAGGAATGACTCGGAGGAAAGTAAGACCACCAGCGCTCGTGCCGCTTCCGCCGCGGGAGCGGGTCAGGTGTTCGGCTCGCGAACGACCGACAGAAAATCACCCGCATGGATAACGGTCTTGCTGATGCGAACTCGATCGAGGTTGGGGGGAAGCATGTCGATTCTCCGGTAGGTGTAGCTGCGTCAAAATTACGCCAGCACGACACTCTGCGCCACAAACTCAGCGGAAACCGTCATGGATAGTCGTCTCGCAACTCATTTCAAAGCAACCGTTTACAGCGTCTGCTTCATTTTGGATCAGGCGCGGTTCAAAACCGGCTGCTTGCGGGTTACAGGTTTACTTCGTCATACAGGATACATTGCAACGAGGGGGTGTCTGTGTGTGTCTGCAACGAATTAGCACAACGACTTATGGAGTAAGAAGTAAGCGCCTGACAATTCGTTGCACACTCCTGGTGTCCTGCGCCCGTGCATCGGACGGGTGGTTTTCTGTTCGTGATACCCTTGTTTGAACCATGCCTTGGATCAGTCCGTTTGACAGCCTGTCCAACGAACGCCTCACTCTGGGTTAGCCGAACTTCATCAAATCCCGCGTCAAATTTTCCCGACCCGGCAACTTTTCTTCCGCTGCTTGCGATGGGTGACGCCAATACAGATATAGGACTCCGCCGCTCTCAGTACTGGTCTGGCGTGTTTCGGACGGGCTTGACCATTTATCGTCGAGCAGCAGCGATGTCGTAGCAATAGATGAGGTCATTGTCGCGAAGGTAAAGTCGTGCATTGGCGATGACGGGAGGTGTCCAGATCTTCCCATTCTTGCGGCGAATCTTTGTCAATTCAGGGATCGCGAAACGGCTTTTTTCGAGCCAGCCCTTGCGAGACGCCTCGACCAGGGCGACTTCTCCCTTGGATTCGCCGTAGCAGTAAAAATGGCCGTCCGCGTACGCGAAGCTCCCCTTGTCGAAGGCGAACCTCTCGTTCCAAATCGATTCACCCGTTTTGAAATCCTGGCAGACCCAACCAATCGGATCGGAACAACCGAAGAGAAAACCGTTCACCAGGACAACGCCACTATGGTGATTCTTCATCACCTTGTTGCGATAGACGACGTCCGCCTTGATACTCTTGCCGTCACGGGTGAGTTTGAACAACCCGCAGCCAACGCCGTATGCGGTCGTCACATAAACGCAATCTTCCTCGCTGATCGGAGTGGCCACCATGATCCACGCAGCAGGCATGCCATTTTTCCAGAGAAGGCGGCCATCGTCCGCCGCTACCGAGGCAACCCCTTTGCCGGTCAAGTTGACATACTGGCGCAGGCCATCGATCTCGACGACGATGGGCGACGAAGAAACGGCTTCGTCCGTCAAGTCCTTGCTGCGCCAGAGGAGCTTGCCCGTTTTCTTGTCGAGTGCCGCCATCGTGCCTTGCTTGCCGCCGGGTGAGCAGATCACATGATCGCCGTCGATGAGCGGCGATTCGCAATAGCGGCCGTCGTGAAGGATCTTGCCTTGAAAATCTTTCTTCAGATGAACATGCCAAACGTGCTTTCCCGTTTGGCGGTCGATACAGTGGAGTTCGCCCAGAATGCTGATGGCGAAAAGAAAATCGCCGTCCACGGTTGGCGTGGAACAGGGACCATCGCCCCAGTCGGTCGGACGCCGTGGGCCGACGGAGGTGGACCAAAGTGGCTCGCCCGTTCGCGAGTCGAGAGCGAAGACATAATCGTCCTTGTCCTTCGAACCCATGCAATAGAAGTGATTGCCAACGATGGACGGTGGAGAAAAGCCAGCGCCGGCATCCCTGAAGGTCCACACAAGTCTTGGCCCATCCTCTGGCCACGATTGGAGCAGGCCGGTCTCGCGCGAGACACCGTCGCGTTTGGGTCCGCGGTATTGTGGCCAATCATCGGCGCGTGCTTCTTGAAGCATGCCGATGGCGAGGAGCAAGAGAAAGCATGCAGTCGGTCGAATCATCATCAAGCTCCCGCGCGGTGCCTATTTGCCCCGCACATCCAGGCAAACCAACACGCCACTCTGGCTGCGGCAGTAGATGCGGCCATTGCTCAAAACAGGAGCGATGCGGTCGCTATAGCGGTAGGTCAGCTCATCCGGCGCGAAGAGTTTTTGGCTGCGTGCAAGTTCCGTGTACTGCTCGGTGGATGCCTCGATCAGGATCAATTGTTCGCCCGTGAAGGTGAGGAATTTTCCGTCAACGAGTGTAAACGAGCCGCCAGCGTCCTTCTGTTCCCATTTCTTCTTGCCCGTGGCGACTTCGAAGCAATAGAGCGGCCCGATGCGGCTCGCGGTGTCGTTGTGCTGGATGCCGAAGACATGGCCTTTCCACAGGATGTAGTCACAACTGTAGTTGTCAAGAAGCTTGTCACGCCAGACTTCCTTGACCTGGTCGCCGTTCACTTCAAGACAGACGCCCAACCCGGCCGAGTTGTCTGGATGGATACAGCAGAAGACGCGGTTGCCGAGCACGGCGGGTTCCTGGGCGGTGATGCCGCGTCGGCCTTTCTTGGTGAGCAGGTCGTCGTCGGAAAAAATGTGCTTCCAGAGGGTTTTGCCTGTGGTGGGTTCCAATCCAAAGCAGGCGTTGCCGGTATGGTAGACGAGCGTCGGCTTGCCGTTGATGACGCACGCCGTCGGGCAGGCGTAGTAGCCGCCGCCGAGTTGGTAGGAATCGTGGTACATGCGCCAGACTTCATCGCCGGTCCGTTTGTTGAAGGCAAGCAAAAGTGCATTGCTCGTGGGCTTCACTGATGATTCCTTGGGCGCCTTGTTCTCCAGGATGCGTGCGGGAACGATTACCAGATCATCGACGAGCAGAGGGGAGGCTGCATAACCGTAGGTTACGTTCTGGGCGCCGAGGTCCTTGACCATCGATTTTTGCCAGATCACTTTGCCTGTCTCGCATTCCAGGCAAAACAGTCCGCCGTGTTGGCCATATACGTAGACGACCTTGCCGTCCACAGTCGGGGTCGAACGCGAGCCGGGGAAGCTTCGGTCCTGAAAGCCGGCGTAGGAGAACTGCCAAATCACTTTTCCGGTTGAAGCGTCGAGACATGTTACGGTTTCCTCGCCGGTTTTCTTTTTCTCGTCTTTGGTCACCAGCCCCAACGTGAAGGCTCGGCCGTTGGCGATCGCGACGCTTGAGTAGCCACGCCCTACCGGCTGCTTCCAGAGAACTTTAAGCCCCTCGGCCGGCCATTGGGTTAGCCAGCCGGTCTCGCGGGAGATACCGTCGCGGTTCGGACCACGAAATTGCGGCCAATCGTCCGCTCGAGCCGCGAGGGCGATTGAAACTGAAACCAGGAGTGCGGCAACGACCTTGAAAAGAGGCATGCGAAAATTCCTGAGAGTACGATGAGGAAACTCGGTGTTTTAGTGGTTGAACCGAAACTCAGGGCTGTTGACGAGCGCCCAGATCATTTGCTGAAGACCCGCATCGGGCCGATCCTTGCGGCGTTCCAGAAAGGAGTCGAAAAGCTCGAGTTCGCGGGCAGTCGGCGGGCGCGAAAGGACGGTCCAGGTCGCCTCGGCGACTTGCGATTTCCGATCGGTGAGTTGTTTCAAGGTCGGCGTCAATTTGCCGCCGAGCGATTTCTGAAGGCCGGCATCGTTGCTCAAACGCATCGACTCCGACGCAGAGATGGGCGACTCGTCGCGCGGGTATTCGATAAAGGCCTCCGCTCCTTTGCCCGCTGTTTCCAGGGCGACCGCGATCTTGTCCCTCGCGCCGAAGCTTTTGTCCGGGCCGAACGGCGACGGGTTGTTGACAAGATGAAACGATGCGCCCCACTGCCCCGGCGTCAACGGCCGAATCGCCGCGACGGCAAAGTGGTCCGGAGTCGGCGGCGACTTGTCTTTCCACTGGCTGCTCCGCGCGTAGGCGTTACTCGACACCAGGCCGACAAGCAAACGCTTGACATCGTAATTGTGCGCAATGAAATCGCGGGCAAGCCAATCGAGCAATTCGGGATGGCTCGGCGTGTTGTTGGCATGCAACTGATCGACGCGCATCACCAGTCCGTGGCCGTAGAACCGATACCACAGCCGATTGACCAGCGCCTTGGCGAACCGATCGCGATTCTCCGCATCGAGCCCGATCTCCGCCAACTTCATTCGAGCGCGGAACGTCGGCTGAGGCGGCAGCTCTTTCGACTTTGCTTTCGTCAACTTCTCGATGATTTTCGCTTCTTCCTGAATCGCCTTCGCCAGATCCGCAATCTCCTCCTTCGGCCGCTCGACGGTTTTGCCATTGAGAAACATCAGGCGAACCGGCTGCATCTTTCCGGTCTTCGCCTTGTATTCGCCAGGCTTGACATACTTGCGATCAAGGAGATTCCCCTGGAATTCGTATGAAGCAACGAAAAATTCGCGCATCCCGAAGAAGTAATCCTGTGTGAGCGTGTTGACATAGGGATGTTTGTGACACTGGGCGCAACTGATATTCAGACCGAAGAAGACAGACGAAACGTCGCGCGCCAATACGTCACGATCCTTGAGCCGTTTGAGGATATACTGCTCGGGCTTGGCGACATGCGGCGTTTCGACGGCGCCGATCAAATCGCGAAACATCTGGTCCCAGGGGCGATTCTCCTTGAGCGCCGCCAGAAGATAGCCGCGCACGCTGCCCCCATCGGGGTTTTCGTTGCGGAGGAAGACATCGAACTCCGTCGCGTTGTGGCGGATGAATTCGGGCGAGGCGGCGAGTTCCTCGATCAGCTTCTGACGTTTCTGAGGATCCTTTGAGTTGACGTATTCGCGGGCTTCGACCGGTGTCGGGATGCGGCCGGCGAGATCCAGGTACAGCCGACGAGCGAGCGTGGCGTCATCGGCGGGCGGGGCCGGTGTGACCTTGGCTTTCTTGAGCTTGAGATCGATGTAGTGATCGATGACCTCGGGGATCGGCCGGTTGGGCGGCTGAAGCTCATCGGCCAATCCCCGGCCGGCGAACGTGCAGACAATTGCAACGACGGCGATAAGCAGGGCTCTCATGATTGAAATCCTTCGAAGGAGCATGGGCAACGGAAGGAGGGTTTAACGTGACAACTGCCAACGGATAGCTTTGGCTCGACCGACGGCGATCAGCGTGTCGGCCGACTCATTGAGAACGATATCGAGAATCGGTCTGCCTACGGGGAATTCTTGAATCACGGCCTTTTTGTCGAGATCAAAGAGGACAACCTTCTTCCCGTCCCCCGCACCGCAACCGGCGAACAGCCAGGGCTCTTTGGGGTGAAACTGGATACTCTCGAAGAAGCCGTTGATTTTGGTGGGAAGGTCGTGCGTCATTTTGCCGGCCTTCCAGTCGAAAATTTGCACGAGCGCCCTACTGCCGGTAATCGTGGACGTATCCCCGGCGATATTGCCGGCGAGGGCGAGGCGGGAACCATCGGGTGAGAAGGCCACTGCGCGGCAGCCGCCATAGGTGTGGCCGTTTGTGTCGGCAGTGTAGAGGTTCGAGGCCCGAACCTTGCCGGCTTGCTTGCCTGTGGCGGCGTCCCAGATGATCACGGTTCCAGTCTGGTCACCGGTGGCGAGGAACTTTCCGTCAGCCGAGAAACGAATGCAGTAGAGCTTCGAGATCAATCCGTAGGGCGTTAACTTTTCGTGCCCGACGAGTTCGTGCACGAGCTTGCCGGCCTCGGCGTCCCAGACGCGAGCGACCATGTCGTCGCCGACGCTGGCGACTCGCTTGCCGTCGGGCGAAGCGGCAACGCTGCGAATCCATTTCTTTTCGTGGGCAACCAGTTCGCGGATCTTCGTTTTCGTCGCGGGATCCCACCAGATCAGCCGATGGTCGGATCCTCCAGAAACAAGAAATTTGCCGGCAAGGGCCAGGCCGCTGACGTAACCGGTGTGGGCGTCCCAGGTCTCCGGTTTGCCCTTGGGATCGTCGAAATCGATCAGGACAATTTTGCCGTCCGACCCGCCGGCGTATGCCTTGGTCGTTCCCGAGACCAGGGCGACGCACAAAAGATCGGGCGCCGACTTGCCCGGCGAAACCTTTCCTTCGGTCACTTTGACCTGAAGAGGTCCGGCGGTCGGAGCGGGATTTTTCTTATCTTTGGGCGTCTGAGCGAACGCGGACGACGCAGCCACGACGAAGACGATCGCGACCGCCACTCCCGGCCACCGGAAGAAACGCGAAGGCAACTTAAAGGCAATCACGCGAGCACCTCCGCGATCGGTTGTGTGCCGTAATCGGTGAGCGGAACGGGACGACCGTCGGTGTTCAAGATTTCCTTCTGGTGGTCGATGCCGACGGCACGCATGACGGTGGCAAAAAACTGCTGGAGGCTCACCGGATTGTTCGCAATCGTATTGCCATCATTCGTGGTGCTGCCGTAGACAACGCCAGGCCGAACACCGCATCCCGAGAGCGTGACGCTCATCCGCGGGAAGTGGTCGCGGCCGTTGTTGTCGTTGATGCCTGGCGTACGTCCCATCTCGGAGAACGTAACAACCAGCGTGTTGCGAAGCAGGCCGCGTTCTTGCAGGTCTTCGAGCAGGACGCTCATGACGTGGTCGAGTTCGGGGACCATTTCCTGATGGAATTCGAAGTTTTGCCCGTGGTGATCCCACCAGCCGCGATTGACACGCACATAGGGAACGCCCGCTTCGATGAGCCGACGGGCAACCAGGGCTTGCTGGCCGAACGGCGTCGAACCGTAGCGGCTGCGCATCGTCAGCGATTCTTGCTCGATGTCGAAAAGTCTCGCACTTTCCATCAAACCTCGGACCCGGCCATAGGCGCCGCCGTGGCTGAGCAGGACGCCGTCGCGTTCTCGGCCAACGCCGAATTGCTGGCTCAGCTCCACGCGCAGGGCCTCGCGTTCCCGGTGGTCGGCATCGCTAAGACCGGGAGGCAGCGAATTGGACGGAGGAGCCAAGCGCACTCCCGAAAGCGGAATATTGAACGGGGCTTGATTCGGGACCCGCGTCGGCTCGATGTTGATCGGATTCCACGTCGCTCCCAAGAAGCCCGCGTTCTCGAAATAGTTGGCACCCAGGTAGTTCGTGAACATGACATGGTGTGGCACCTGGCTGTTCGGGTCGGCCAACTCTCGTGCCAGCATCGATCCGAGGCTCGGATAGCGAACAGGCCCCGTCTTGGGCTTGCCGCCGAAGATCGTGGCATCGTCGTGGCCGCTCACCGCCAACTGCGAGCGAATGACGGCCGTGTGGCGGTGAATCGAAGCCGCCATCCGGGGCATCAGTTCCGACATCCGATAGCCGGGAATGGAGGTTTGGATGGACTGGAACGGTCCACCGGTGTTTGTGCCAGGCTTGGGGTCCCAGCTCTCGAACTGGCTCATGCCGCCGTTGAGGAAGATCATCAGCACCCGCTTCTG
>CAMAUE010000207.1 GCA_945861245.1 Singulisphaera sp. GP187
CCGATGCTCGATCTGAAGATTCAGTATCAATCCCTCAAAACCGAACTCGACGCCGCCATCATGCGCGTCATCGAATCGGCCCAGTTCATCAACGGCCCCGATGTCGAAGCGATGGAGCAAGACATCGCCCGATACTGCGGCGCGAATCACTGCATCGGCGTATCGTCCGGCTCCGACGCGCTGCTCGTGTCGCTCATGGCGCTCGACATCGGCCAGGGCGATGAAGTTGTCACCACGCCTTACACCTTCTTCGCCACCGCCGGCGCGATTGCCCGGGTCGGGGCGATACCGGTGTTTGTCGATATCGATCCGGTCACGTTCAACATCGATACGAAAGCCATCGAAGCGAAAATCACGCCGCGAACCCGGGCGATCATGCCGGTGCACCTCTTCGGCCAATGTGCCGAGATGGACCCGATCATGAAGATCGCCGACAGGCACAAGCTTGCCGTCATCGAAGACGCGGCTCAAGCGATCGGCTCGGAGTACAAAGGCCGACGCGCCGGCTCGATGGGAACCGTCGGCTGCTATTCGTTCTTTCCGTCGAAGAACCTCGGCTGTTTCGGCGATGGCGGGGCCGTTGTCACGCAGGATCGCGAACTCGCCGACAAGATTCGCCTGCTTCGCAACCATGGCGCGCATCCGAAATACTTCCACAAGATCGTCGGCGGCAACTTCCGGCTCGACACCATCCACGCCGCCGTGCTTCGCGTCAAACTCAAGCACCTCGACAATTGGACGCTGGGACGCCAGCAAGGCGCCGCCTACTACACGGCCGCGCTGAGCAAATATGGCGTGCAGGGCCGATTTGTCGAAGCCCCGAAGGTGATGCAATCCCGGCACATCTTCAACCAGTACGTGATCCGCTGCGACGATCGCGAGACGTTGCGCGAACACCTTAAACGCGATAAGATCACGACCGAAGTCTACTACCCGCAGGCGATGCATCTGCAGGAATGCTTTGCGTATCTCGGTGGCCGCCCGGGCGAGTTCCCCGAAAGCGAGCGCGCCGCCCAGACCTCGCTGGCGCTGCCGATGTACCCGGAACTTCCAAACGCCCAGCGTGACCGCATCGTCCGCAGCATCGCCTCGTGCTACGAAGCCGCCAGCCAAACCACACGGCGAGCGGCATAGTCAATCTCGTTTGCCCACGCAGGAAGATAGGCACAAGAGCCGCGACCGCACGTGAGAGCACGGGTGTGGTATGCGTTCAGAACATTCCCTTGCGAACGCGGCTCTTCGTGAGGGGAACCTCATATTTTTGAGGCAACCTAATAGTGTTGTCTTTCGACGTGTCGGCTCCGTGCAACTTCCTTTTCGATTCCATCTCGGCAAATGCCCTTGCATCGTGTATAACATGCTGATGCCCCATCTCCAGGATCATCCGCATGGCCGAGCCGACTCCGAACGCCGCGATGAAGATATTGCGCGAACCGACCGTTTATGTTACCGGTCGGCAGAATGTGAACCTTGACGACATCGACCGATTTCTTGACGATCACGGCGTTGCCTGGCAGACCGACACGCTTGTTGCCGGCGAGCACCTCGTCGAGACGGCGGGGCGCATCTGCTACATGTCGTTCGCCAAGCCCAGGCCGGGCGGGAACCAGGCGTACATTGGCCACATTCTCGAAGTCGGCCATGGCTCGGTGCTTGAGCATGCCGTGTGGAATTTGCTGATCACCGGTGTTTCTCGCTCGTTGACGCACGAATTGATTCGACATCGGGCCGGTTTCGGTTATAGTCAATTAAGTCAGCGTTACGTCGATGAATCAGTCGCTGAGTATGTTGAACCCGATTGTATCGCGGACGATCCGGAGCTTCATCAGATTTGGTTGGAAACGGTTACCCAGACACATCAAGGATATGTGAAGCTAACCGAGAAACTTCTGAAAACGTTTGAAGCCGAGCCTGACAAAACGCTACGGCGAAAGTTAGCCCGCCAAGCAGCGCGGAGTGTGCTGCCCAATGCCACGGAGACGAAAATCTTCGTCACCGCCAATGCCCGGGCGTTGCGGCATTTCATTGAATTGCGCGGCAATCGCCACGCCGATACTGAGATTCGCAAGCTCGCCATCGCTGTCTTGCGTATCCTACAACAGGAAGCGCCGAACCTGTTCGGCGACTATCAGCTCGCGCCGCTCGGCGACGGCACGTTCGAAGCGACCACACCGTACCGCAAGGTTTGATCACCGAAACGGCTTCCCGTTTAGCCGCGACGCTGAGCGACGCGCGGGGGCGAAAAATAGCGACGGCACGGGTTCCACCCCACGCTCCGCTGCGAGTCGCGGCTAAACCGGTTTCGTTCAACGACCCCTGAAACCGCCCCACTATCCGCGGGAGCTTCTGTGCGCCTCACGGGAGCCTATCGCCTATTTCCATGGCAAACTCCATATGACAACACCGAATATGGCTCAAGGCGTTCTCGAAATGCACCAAAAGGGCTACGGATTTCTCCGTAACCTCGGCAAGAACTATATTGCTCAGCCCAGCGATGCATTCGTGGACCAACGCCTAATCCAGAAATACAAGCTGCGCGAGGGACTGCTCCTCGGCGGCCCGATCGAGTCGAATCCGCGTGGCAACGGGCCGAAGCTTAGAGACGTCTTGACCATCGAGGGCATGCCGCCAGCCCAGTATCCGCAACGAAATTTCGACGAGCTGACGCCGATCGATCCGCACCAGCGCATTCGCCTGGAGTTCGGCAAAGAGCCGTTGACGACGCGCGTGATGGATCTGCTCACGCCGATCGGGAAAGGCCAGCGCGGCCTGATAGTCGCCCCGCCGCGCACGGGCAAAACGATTCTGCTGCAACATCTCGCCCAGGCGGTTGCCAAGAATCACCCGGAAATGAAGATCATCGTGCTGCTCATCGACGAGCGCCCGGAAGAGGTGACGGAGATACGCCGAACCGTTCAGGGCGACGTGATCGCAAGCAGCTCGGATCGCGACGCCACGGCCCATGTCCGCCTCGCCGAGCTGGCGATGGAACGCGCCAAACGCTTGGCCGAGGCGGGACAAGATGTGTTCATCCTGCTCGACAGCCTGACCCGTCTCGCTCGCGCCTACAACAAAAACGTCACTGGAGCCGGGCGCACCATGTCGGGCGGCGTCGATTCGCGTGCACTGGAAACACCGAAACGCCTGTTCGGCTCGGCGCGTACCTTCGAAGAGGGCGGCACGCTCACCGTCATGGGGTCGGCGCTCATCGAAACCAACTCGCGCATGGACGACGTCATCTTTCAAGAGTTCAAGGGAACGGGCAACATGGAACTTGTCCTCGACCGCAAACTCGCTGATCGCCGCATCTTTCCCGCCATCGATATCGGTCAATCCGGCACGCGCAAGGAAGAACGGCTGTTTTCGCCGGAAGAGTTTCCGCAAGTGACGCTGCTTCGCCGCAGCCTGATGCAACTAAGCCCGCAAAGCGCGATGGAATCGCTGATCCAGCAGTTAGCGAAGTATCCCGATAACGCAACCTTTTTGGCGAAGGTGAATACGTTTGTACGATGACGGAATCGCCGTGCTTTCGTGCAAACACCAAATTGATTTCAAAAAGGAAACCATGCAACGAACCCTCATATTACTCAAACCCGATTGCGTGCAACGACATTTGATTGGCGCGCTAATTCAACGCTTTGAACAGAAGGGCCTTCGCTTGGTCGCGCTGAAGTTTACTCAGGCGAATCGCGATTTGGCCGAGAAACACTATGCCGTGCATAAGGAAAAACCCTTTTACGAATCTTTACTTAGTTTCCTGACGAGCGGCCCAACCGTGGCGATCGTCTGGGAAGGCCGCGAGGCCGTGGCCATCGTTCGCGAAATGATCGGCAAGACCGACGGCGCCAAGTCCCCGCCCGGGACGATTCGCGGCGACTACGGGATCTCGGTGCAGAACAACCTTATCCACGGCAGCGACAGCGCCGAGAACGCCGCCGCGGAGGTCGCCCTGTGGTTTCAACCGAGCGATCTTGTAAATTGGCAGCCCGCGGACATGGGTTGGATTGGCTGAACGGCGGTTTAATGCCATCCGAAAAATTCGAAAAAAACTAGATTTTTTGCGTTTTTTGTTGACAAACCGCATGCGGAAATCTATTTTGATCCACTGAAACACCATTTCGCGGTTGTTTGAAATTTTTCCCCCTGACAGGAGCTTCCATGAGTGACAAGCCGAAGGCAGCGACGAAAACCGAAGTGTACGCAGCTCTAGCCGAGAAATCCGGTCTGACCAAAAAGCAGATCGGCTCCGTGCTCGACGGGTTGACCGACTTCATCAAATCCCAGCTCAGCAAAAAAGGCCCAGGACTGTTCCAGCTCCCAGGCCTGCTGAAAATCAAACGGCACAAGAAACCGCCGCAACCCTCACGCAAAGGCCGCAACCCGCGGACGGGCGAAGAGATGACGTTCCCGGCGAAGCCGGCGCGCACCGTCGTCAAGGTGCTGGCCCTGAAAGCGTTGAAGGAAATGGTCAAGTAGGCCGCAAATGAAATAATGACTCCCGATGATTGTTTTTCGCTTGCGGCTTAGCGCTCAGCGTATCGTACGCTAGCGCTAATTCCCAAGCGAAAAACAGGGAAGTTGCTTTTCTTTGCAAAGTCTCACGATTTTCAGCCCCCTGCCCGCCTGGTCTCGTATTCTATCTCCTCTCTCCCTTCAAATGAGGCTGATGCTATGCGCAATTTCCTGATATTGCTGATCGCGACTGTGATCGTCGCCGTGAGCGCCGCCAAGGCCGACGCAGGCGACAAACGGCTCCGCGTTGTCATCATCGACGGACAAAACAACCACAACTGGCGGGCGACCACTCCCGTCATGAAGAAGACATTGCTCGACTCGGGCCGCTACACCGTCGATGTATCCACCAACCTGAAGACCGGCGACAAGGCTCCAGAAGGCTGGCAGTCGGTCGCATTTCCGCCAGACCTCTCGAAATACGATGTCATTGTCAGCAACTACAACGGCGCCAGCTGGCCCAAAGAATTCAATGAGCAGCTGCACAAGTCGCTTTTCGAGCAAAAAATCGGCCTCGTCATCGTGCATGCCGCCAACAACGCGTTCGGCGGCTGGAAAGAATACAACCTCATGATCGGCATGGGCTGGCGCGGCAACAAGGGTGGTGACAGGCTCATTCTCGACGACAAGGGCCAACCGGTCCGCATCCCGTCCGGCCAAGGTGAAGGTTCGGGTCACCGCTACACCGGTAAGTTCTCCGTCATCATCCGCGACGACAAGCATCCCATCACCAAAGGCATGCCCCTCGAATGGCTGCACAATAACGACGAACTTTACGACAACATGCGCGGTCCCATCGAGAACGTGCACATGCTCGCCACCGCCTATTCCAAAGGAACCAAGGCGCACGAGCCGATGATCTGGACCGTAGGATATGGCAAAGGCCGAGTCTTCCACACGCCGATGGGACACGACGCGAATTCGATGTACTGCGTCGGTTTCCAGGCGACGTTGAACCGTGGCACCGAATGGGCCGCGACGGGCGCCGTCACGCTACCGCTGCCCGCGACGTTCCCGACCGCCGACAAGATCAGCATCGCGAAATAGAGAAGACCCTCTCGTTCCCAAACTCCTTTTTGGGAACGGGCATCCAGGAAACACTGTTTCGCCTCATGCAATCCATACGATTTCAGGTTCCGCGAAACAGAGCTTGGAGGACGTGGGTTCCCAAACTGGAGTTTGGGAACCAGGAAACCGTTGCTAACAAATCCTACTTGCTCGCCGCATACCGATGTGTCGGCGTCGGTCGGCCCGGACGAAAACTCTGCGTCTTCGCTTCCGGTGCGTTCGCGCCGCGTGCGGCACAGACGGCTTTCACGGCGTTGGCAACATGTTCACGCAGCACGGCCGGGTCGATGGCCACGCGAGCGTTGATAATCAAGTCCGTCTCCTTCACCTCGCAACGCGATGGCAACGACAGCGTCGGCTCTGTATCGCTGCTCACCAAATTCGCGACGCCAAAAAATCCCTCCCATAGCCCGATCGCTTTCAGATGGGCAACCTCCGCACCGACGGTTCGCAGCGATGTCTGCAACGACGTAACGACATCAAGCAATAGCCGATCGAGCGAGAACGCATTGGTCGCCGACACCCGCATGCTGCTATTGAGCCAGCCAAGTTCCGCTTCGCCCTCGGCATAGGTGTCATAATCGATATCCAGTATCTTGCTGCCGAACGCGCCCTGCTGATCAAGCAACGCATGCACGGCCTCAAAGCCATCGCCTGCCTTCGCGGAAACACGCAACACAGGCACGCCCGGATATTCCTTGGCGACCAAACTGGCGATCTCGTCGATTTGTGCAGGTTGGAGTTCATCCACGCGATTGAGTAGAATCGCGTCGGCTTCCTCCAACTGCTTACGGAAGATATAGGCAGCCTTGGGCGAAAATCCCGAGCGCGGATCGTTGCGCAATATTTTCAATCCATGGCTCGGCTTAAACAACACCGCGTACGGCGCGACCGAGAAACGCTTGCCATACAGATCCTTCAACGGCTGCACGACCGTCGCAACGAGATCCGTGCAGCTGCCGACCGGTTCCGCGAGAATCACGTCCGGGTGCTTATCGGATTCCAGCGAGCCGACCTTGTCGAGAAGATCATCGAACTTGCAGCAGAAGCACGCACCGGCAACCTCGGCAACCGAGAAACCTTGCTCACGCAGCGAATGCGTATCGACGAGATCCTCCGCCTGATCGTTAGTGACGATACCAACGCGCTTGCCGTGACTCGCAAAATGTTTCGCGAGTCGCGCCATCGTCGTGGTCTTGCCCGCGCCCAAAAAGCCGCCGAGCATGATGAATCGGATAGTTGACATGATGTTCTCATTCGAAGGTGCGAGTTTATTTTGGCTCAATTTCGATAATTACTAGTATAAATATTCGTTTCCCGTTCGGCATGTCATTCAAACATAGTTTTGATCGTCTAAGCCTTCAGCAATGCTGTCAGAGCACCAATAAATCCTTCTCATCGTCTGCTCTAAACACAACAAAAAGGCCCACTCAAGACCTGCGCGTTCGGCAATCAACAATAGCAACACGACCTTGCACTATCGTCGCGCGTTTGCCACAATGACGTCACCATGATCGGTCCAATTTATCTGCTCGAATGGCAGCAAGCGAAACGGCGCGCGGGACGTTGGCCCTGGCGCTGGATCTATGTCGGCGTATTGCTACTCGAAGCGGCGCTCGTCGGCTATGAGATGACCGTGCGCACCTGGGGCCAACGCGATCCACTCGAATTTGAAGCAGTCATGGGGTTGTTGCTCGTGTGGTTGCATATCCAGCAACTCGGCATCATCCTTCTCGTTGCGCCTGCCTTTGCCGCTGGATCGATCACCGATGAGAAGCGCCTCGGCACGCTCGATTTTCTGCTGTGCGCACCGCTCGGCTCGGGTGAAATCATCGTTAGTAAATGGCTGGCGCAGGCGACGCAAACGCTTCACCTCGTCAGCCCCGGCGTATTCTTCCTGGCCGCGTTGAGCGCCATGCGAGGCGAACCGCCAGAACGATTTGTCGCCGTGGTGATATTGCCAATCGCGCTGACCTACGCTCTGGTTGCAGTCGCAATTTGTTCCTCGTGCGTGAGCCAAAATACTACCCGCGCGATACTGCTCGTCTACACCCTCCTGACCGGTCTTGGAATGACGGAATGGCTCGCAAACCGATCGATCGTCTGGATTCCATTGTGGAGTTCGATTTGGAATTTCCCCAGTTTCACGGCCCAAATGCAACTACTCGGCATGATCGCACTCACCACATTGCTTGGTCTTGCGCTGTCGATTTGGCGTTTACGGCCCGCGTACGAACATCAACGCGTTGCCGTTTCCAGTACGCTCGGCCGTTGGTGGGACCGGCCGTCGATTGGCGAGACGCCGATGCGCTGGAAGGAGCGGTTTGTCGGCGACTGGCTGGCGCTGCCGATCTGGAATCGCTTGCCGCGTGGCGCTCGGTATGTGCTTTTCGCCGGCGCAATCATTGCACTCGGTTTAGCAATGCCGACGCTTGAGACGTTCCTCGTGCTCGGCGGCCTGCAATTTCTGCTTAGCGGATTGTTCGTCGCCATCCGCTGCGCCGGTTCGATTACGAGCGAACGCGAACGCCAAACCTGGGACTCGCTTGTGTTGACTCGACTCGATGCCCGCCAAATACTACGCGGCAAGCTCTGGGGCCAAATCGATGCCGTTGGCCCGTACCTGTTCACTTACCTTTTCGCATCCCTGCCGGTTGCCTATCGATCGGACCCCTGGGCGGTTCCGTGGATCATTAGTGCTTGGCTTGGAAGTTGGGTTTTTCTCTATTACTTCGGAACGGTGGGAATTACGTGTTCGAGCGAAGCAAGTAGCACATGGCGGAGTATCGTAGTCACATTGCTGAAGGGATTTGGGACGGTACTTGCTTCCCAGTTAACGCTCGGCCTTTCGACGGCCTCCATTTTCATTCTGACAATGTTTTGGCTCCTTCCATTCGGCTGGGCCAACTCGTATTTCCTGATGGTGTTCGTACCGATCCCCGGCCTGCTTTGGCTCCTTGCGCTCACTGAGGAATCGATGACCAAGGCCGAGCTTGCAATGATCACAAACGACAAAGCCAATCGAATGTAGGAGCGTTACGGGAGTGTTATTTCACCTCGGACTCTTGTCAAACGGAGAAACTGCCGATAGACTGGATGAACCATTGCACTTTCCGCGGTGTCTTTCCGTTGGCACCCCAAGCCTCCTTAGCTCAGTTGGTAGAGCAGCTGACTCTTAATCAGCGGGTCGAAGGTTCGAGCCCTTCAGGAGGCACT
>CAMAUE010000208.1 GCA_945861245.1 Singulisphaera sp. GP187
AGTCATTTATTCCTGGCCCGCCAAACGGAGCGGTTGCGGGGGAAAAACCCAGCGATCACGCTGTGCCAAGTTCGCACCGCAGCCAACGCGCTGATCGACGCTCTGCCGCTGCCTAGGCGATATCGAAACGAACGATTGGAGCGAACGTCAAAGAAGCTGCTCCAGGACCAACATCAAAACGCGGTCGTAGTAATTACACCGGTGCCACCGCCAAAAACACCCCAAGTAGAAACGGGCAGGCCAGCGTTGGGAAACATTCTGCCTCCAGAATTTGGCAAGGCGCCGCCTGTCCCAGATCAAAAACGCTAGCACATCCTCCGTCAGCTCAACGAATCCAGGCTAGAAACCGGAGCATCCAGGCGAATCCAGTACAATGACCCCGTGGAGTGCGACAATCGCTCATTTTCGCTCGACAATTGCTTTTTACGTCGTTGGATGACTGGATGAAGAGCTGGCTGGTTAGCTGCCAGGCTCCTCAAGAGTAAGCCGACGTGGTGGAAAACAGGGTTTCCGCCACATCGGATTTTTGTTTCCGTCCGTGCGGACTTTTTTATGCATCGAGTTCAAACCAAGGAGTTTCCGGATGATGTATCTCACGAAATGGCTCAGCGCCACGGCAGTCGTCTTATTGGCAAGCACCGCGGTAGCGGACACCATCGCCACCGGCCAAGTCATGCAGATGAATCCCACGAACAAGACGTTTCGCCTGCAATCTGACAAGCGAACGTTTAAGTTGAGCGAAGGCTGTGTCATCAGGCGGGATACAGCGGAAAGCGTATTCAAGAAGACCGAACTGAAAAATGGCGACTATGTGGACTGCTACTCCGACCAAGCCGGAGGCCTTCTGATAAAGTACATTTTGGTCAGGGATGGCAGCACCAAGCTCAAGCACTTGGCAGTCGGCACGCTCAAGAGCCTCGACAGGGAAGCCGCCACGATCGAACTTAACGCGCAGACGTCAGCAACATACGTGATCAGCGAAGCGAAAGTGCGACTTAACAATAAAAACAGCAAAATGGCGAACCTCAAGGTTGGCGACAAGCTACTCTTTATCAACTACATCACAGCGGGCAAGCAAACTTTGGCCGACGTGATGGTCGAACGAAAGTAGCTGAAGCAAAGCGTCAGCGGGCATGCATTGGCTCGTTGACGGTTTACTAAACGGCACGTCGCTGAATCCACTCCCTCCCGTCGAGTCCAAGAACAAGGGCACGCGCCACCTCCACATTCACGAAGACGACCAACTCGACGAGGAGCTCGTGGCGAGTTGGATCCGACAGGCATCGGAGCTGCCGGGCAAGCATTGCTTCTAATCGAGTGCCTAATGCTGCCGACGGATGTGGCCGTGCTCAGCGATTTACGGTGATGAAAAGTTTGAACCCAAACATGCGAGCTACTCCGGTCGGCCGCCAGAGAGTCGCGGTGGGGGAAAAAGTTCACCATCGTTTCCAGCTCAGGCAAGCCGTCCATCGTTTTCGACACGATTGCTTCCGAAGCCCGGCGCCTACTCAACGAAAACTTCAGCGTATAGGATTTCGCCCTTGTCGCTCTGATTCGAGAATTCTCGCAACAGGACATTCCCAACGCCGTTTTGTGGTCACTCGCCGTTCTCATTCACGCTGAGTTCGACAAGATTGAATAAAATGAACAAGCCTGGCACGCAAGCCTCTGGTGCAGATATACTAATTTGAACTACAACATTGGTGATGCCGATAACGCACGAGAAAACTTAATGAACACCAATTCCCATCCCTGCACCCGCCGCACCGTCATCCGCTCGCTGGTAGGCGGCTCGCTGCTGCTTCCCGGTATTCTGTCCGAGTTGCTCGGGCAGGACGCCGACCCGCTGGCGCCGAAGCGGCCGCATTTTGAGCCGCGCGCCAAGCGTGTCATCTTCATGAACATGAGCGGCGGCGTGTCGCATGTCGATTCGTTTGACTACAAGCCTCGGCTCATCGCCGATCACAATCGACCATTTCAAGTCCCACAGCGGATGCTCGAAGCGTTTGCGCCGAACAATCGCGTCGTCGAGAAGTTCTTCAAACGGCCCCAGTGGGCGTTCAAGCAGCGCGGGCAATCAGGGCTGTGGATCAGCGATCTCTTTCCGCAGCTGGCCGAGTGTGCGGACGACATGTGCCTGATCCGCTCGATGCGCAACGACCATCCCGATCACTTCCAGGCGACGCTCGGCATACACACCGGCTCGGTGACGTTTTCGCGGCCCAGCATCGGCGCGTGGGTGAGCCACGGGTTGGGCACAGTGAATCGCAATCTGCCGTCGTTCATCGTGCTCGCGCCGCAACTGCCCTACGCCGGCGGACAGGTCTGGGCGTCGGACTTTCTGCCTGGCTGTCACCAGGGCACGCACGTCGCGCCGGGGCCGGATCCGATGCCGAACATTCAACGCCGACAGGCCGCACTTGACCTGCAAGAGATGGAGCTGGGCCTCGCCCAGACGTTCAACCGTCGGCATCTCGCACAACGGCCCGGCGATGCCAATCTGGCCGCCCGCATTCGCAGCTTCGAGACCGCGTTCGGCATGCAGGCGGAAGCGCCGGAAGCATTCAACCTGTCGCAAGAATCCGACGCGACGCTCCGCCTCTACGGCTTGCCGCGCGGCAGCAATCGCGGGTTCGGGTGGCAATGCCTCGTCGCTCGCCGTCTCGCCGAGCGCGGCGTGCGCTTCATCGAGTTGATCGACACCGGCGCGTCGGGCAACTGGGATTCGCATGGCGACATGGCCGATCACGGTCGGCTCGCACGCAATGTCGATCAACCGATGGCCGGGCTTCTCAAGGACCTCAAGCAGCGCGGCATGCTCGATGAGACGTTGGTCGTGTGGACGACTGAATTTGGTCGCACGCCGTTCAATACCGGCCGAGACGCGCGTGGCCGCGAGCATCACGCCGAGGTGTTCGCATCGTGGATGGCGGGCGGCGGCGTCAAAGGCGGGTTCAGCTATGGCGACAGCGACGATCACGGCTGTGCCGTGGCAGACAACGAAGTCCACATCCACGATTTCCACGCGACGATCCTGCACCTGCTCGGCCTCGACCACGAACGCTTGACGTACCGCCACGCCGGCCGCGACTTCCGACTCACGGATGTTGCGGGGCATGTGGTGCGCGAGGTAATTGCGTGAGCGGCTTTTCCTTGAAATGCTCTGGGCGAGCCTAGCCGCGTAAGCGGTAGGTTGAACATATGGACGCCTGATTCAACCTACCGCTCACGCGGCTAGGCTCGCCTATCGATGGAGATAACCTCATGCCACGACCCCTATTTGCTATCGTCGGATTACTTCTCGCCACCGTAAACCTGGCATTCGCTCAACCGCCTCTCGATCTGGGCGCGATCACCGAGAAGCATGTGATGATCCCGATGCGCGATGGCGTCAAGCTGTCCGCTTACTTGTACTTCCCACCCGGCAAAGGACCGTGGCCCGTGCTCTACGAGCAGCGCTACGCCGACCTGCGCGGCAACGAAACTCGCAAGACCAACGCTCGCCTCGCGGCGGCGGGGTATGTCGTCGCGGCTCAGAGCTTTCGTGGCGCCCAACTCTCCGAAGGCACCTGGGTCGGCTATCGCTCGCTCGGCTGGGGCGAAAAGAAAGACGGCTACGACACCGTCGAATGGCTCGCCAAGCAGCCCTGGTCCACAGGCAAGATCGGCACGCTCGGCAGTTCGCAGGCGGGCTTCGCGCAGAACTTCCTTGCCGTCACTCAACCGCCTCATCTCGTCTGCCAATACATGATCGATACCGGTTTGAGCCTGTATCACGAAGGCTACCGCATCGGCGGCACGACTCGGCCTGAACGCTTCAAGCAAATGGGAGCCGTGTGTCGAGTGCCCGACGATAACGCCAAGCTGATGCGCGAGTGGTTCGCCCATCCCACCTACGACGCCTACTGGGCCGACGAGGATTGCTCCCGCCATTTCGACAAGATGAACGTGCCCTGTTTCACCATCGGCATCTGGTACGACTTCATGTGCGTCGGCTCGATCGACAGCTACATCGGCAGGCAACATCGCGCAGGCCCGAATTCCAAGGGCAGACAGCAGCTCATCCTTGGCCCATGGCTGCACGGACGTAATAAAGAAGTCAACAAGGTCGGCGATTTGACCTATCCCGAAAACGCCCGCTTCGCGATGGAAGCCCACATGATCCGCTGGTTCGATCACTACCTCAAGGGCGTTGACAACAAAGTCGAACGCGACCCAACCGTGCGCTATTACGTCATGGGCGCCGTAGACGAAAAAGGCGCCCCGGGCAACGTTTGGCGGACGGCGACCGATTGGCCTGTTGCCGCTAAGTCTAGTCCATACTACTTGCACGCAAGCGGCAAACTGTCGATACAAGTGCCCACGCTTGAAAAGAGCGAGACGCCGTTTCTCGCGGATCCGCTCAAGCCGAACGAGATTCCGGCCAAGGGCTTCCCTGGCGCTCGTGACGCGCGCGATTTCGAGAAGCAGGCGGAGGTGCGGACATTCACCAGCGATGTGTTGACCGAGCCGACGGAGTGGACAGGCAAAGTGCAGGCGGAGTTATTCGTCACATCGGATGCACGCGATACCGATTTCATCGTGCGCGTGAGTGACGTATATCCCGATGGCCGATCGATACTGATCATGGATTACGTTCGCCGAGCGCGCTATCGCGAAGGCTATGAGAAAGAAGTGCCGTTGGAACCGGGCAAGGTAACGAAGGTCGCGTTCGATGTAGGCTGGATGAGCCAGATATTCAACCGCGGGCATCGCATTCGCATCACGATCGCCAGCACGGGTGCGCCGTTCTATGAACTGAATCCGAACACGGGCGAACCGTTCACGATCGAACCGTCGACGAAGACGCTTGTTGCTCGCAATACGGTGCAGCACAATCGGACGCAGGCGTCGCGCGTACTTGCACCGGTGCGGATGATTCGCGAGTAGCGGAAATTACCGTAGCCATCACGTTCCGCGTGATGGATGGGCTTTCGTCGCTCAATTGTCTCAATCATTTTGCAAGATCCAGAAAGCCACCACGCGGAGCGTGATGACTACGACAAAAAAATAATCCGCATTATGCTTTGCGAAAGGCTGAATCTTTGTTAACATTCGTGGATGGTTAAGAAATAAATTGTTAGATGGGGGGAGTCACATTATGCAGTCAAAGCAGCATAGCATTTCTCATCAAACACAAAACGCCATGCAGCCGCCACGTACCGACAGCTTGCGCGTCGGTTCCCGGCGATGGTTTCTGCAAACGGGCTTGGCCGGCCTCGCGGGCTTGTCGCTTGCCGACACGCTGCGCTTGCAAGCGGCGACGCCGAGCCGGGATCCGCGTGCGGTGATTCTGTTTTGGCTGTCGGGCGGGCCGAGCCAGATCGACACGTGGGATCCGAAACCCGACGCACCGGCGGAGATTCGCGGGCCGTACCAGACGATCGCGACGAGCGTTGCCGGTGTGCGATTCTGCGAGCACTTGCCATTGCAAGCGCAGATGATGCACAAGCTGAGCGTGCTGCGAGCCGTCGATTGCTCGTCCAGCAACCATACGCCGATCACGATGCAAGCAGGCAACCCGCTGGCACGGCGAACTAACGACGGGCGTGAGGGCGGCGGATATCCGTCGATGGGCTCGATCGTATCCAAATTCCGAGGCTCCAACAATTCGCCGATGCCCGCGTTTGTCGGTCTGGCCGATCGCTGGCGCTCGGACGTGTGGGGCGCGGGGCACATGGGCGCGATCTACGAACCGATCAAAGGCGACGAACTGCCGGGACGCTTGGCGTTGCCACAAGGTCTCAACGCGCCGACGCTGGGCGATCGCGCCGCTCTTCGCCAACAATTCGACAGCCTGCGCCGAACGCTGGACACCGACGCGCGAACGAGCAACGAAGTCGATCGGTATGCGGCTCAAGCGTATGACATGGTCGTATCACGCCGGGTGGAAGAAGCGTTCGCCGTCGATCGCGAACCGGACCGTTTGCGTGATGCCTATGGTCGCGGCAGCGTCGGCGAGAAGGCCTTGCTCGCACGCCGACTGGTCGAGGCGGGGACGACGTTTGTGCTCGTCAGCGGTGCGTGGGGTTACTTCGATCATCACGGCGACAACGTACCGCCATGGGGCGGCATCCAGCGCGGCCTGACGCCGATCCTGCCGACCATCGACCGTGCTCTGTCGGCTCTCATCCACGATCTCGAAGTGCGTGGCTTGCTCGATTCGACGTTGATCGTGATGATGGGCGAGTTTGGCCGATCGCCGATCATGACCGACGACGCCGGGCGAAACCACTGGACCAACGTCATGTCGATGGTGTTGGCTGGCGGCGGGTTGCGACATGGACGAGTGATCGGCAGCACCGATTCGCGTGGCGGCGAAATCCGCGAACGCAAGGTCACGCCCTCCGACCTGGCGGCGACGGTCTTCCAGCACCTGCAGATTCCGCTCGACGCCCACTGGACGAACCCGCAAGGCCGGCCGATCCCAATCGTAACCGAAGGCGGCAGACCAATCGCGGAGTTGTTCTGACGTTTTCGTTTAGCCGCTCGCCTTCGGCGAGCGCGACCTCTATGTGGCACGATACATGAGGTCGCCAAAGGCGAGCGGCTAAACGAACGCGTGAACATTATTTGTCCCGTTTGCGTTTCTTTTTGCGTTCGTCGGCACGTTCCTTGGCGGTTTTGCGGTGGCCGGTGCCGATCTTCGCTTTGGGTAGACTTCCGCCGGGGCCGATCATGCCGGATTTGCCCATGCCCATGAGCATTTTTAGGCGGTCCATCATCGACATGTTGGCGATCTGCCTCATGATGACGCGAACCTGAGCGAACTGGTTAAGGAACTGCTTGATGTTATGCGGCTCGGTTCCGCTGCCCTGAGCGATGCGTCGGCGTCGGCTAAGGTCGATGACGTCGGGGTTCTTGCGTTCTTCTTTGGTCATGCCGTCGATGATACCCTGGATACGCTTGATTGCGACATCGGGGTCTTCGCCTTCGGGGATGAGATCGCCCATGCCGGGCATGCTGCCGAGCATATCCTTCATGCCGCCCATCTTGGCCATCTGCGTAAATTGCTTGCGGAAGTCATCGAGGTTGAAGTCGCCTTTTTCGAGCTTCTTGCGTTGGGCTTCGATTTCCTCAGCCGAGAGTTCCTGCTGAACGCGCTGCACTTTTTCGATGATCGACCAGACATCGCCCTGGCCCATGATGCGCTGAGCCATGCGTTCGGGAACGAATTCTTCGAGGGCGCTAAGTTTCTCGCCCACGCCCATGAACTTGATGGCGACGTTCGTTACTTGCTTGATGGAGAGCGCCGCACCGCCGCGAGCGTCGCCGTCGAGTTTGGTGAGGATGACGCCGTTGAGGTCGAGGGCGTCGTCGAACGCTTTCGCGCTGTTGACGGCATCTTGCCCGGTCATCGCATCGCAGACGAAGAAGACATCATCGGGCCTGACCTGGCGGTCGATCTGCTTCAACTCCTCCATCGGCATCTCGGCGATGTGGAGCCGACCGGCCGTGTCGAGGATAATGACGTCATAGCCGGCGCTGCGTGCGTGAGCCGCCGCGTTGTTGCAAACAGAGACGGGGTTCGGTCCCTTGCCGCCTGGTTGGGCTGGACCTTCCGCGTAGACAGGAATGCCAAGCTGCTCGCCTAGCGTCTTCAGCTGCTCAACGGCGGCGGGACGCTGCAAGTCAGCGGCGACCAGCAACGGCTTCTTGCCATGCCGATCACGCAACAGCATTGCTAGCTTGGCGCAGGTCGTCGTCTTGCCGGAACCTTGCAAGCCGCACAGCATGAGGACTGTCGGTCGATCCTTCGCGAAATGAAAAAGCGGTTCTGGCTTCTCGACTTCGCCTTTCATCAAGCGGACGAGTTCCTCGTAGATGATCTTGATGATCTGCTCGCTCGGATCGAGCGAGCGCATCACCTGTTGGCCAAGCGCCTGGCCTTTGACACGTTCGATGAATTCGTTGACGACATTGAAGTTGACATCGGCTTCCAGCAGTGCGGTGCGGACCTGGCGCAATCCTTCCTGGATGTTCGCCTCGGTGATTTTGCCCTTGCCGCGCATGCCCTTGATGGCTTCGGACAGACCGCGCATGATTCCTTCAAACATGTCTTAAATCCCGCATAGACCGATAGCTTGGTGAAAGCAACCATTATAGGATTTTTACGTTCACCCCACAACAGACGGAACGGATGGCGAATCTCGCTGTGCGTCAAATGTTTAGCGTCGACGCGGAATGATGAGCGTTTCCGGTTCGCGATGTGCGAATTCGACACACAATTGGTTCACGTATTGTAAGCCGAGAGCCTCAAATCGGTCGCCTTTTGCGTATTTTTCAGGGTGGCCGACATCTGGTCTGAAATTTGCATTTCGTTTCGACCGTTGACGCGCTGGCCCCCACGAGCGCCTTCGACAATCCAGGCAAAAAACACTAAGGATACGAAATGAAACATTTTTCCGAATTTCCGCTTGCGGCTTAGCGCTCAGTGTATCTCATGCGAGCGCTAAGCCGCAAGCGGAATGCGGCCCCGCTGTCGCAACGCAATAGAAATGTCCCCATTTTGGTTGCATTAGAAATGTCCGCAACCATTTCCCTATTCCTTCTCCTTGAACCCTTTTCGCCATGGGTGATTCGTGGCTGGGCGCCGTGGGCTTTTTTGGGTAGTCTCGCCCTTGCC
>CAMAUE010000209.1 GCA_945861245.1 Singulisphaera sp. GP187
AGTGCACCGTGCCGGCGGAGGCGACGACGTTTTCCTCGATCATCAGGCTGCCCATGTCGTTGGCGCCGAACAACAGGGCGAGTTGGCCGATCTTCAAGCCTTGCGTAACCCATGATGATTGGATGTTCGGGATATTGTCGAGGTAAAGCCTGGCAATCGCCTGTGTGCGCAGATACTCATAAGAACCCGCGGGCGGCACCTCGGCCATGTCGGTCCGGTCGGGCTGCAGCGTCCAGCAGATGAATGCCGTGAACCCGCCGGTCTCGTCTTGCAATTGCCGTAAGCGGTCGAGATGCTCGACGCGCTCAGCCAACGTTTCGATGTGGCCAAACATCATCGTGCAGGTGGAACGCCCGCCGAGCTGATGCCAGAGGCGATGGACTTCGAGCCATTCGTCGGTCAGGCATTTGTTCTTCGTGATCGCCTTGCGGACGCGGTCAACGAGAATCTCGCCGCCGCCGCCGGGGAGGCTGCCCATGCCGGCGGCTTTGAGTCGCTGGAGCACGTCGCGCACGGGCAGCTTGCTGATTTTCGCAAGGTTCCAGATTTCCGGGGCGCTGAAGGCGTGTAGGTTGAATTTCGGATAGCGCGATTTCAGATCGCTCAGCATGGCCTCGTACCAATCAAGCTTGAGCGACGGATGATTGCCGCCTTGCAGGAGCGCCTGGTCGCCGCCGAGGGCGATCGTTTCGTCGATCTTCTTATAGAGTGTTTCGGGTGTCAGCACATACGCTTCACTATCGCCGGCCTTACGATAGAAGGCACAGAAATCACAGACCGCAGCACAGACATTCGTGTAGTTGATATTGCGATCGATGTTGTAGGTGCGCTCACGCTCGGGATGTAATCGCCGCGTGACGGCATCGGCAGCCTGGCCGAGGAGGTTGAGGTCTTTGCAATCGAATAGCGAAACACCCTCGGCAACGGTGAGGCGCTCACCGGCGATGGCTTTGTCGAGTACGATACGGATGGCGGCATTCATGTGTGCGGTTCCTTTCGCGGGCGGCAATGCTTTTTTATCGAAAATCGCCGCACACATGAAACCGCAATCGCGTGGAATTCGCAACGGGTATCTGCCGCTTGTGGCATAGCGCTGGCGTGGAGTTGTCCGAATCTTACGTCGCGACCGGAGGATCTGAAATAATACTGCTTCCGAAATGCGAATCAAAAAGCACAATCAGCAGGTATATCTCGCGTGGCATGAACTCATACAACCTTCGATGTGTAAGGTGTTAATTGGATACATCGCTCGATTACGTGATCTATTTCGTCGGCAGCGGGTTGGCTTTTTTTGTCGGCGTTGCTGCCATCTTGGCGGGCCTTGCGATTTCGCTGCGTGCGGTGGGCCGTGCTGCTGCCCATGCTCGCGACTTGGTTGTGATGCTCGGCGGGCTTTTCGTTGTAATCTCCGCGGCACCGCTGGAATGGTGGGTTTATGCTGTCGCGGCGGCGCTCACCGGTGTCTGGTTGCCGCTGGAGTGGTATAGGAATATTTTGCCGTCGCGCGTTCTGGGTGCTTCTCGCCTAGCGGTTCTATTGGTTTGGCTGTTGGCGTTGGCGCTGGAGATACCTTTTCATGTCACGCCCGCGCTGCCGTTGCTGAATAAGCCGACGCTGTTCCTGGTCGGCGATTCCGTTAGTGCGGGCATATTGGAATCGGAGAAGGGAACCTGGCCCAGGCTATTCGCGAAGCAGCATGATGTGGACATGCGTGATTTCTCAAAGGCCGGCGCGACGGTGGAGTCTGCACGCAAACAGGCGGAAAAGATCGGCAATGGATCGGGGATAGTGTTGCTGGAAATCGGCGGCAACGATCTCCTCGGCACGACTTCCGCCGAGCAGTTCGAGGAGCAACTCGACTTGCTGCTGGGTGATGTCTGTCGAGAAGATCGCCTCGTGGTGATGCTGGGATTGCCGCTGCCGCCGTTCGCGAATCGGTTCGGGCGGATTCAACGGCAGTTGGCACGAAAATACGATGTTATTCTTATACCCCAGCGAGTCTTCGCGGGAATAATCACCGCGCCCGGTGCTACTGTTGACGGTATCCACCTAACGCCCGTAGGCCATCAACGCATGGCCGACACGATGTGGACACTGATTCGATCGGCGTATGAGTGAGCCGATCTCTCGTCTACTTCGCACGGCGGAAAATGTCGCATCTCCGGGCGGAGCGAAACAATTCCGAGCCGCGACCGTGCGGGACCGACAATGTGCCCACAGCACCCAGTCGGCCACTCCCTCACGGTCGCGGCTCGGAAAAGCGTCAATTTCACCCGTCGAAGGAACACTTTCACGCAAAGTACAGGACTTCCTCTTCCTCTACTGGCACGAACCGCGTTTTGCGTGCGGGGACGCCTACGAGGTGGTCGCACTCGGATCGGAACATTGCGACGTGATGGTCCATCATCTCAGTGGCACACGACACGATCGGATAATTGTCGCCATGCCGGCGGGTGTGGGTACGAATCAGGAAGTCGTCGGCGTCCTGGTCGAATTTCGCCTGCAAGCGTTCCATTGCGTGCACGACCTTTATGCCTTCACTACCACGTGCTTGACGGCGCAACTCCGCAGTGCATTTCTGGATGCTCTCGTCCGCATCGGCCCGGAAGGCGTCGGGAAGTTCGCCGACCAGGCAGATCGGAAAATAGAGCGCGACTTTCGGCTTGCCAAACGCATGCCAGGCGAGCAGCGGCGTGTCTTTGGATTGCAGATCGACGAGGAATGTCGATGCCAGTCGCGTTTCCTTGGCCGGTTGAAGCAGATTCCGATTGGCGGTGTAATGATCGGCTAACATGCGCCGAAGAAAGTGCAGGTCGATCGCCCCGTGTTGCTGCGCCATCGCAAGGCTCGCGCGGCCCCAACGCCGTTGCGCCCGGAGCGTGCGGTTGCCCTGCGTACCCCCCAGGCAGCGGGCAAAGTCGAGTTTGCTGCCGTCGTCCTCCCATTGGCCTTTTTCGATCAGGTCGCTCGCCAAACCCGGCGCGAGACGGCTCCAGTCCTGCCGAATCATCGCTGCGTCCGTCACGACACGGGTCTGGCCACACTCGAGCAGCGCCCAGTGTCGGCCACAGGTTTCGAGGAGGAAGGATTCCTGTGGATCGGCGACAAGAAAGATATTGCCTTCGGACGATTCGCGTTCGCCATATCGGCTGAGCAGATCGATCGCCGTCTCGATGGCGGCATGCGCTGACTGTCCGCGTTCGAGCATGAGCCGAACAAGATCGGAGCCGTGGAATGTCGTGGTTTGGTTTGGGAATCGCGTTTCCCACGAGGTATAACCGAGCGTGACGCGATGTTCATTGACGCCGTACTCATAGCCCCACCGTTCCGCAGCCTGCAAGGCGAGCACAGTGGCGGCGTGGCGTCCCTCCGGCAGACGCAACTGGCGCAGCATGGAGTATTCGCCCGGTTCATGCGTTTGGCCGGGGCGCAATACTAGCGAGGCTTGAACCGAGGACGGTGCATGGTGATTGAGAGCGAACAGCGTCGTCTGATTCGCGGAGGCCAGTTTCGTGGCCGCTACCATGTCGTTTCCCATAGCGTGTGACTCCATCAAAGGGTGAGTCGACGGTATCTCAATCCATGACAAGCCACAGGGATGCCGTATCAAACGGCCCCTCCTATTTGACGCCCCAACGGGGACAGCGAGGAGATGGAGATAGGAATCTCCCCACTCTATTATAGGAGCAGAGTCCAGGGCCGATTGCAACAGAATTATCGTCAAAATGCGAATATTTTTTGACAGCGATGTAAAGTTGGGTATGGTGGGAGGTGTGTTCGTTCCGTCCGCGTGCGTCCGAGCCTGAGCGGCAGCGAAGGGCCTTGCGCTGCCCTTCGCTGCCGCTCAGGCTCGGATCCAAATCGAACGGCACACTCTACCAATCACGCCCTCCGCTGGCGGCGATAGCGCTCCAGCCAGCCGAGGCAGAAACATAGCCACGCCATGCCGATCGCCCAGCCGCCGATCACGTCGCTGAACCAGTGGGCCCGTAAAAAGATTCGGCTAAAACCGATCATCAGGATCACGGCGGCGATGGTAAGAATCGTAATGATCCGTCGTCCGCGCCGACGTTGCGTCAGCAGCATCGTATAGCCGAGCATACCGTAGCCGATGGCGCTGCCCATGGCGTGGCCGCTCGGGTAACTTAGGTTGCGTTCGTATACGACGGGGTGTCGCAGGGCTTCCGGCGGTCGGGTTCGGCTGAAGCTCTCCTTGCAGACGACATTCGCTAAAGCCCCGCCCAGAACAATCGTGAGCCAGGCCAAAGCAATGAACCGATGATTCAGTGACGTTTGCCAAAGCATTCCGACGACTACCAGCAGTGTCATCGAAGCGATCCCACCCAGTTCGGTAAAGAACTGCATTATTTTCCAAGTGTTAGCATGCAAGTCCGTCCAGTGCTTCCAATGTGAGGCGACACGATAGTCGAAGGCAGGAATCGTTTCGTCGTTGTTGGCGAACCACGACCAGGAAACGAAAAACACCAACAACGCCCCAGCCAATGCGAACAGCACGCCAGGTCGAGGTAACACAGGAACATGCGGAGCTTCGGGATGATGCATGATGGAACTCGGTTTCGTGAGTGGCTTCGCGGTAGTGGCTAGTGGTTAGTGAAATGCAATACATCGAGTCGTTTTTCTAACCACTAACCACTCATTTTCGTGGCAGCGCCAGATCCTCTTTGCTAAGACAAACGCGAGCGCCGGCCGCGGGCACGTCGAGTTGGGCGGACCACAAGATGCCGTTGACGATCATACGGCGAAACGCTTCGAGTTGGAAGTTTGAATAGGGATGGCCGAGCGTTGTGCCGAACGAGCGTCCGCCGTTTTTGCGTTCGTGCACCCAACCGACGATGACGGTTTTGCCCTTGCGTTCGGTCACTTGCAAGAGTGGCTTGGCCAACTTGATGGTGGGGTCGAGGTAATATTCGTCGTCGATTTCGTATTCCTTCCAACCGCGGCAGATCGGATGGTCCGGTAGCAGCTGCTTGAGTGGCGACTTCCCGCCGCTCAGGCCGACGTTGCTGACCCATGTGCCGCCCATGTACTCCAGCCAGGTTGGGCCTAGCCGTTCGAGGTTGCCCTTGTTGACGGATGACGCCCAGTGGATGGTGACGAGGCCGACGCCTTTCTGCATGAGGGCGTCGACCTGTTCACGCTGCGGACCGAGCAGCAACAGTTCGGCCGCTGGGTTGGTGTAAACGACAATTGTCTTGACGCCGTCGAGCGTTTTCGCGTCCCTGGGCCAACCGTTGGAGACGGTCGTTTCGACGCCGGGAGTTAGCGACACGCATTTGGCGAGAATTTCGCAGGTGTGCATGTACATGTGCGTGCCGAAGGCGTGATCGGGGTTTTTGCCGATGAACAGGATTTTCGTTTTGGCCTTGTTCTGTGCGAGCGCAAGCTCCGATGCGAAAAGGCACGCGACAAAGGTGAGAATGAAGCGGAGAATCGTAACCATGGTGTAGGTCCGTTAATATGAAAATTCGACACAATAATTTCTCGGTTTAGCCGCTCGCCTTTGGCGAGCGTGAACCCTCGCTCGCCAAAGGCGAGCGGCTAAACAGTATCGCATCACCCGCGCAATCCGGCGGTTTGCATCAGGCGATCGGTCGCGGTGTAGGCTTCGCGGACCCAGTCGGCAATCTTCGACGGTTCAGGCGAATACTCCAGTTCGATGCTCAGCGCCCCGTCGATGCCGAGCGCTTTGATCTCGCGCAGATACGGAGCGAAGTCCATGACGCCGCGGCCTGGCGGTAGATCGCCGTGAATCTTGCCGTCGCAATCGCTGAGGTGGACGTGGATGGCCTTGCCTTTCAGGCGACGCAATTCCTCCGGCTTTACTTTGGCGAGTTCGAGATGCGACACGTCGATATTGGCGCGAACGGCAGGATGGTTGACATCGTCGATGAAACGCACCATGTTGTCAACATTGTTAAGTAACGACAATTTGAACGGTTCCAGTTCCAGCGCGATCTGCACGCCCAGGTCGGCGGCGTATTTGCCCAGCTCACGCGTGTTGCGCACGGCGATCTCCCATTGCTCCTTCGGCGGAATCACTTGCTGTTCCCAAATATATTCGCCGAGAACGAGCAGCAGGTTCTTCGCCTCGAATTCGTAGACCATGTCGAGATACGCTCGGCAACGCTGCACATGGAAGCGCTGCACGCTCGGGTTGAAATCGACAAGTCCGACCGCGACGCAGGCCACGCTGACGATCGGCAGATTCGCCTGGTCGCATTCGCGTTTGATAAGCTTGCGTTCTTTAACGTCGATATCGAGCGGGTCAGCGAAAATATCGATGGTGTCGAAGCCGATTTCCTTGGTCATACGGATGCCGTAGGACGTCTCGCGCCCGGCCTGCGCCCATGCGGAATTAATGAGTCCAAGTTTCATGGGAAAATCCCGTGTTAAGTTTGTATTGTACCCAGGACGATATTTTTTTATGATTTAGATTGAGATCGAGAATTTCCGCTTGCGGCTTAGCGCTCGCTTTGCCTCTAACGGTGGACAGCAATGGCGGGGCATGGAAGAACTTATTAAGAGCTGGGGCTACCTGGGCGTATTCGTCGGCATTCTCGCCACCGGACTGGGATTCCCCATGCCCGAAGAGTTGCCCATCGTTCTCGGCGGCGTGCTGGCGACGCATGAACATATCAGTATCTGGATCATGCTGCCGGTCTGCATCGTCGGCGTCATCATCGGCGACAGCTTCCTGTATCTCATCGGTCGATTCTGGGGCACGAGGATCGTCGAGCTGCCGTTCATTCGCAACAAACTTCTGCCGCCTGACCGGTTCGCTAGTATCTGCGCGAACTTTCAAAAATACGGCGTGAAGATTTTACTCTTCGCACGGCTAACGCCTGGGATACGCGCGCCGATCTTCCTCACGGCCGGTATCACCAAGTTACCGCTCACGCACTTCCTATTCGCCGACGGCATCTATGCGATACCCGGTGTTAGCTTGTTATTCTTTCTCGGCTACTGGTTCACCGACAGCATCATCGACATCGTTCAGCAATCGCAGATGGTGAAGCCGATCATCATCCTCGTGGTGCTTGTTGGTTTGACCTTGTACTTCCTGTACCTCTTTTGGCGTAAGCCAGTCGGCACGGGAAGCCCAACGGAGATGCCGCCGATCGTCGGCCCTGTGACCGAGAAGCTCGATTCGGTTGCGGAGAGCATGGCGGATAGAGTGTTGCATCGTTCGCATCCGGATGACAAGGCCGATCAGAAGTAATCGGTTTACGTTTAGTGCTCGCACGGTGTCATGCGAGCGCAAAACGTAAACCGGCGTTACCAGGGAACCCGTCATGGCCGTCAACGATCTTGTCCTTGCGATGACCGGCGCCAGCGGGGTGGCCTACGGAGTTCGGCTACTCGACGTGCTGCTTCGCGCGGAACGCACCGTCCATCTCGTTCTCAGTCCCGCAGCCGTACAGGTATTCGAGCAGGAACTAGATCGCCGGATCGATCTCGCGAATTTCCAACTCGGCGATCTATTCGGTTCTGCTGTGGACCCGTTATTGGCGAAGCGTGTCCACTATCACGACTATCGCAATTTTTTGGCAGGCATCGCTTCGGGATCGTTCCTTACGGGCGGGATGGTCATCTGTCCGTGTAGTTCGGGCACGGTGGCGGCGATCGCGCATGGCCTATCGCAAAATCTCATCCACCGCGCCGCGGATGTGCATCTGAAGGAACGCCGCAAGCTGATCTTGGTGCCGCGCGAGACACCGTTGAGCATGGTACAATTGCGTAACCTGACGACGTGTGCCGAAGTCGGCGCCGTGGTGCTGCCTGCATCACCGGGGTTTTACACGAAGCCGCGCAGCTTGGACGATGCAATCGATTTCATCGTTGGGCGCATCTGCGATCAGCTGGGCGTCGAGCATCATTTGTTCAAACGCTGGGGCGAACACGGATTCACATGAACCATCAGCTGCGTGATTACGCTGAGATGACACTCGCCGCCCACGGTATGCGTCCGCGCGTTGCGCTGGTGCTGGGGTCGGGGCTGAATGATGTCGCCGATCGGCTCACGGATGCCGTCGAGTTGCCGTTCGGCAGCGTGCCCGACATGGGAGCGTCCAGCGTGCCTGGGCATCGCGGTGTATTGTTGTTGGGTCGCTGGGTCGGCGTGCCGGTGCTAGTCTTCGCGGGACGGTTGCACTATTACGAGGGCTATCCCTGGCGGCGCGTCGTGCAACCGATCCACATCGCGCACGAACTCGGCGCATCGATCCTGATGGCCACGAACGCCGCCGGCGGAATCCGCGCCGACCTGGCGCCCGGCGACTTGATGGCGATCACCGGCCATATCGATGCGACACGCCCGAACTGGTGGCAGACGTTGGCTGTATCGAATTCGCCGTACGCAGCGAGCTTGCGTGACATTCTTCACGCCGCCGCGACATTGCTGGGCTTCAGCTTGCCCGTCGGTGTCTACGCCCAGTTAACCGGGCCGAACTATGAAACGCCGGCGGAGATTCGAGCGTTTCGCACGATGGGCGCGGACGCCGTCGGTATGTCCACAGGCCGCGAGATAGAGATCGCCGCAGCGCTGGGGATGGAATGTGCCGCCCTGTCGTGTATCACCAACAAGGCCGCCGGGCTTGGCGATGGCCCGATCCATCACGGCGAAGTGATCGAAGCGGGGCAACG
>CAMAUE010000210.1 GCA_945861245.1 Singulisphaera sp. GP187
TGATGGCTGTCGGCGAGGAAGCGATCCGACCAGAACCCGATGCCGCGTGCGCCGGACGCCAAGGCGGTATAGGTGAGTAGACGAATCTGTTCAGGTTGCGGGCCGACCGGTTCCTTGAACTCCGCCTGTGCCGGCTGGTTGTAGAGCAATTCGCTATACCAATCGGGCAGGTGCGTCTGAATCCAGGTCCAGGTGAACGAGTCCGGCAAGGCCAGCTTTCGGCGTGTCTCCAGCCATTCGCGGTACTTCGGCAATTCGAGTGTCGTCATCAGCGGAAAGCGATGCGTGCCAATCAGGTTGACCGAGCGTGAGTAGGGCACGAGGCCATCCCAGACGTCGGCAGCGATCAGTCGGCCCGGGTCGGCGCCGCGCGCGGCCTGCACTGCCTTCGACACGAGCGACATCTGATCGAACGAGAGGACGCCGCCGATTCGCGAAAAGAGCACCGCGTCATTGTCGGCGAAGGGGCGGACCTGCTTGACGATGTCGTCCGGCGAAACGGGTGTGCCGTCGTCGTTCATGACGCGGAATTCAGGGACGATCCACAGGCCCATGTCCGCGGCTTCCGTGAGCAGGGCGGGGGTGACGTTGCGCTCAAAGCAAATCGTGTTGAAGCCGGCACTGCGTAAAACGGGCAGCATGGTGTCGGTGTAGCGGATGGCACGAAAGAGGACGCGCTTCTTGCCGACTACGAGCCGATTGCTGTCAAACTTAACAACTGAGCGCTCTGCGCCGCCTGGGCGGGACGTGCTCGCGATCTTGGCGGGGAAATTATTGTCCACGCGATCAGCCGTTTGGAACGGTTCGCCCGGCAGCACGGGGCCGACTTCGAGGTCGTCGATCCAAAGCTTTGTGGCCCCTGGGCCGCCGTAAACGTTGAGAACGAGCGTGTCAATGTAGGCACCGCTAAAGTCGAAGTTCCGCTTGAACTCAGCGTTCATGAGATGCTGCTGTTGCTTGGCCAGCGTCACCGGCCGACCGATTTCGAGAAGCTGCCAGCGACCGGTTTGCTGATAGGTATCGCCGCGAATGTAGGTCGTCAGGCGATAGTCGAGATTTTTTGGATCGCGCTCGTTGGGCAGGACGACGCGGGCAATGAATTGAAGGCCAGGTCGATTCGCCTTGACCCAGACGGCGGCGCGGAATTCATCGGCGATGGGCGCCTTGCCAATCGGGTAGGCGTAATGAATGAAGCTTCCCGGTTTGGCGTCGAGTTCAATTAACTCGGCTCCTTGGCCGGTGCGCGGATCGCGATCGTCAATGCGATGAGTGATTTCATCAAAGCCGGCGTCGGTGCCGCCTTTGGTCCAGCCAATGCGTGTCTCGAAGCTGTTGCGGTGCATCGCCGTCTGCGCCAGGGCGAGCCCCGCGAGCGCAAAAAGGCCGCACGACAAGACCAGAGCTGAGACGACCACTCCTTTGGAGAACCGCGAGCGTGTCATGGTAACATCCTGCGATAGCGCGAAAACCCCGATCGCCCCGCGCGCAAACGCGGGAACTCGATTCGCAACCAGCGCGGCTTGTAGCACAACTACTGTTAACATGAAAGACCAGTTTTGTTGCCATTTGTTTACAGTAGGTAAGCCAAGCATTTCATGGTGGCGCGGAAAATTGGCCTAAATGCCGCGAATTTCCCAACAATACCAAGAGTCGCAGAAATCGGCACATGAGTTGCTCAATTGGGAAATAACCAGGAATCGCCGAGCGTAATAAACGAATGTCAATCCATGGGATTTTCGCAGACGGGATGGAGTTATGGCACAGGTTCAATCCGAGTGGCGCAAGGATTAGATTCCCTCTGAGTTGATGGAACTGAAAAAGCACGTCGAGCAACTGCCATTGCACTTAAGGCAGATGCTCCTGCCGCTTTGCGATCGGTTGTATCACTACACGAGACTGCACAGTCGGTTACTCAAGATCGCTCAGGAAGCGGTGGATCAGTTGCAACTCGATCTGAAGTATTCACAGTTCGACATTGAAGCGACCCGGCGTGAACGCGACGACGCCCTTCGCGATCTCCGCAGTTGCGATGAGGATATTTGATTTGTTTAGCCGCACGCCTTTGGCGTGCGCGGACCCGATCCAGCAAATGCGACGCCCGCGCACGCCAAAGGCGAGCGGCTAAACCTCCCTGAACCGGTCACGAATCTGCGTCGGCGTCGCTGTTCCGGTGACGCCGATTTGCTTGATGGTGATCGACGCGACCAAGTTCCCGAACGCCGCCGCCTCGATGAGTGTCGCACCCGAGGCCAACGCGCACGCCATCGCTGCGCTGCTGCTATCGCCAGCACCGACGATGTCGATCGGCGGCGCGACGGAATACGCGGGCACATCGATGAATGCTGCTGATCCCGATTCGGCGATGCGCATGCCGTGCTCACCGCGAGTGCAGATGACCGGTCGTCGTGTTTCCGCGGCCAGACGGCGCAAGCCTTCCGATGCATCCAATCTTTCACCGCTTGCTCTCTCGCACTCTCGTTCATTGGGTTTGAGCATCACTTCGCGAAACAAACCGATACGCTCACGACTATCCGCGATCACGAACTTGCTCTTATCGTGTTCCGCTTGTCGGCGAATGGCGTCGCGCATTCCCGATGTAACAACGCCGCTCTCCGGCTCGCTGACTTGATCGAGCACAAGGATCGCGTCACACGCCTGCCACAAATCGGTGAGATGCGCGATCAGGCCGGCCTCGATCTCGCGGGGCAAGGGGAGTCGATTTTTGATATCGAGCCGATTCAGCTCGCGGCCCTGGCGGTCGCCGTCGCCAAGCATGGGCTTGGTGTACGTCGGCGTGCGACGATAGGGGGTCTCGATGATTCGCGACAGGTCGACGCCCGGCAATCGTGTCAGCGCCTGCCGCAACTCGAAACCTTCGCCGTCCTCGCCAATCATACTGATCGGCACGATGCGCCCCGCGCCAATGGCCGCAAGGTTATTAATCACGGTCCCGGCGGCGCCGGGATACGACCGCACCCGCATAACCTGGTAGGCGTCCAGTCCGGTTTCAAGCGAGGGTTCGGTCAGTGTTTCATCGCAGTCGAGGTAACGATCAAGGAACAGGTCGCCGACAACGCCGATGGTACGCGTCGGGATGATGGTGAGGATTCGTTCGATGGTTTCGGTGCTTAGCATCGTTTGCCCCGTTTTTCGAATTTGTTTAGCCGCTCGTTTATGGCGAGCGCGGCCAGATAACCCGCGAGACACAGGTCGCGCTCGTCATAAGCGAGCGGCTAAACCAGCGCATCCCACGCGGCAGGCAGCGGCGCCGTCAACGTCATCGGCTCGTAGCTCAGCGGATGTAGGAACGTCAACGCTCGAGCATGCAAGGCGATGATTCGATCTCGTGGCAATTCCGCATCGGGGCCGAATGGCGTCGTCGCGCTGTAGGCCACATCACCAATAATCGGATGGCCGTGCAGCGATGCCTGCAAGCGAATCTGGTGCATGCGTCCAGTGATCGGCACGAATTCGACCAACGTGCCAGCGGTGCACGGTTGTAGCACGCGCCATTCCAACTCGGCTAATTTGGCACCGGGTTCGTTCGCTTCCGCGCGGACGGCGTGGGCCTCGTCCTGCACCTTTCGCATCCAATCGGTCCAGCGTCCCTGGGCTCCATCTGGAGTGCCTTCAACGGCTCCCCAATACACCTTGGTAACTTCTCGTTCGCGAAATTGTTCGGCAAGCCGAGCCGCCGACTTGCTGTTCCGAGCGAACAGCACGATGCCGGACACCGGTCGATCCAGACGGTGAGGCACACCGAGGTAGACGTTGCCAGGTTTCGCGTGTTTGGTTTTTATGTGCAGCTTGACCATTGCTTCGAGCGATGGCACATTCGGCGGCGCCTGGGTGAGCAATCCCGCCGGCTTGGCAACCGCGATGCAGTGATTGTCTTCAAAGAGTATGTCCATCGGTTGGTCCATGCGGCTTCACAAGCATTCCTATTCTCTGCGGGTGAGTTTGACTTTTTTCCGAGCCGCGACCGTCAGGTAGCGGCCGACTGCGTGCCGTGCGCATTTTGTCGGCCGCTCCCTGACGGTCGCGGCTCGGAAAAGTATTGCTCTATTCGGAAATGCGCCATCTCCCAGCGTGCAAAGTATCGTTTAGCGTTCGTGCCATCCATCGGCGACTTCAATTATTTTCGGCCTCGAAACGCAAATGCTAAACGAAGACGCCGATTACGCAACACGGCAAATAACACACTTCAGGTAGCTCGTCTCCGGGCAATGCGCGGAAACCGGGTGGTCCGGCGAGGCACCGCGGCTTTCGAGAATCTGCAGCGCTCGCCGGGCCTGGGCCGACACCTCGGCGATCAGGTCATGAATCCCCTGGCGTTCGATCAGGCCGGAGCAGCAACACATGACGAGGATGCCGTCCGGTTCCAGAAGCTTAATCGCTTGCACGATCAATCGGCGGTAGCCGCGAAGCGCCTCGTCCACTGCGGAACCGCTGCGTGCAAACTTCGGCGGATCGAGCACGATGACGCCAAATTTTTCACGATCGGCGACGAGTCGGTCGAGGCGGTCGAAGACATCGGATTTCTCGAAGGCGACGTTGGTCAAGCCGTTCAACTCGGCGTTAGCGCGGGCCAGGGTCAGCGCCGCTTCGGACGAATCGATGCCGACCACCGCAGTGGCACCGGCACGGGCGGCGTGCAACGCGAAACCGCCGGAGTAGCAGAAGGCGTCGAGCATGCGTCGCCCGATGGCGAGGCGTGCGACAACTTGGCGGTTGTCGCGTTGGTCAAGGTAGTATCCCGTTTTTTGGCCTTCGGTCAGATGAACCTGAATGCGTAAACCGTTCTCCGTGATGGGGACTATCGCCGGCGTTTCGCCTCGCAGCGGGCCGTCGCGAAGTTCTAATCCTTCGAGTTGGCCCACGCCGCGTTCGGTTCGCAAGTAGATGCCGGCAGGTTGCAATAATTCCATGAGCAAATCGGCAATCGTGTCCTTACGCTGTGCCATCGCCAGGCTTGTGAACTGTACGACGAGCCAGCGGTCGAACTGCTCAACCGTCAAACCCGATAGCCCGTCGGCTTCACTGAACACCAGTCGGCACGATTCCGTCAGACCGAGTATCTCGCGACGCAGGCGAATAGCGTTTTGCAACTTACGGCGAAAGAAGTCCGCGTCAAGTGTTTCGTCGGCGCTCCAAGTGCAGAGCCGAACGCGAATCTTGCTTTGGCTGTTGAAGAAGCCACGAGCGATGAAGTTGCCCGTGTCGGAGGCGAGATCGACCACATCGCCATCGCGGGGTTCGCCCTCGACGCCGTCAATCGCGCCGGCGAAGACCCACGGATGCATGCCAAAAAACGGCCGAGCACGCTTGGCCTTCAGGATGACGCGAGGGACGGGGTGCACGTTCTACCGATCTTTTAGGACTGCGATTCTTGAGACTTGGTGGCATTCGCGAAGGCTTCACAAACTGCACGCCAACGTGCTTGCTCGGCCTTGATCTTCGCAACCCGATACTCCGGCATCGGTCGCACGGTGTGATCGCCCTCTTCATCGACCCAGACATCGATGCAGTCCTCCGAAGTGAATCGGCCTTCGTCCGAGTTGCTTGAAATTCGGTTGTTCATGAGGGTTTTCTTTTCTTGCGTAGCGTGAATTTTCGATGCGCAATCAGTTCGTGTTCTACTACCAATAATACCTGATATTGACCAAATACCGGGAAAATGCAATTTTGAATTTTCCCAATGAAGCGCATGCTCTCCAAGGGGTTCTGGAAATTCAGGCGCCGTTCCAAACGGAATATCTCCTCATAGATATCAAGTCGATCAACAGTCAATTCGGCCACCATCTCGCCCAGCCCATCCGCCAACCAAGCAACCACGAGAAATGACGAAGCATTCGGAGCTTCCTGTTAATTCACGAACACTGAAGCAATTCACGGGAGTGACATTCTTTGTGCCTTCCTCGACAATGATTTGTTCGCAAAGCACCAAGCCGATTGCGATCGGATAATGTTTCATTTCTTACCTCGCCATAATATTTCCGTCATTCGCGTTCGGGAATTTCGTTCACGCCGCCGATTGCACTCCTTCCACATAGGCTAACGTTTGGTCGAGCGGGTCGGCGAATTGGCTACTGGCCAGCGCGGCCTTGATTCGCAGCAGCAACTCGGTCTTGTTGATCGGCTTGGTCAGGAAGTCGTTGGTCCCGACTTCGACCGCGCGATCGATGTCGTGATGCTGATCGAGTGCGGTGATCATCAGGATGATGACGCCCTTCGTCTCGCCGTTGGCACGCAAGCGTTTGCAAACCTCGAACCCGCTGATCTTCGGCATCATCACGTCGAGCAGGATGAGATCGGGTCGGAACGACTGTACTTTCTTCAGCGTATCGTCGCCATCGTGTGCGATCTGAATGACGTAATCGGTCGTCGAGAGGTAGGCTTCGATCAACTCGGCGCCTTCGGGATTATCTTCAGCGATCAGTATTTTCGCGGCGGACATGAATTAACCCAAGCCCAGGGGTGAGGTACTCCGAACCCCTGGGATGATTTGAGGAAGTATTTCAGGGGTTCGGAGTATCTCACCCCTGGGCGAGCAGACGTTTTGGATTACGCAAATCGCGTTACGCCGGGCCGCGAAACCGTCGGAATCTCCGGGGCACGGTCCCAGCGATAACCATCGCGCGGCGACAAATCTTCCGTCGAGTTCCACGCCTGGTCCCACGTCAGCATTTGGCCGGTGTAGCAAGTCATGCGGCCCAGGATCGCGAGCATGGTGCTCTTGGCTCCCCATTCGATGTCATTGATCGGCGCGCTGTTGCGGATGCTGGCGAAGAGTTCGTTGTGTTCCTGGTGATACATGCCGGTCGCGGCACGGACCTGGGCGGCGCTCAGTCGCCAATTGGTCGCACCACTGATCGAATACGGCGGCCAATCGCGCCCCGCCTGGCTGACGCCAAGGAGGTTCGCCCGGCCACGCGTACCGATGATTTGATCGGTCACCTCGCCATGAGTCCCGGCCTGTTGCCGACAGAATGCGTAGCAGCGGACGTTGTTGGCGAATTCGTAGACGACGGCCATGTGGTCGAAGATATGCCCGAACCGCGCGTCGGTGCGGGTCTGCCTACCGCCGACGCCATAGGCACGCAGCGGTGGTGTGTTGCGCATCACCCACATCATTTTGTCGAGGCTATGGCAATGCTGCTCGACGTTGTAATCGCCCGACAGCCAGGTGAAGTAGGGCCAATTGCGCATCTGCCATTCCATGTCAGACCAGCCTGGCTGACGTGGCTTGTCCCAGAGTGCGCCGGTGAGGTAATTGGTGTGCAGCGTCTGAATGTCGCCGATCGCGCCGTCGTGAATGCGGCGGACGGTTTCGCGCATCGGGTCGTAATAGCGCCAGCAGAACCCGGCGACAACCGACAGCCGACGCTGCCGAGCGACATCCGCCAACGCCGCGACCCGGCGAACACCGGGTGCGTCCACGGCGAACGGCTTCTCGCAGAAGACGTGTTTGTTGGCGCGGACGGCGGCTTCGAGATGCATCGGCCGGAAGTGCGGCGAGGTGCACAGCAGGACGACATCGACGCCGCTGTTGATGACTTGTGTGTAGGCATCGAAGCCGACGAATTGGCGCTCACGCGGAACATCGAGTTTCGGCGCGACCGCCTGTCGGCCCCGGAGGCTCTGCAGGCACGTGTCGATCTGGTCCTGAAAGGCATCGCCGACGGCCCAGAGTTTGACATCACGATCCGCCAGCAGCGCCTGTTCCGCCGCGCCGGTCCCGCGACCGCCGCAACCGATCAGGCCGACTTTAAGCGTTTGATTGTTTTGTTGAGCGTGGGCGAACATTGGCACAGAGGCCAGCGCCGACGCCGCCGCCGCACTGGTCTTAATGAAGGTCCGCCGATTGGAGGTCGTCACGGTCAGTTCTCCAGGAAAAAGGATGCGGGAGGTACTACGATATGTTACCAGGTTGCCGGCGTCGGACAACGTGAATTTCGGAGTGGTTCGTGGCCAGTGGCGCGTGACGAACTCCGTCCTCACGGTTGGCCAACAGATATCCCAGTTGGCCATCGGCCAATGGCCGAACGCTCTTTGAAGGAAAGAACTTTCCGTTTTGCCGCTTGCGGCTTAGCGCTCGTGTGGTGCCTTGCGAGCGCTAAGCCGCAAGCGGCAAAACGGGAAATTATTATTCGGATTTCCTAAGCGAGGCCCTTGATCGACCCGGTGCGTTGCAGCACAACATCGTTGCCATCGCCGCCGACGTAGGTGATCGAATAGGTGGAATTAGCGAGGGTGATGACCGTGCCCTCGGCCAAATTGTCGAAGATGCCGACGACGGGAGCCGAGCCGAGGTTGTCGATGAGCGTATAAGTATTATAACCTAGTTCGGTGAGGACGAATAAATCGAGCATCCCGGCAAGCGTGACAGTCCCCGACACGGTCAGCCGATCGGAAGCAGACGCGAAGCCCAGATCGATGTGCAGTTTGCCAAAGCTCGTCTGCGTGTAATTGCCGAGACTGAAATTCCCCGCCAACCCGCTGCCGCCGATGACGAGTTCGCCCGCACCGCCGCCATCGCCAGCGACGGTGAGATTCTCAAGACCGACGAAGGTGACCTGGTTGGTGGGAATCACGCCATG
>CAMAUE010000211.1 GCA_945861245.1 Singulisphaera sp. GP187
GAGCCAATGACCGACGCAGACGGGTTGAGCCCGCGCCATTTGTGAGCTTGAACGTTTCCCATCCAGCGCGGAAACACGACGCGCCAAAGAACCGCTCCGGTGCGTGCGTCGAGGCAGGTGACAACGGTATCCGCCACGGGCCGGCAATAGTCGACGAGCGACGCGCGTTCGATTGCCAGCGGCTTCCGCCCCACCACCTTTTCGAAGTCGGCAAGAACCTTTGCGAGTTCCTTCGCGTCGGGTTCGCCGGCGGGAATGTAGTGGAACAGGTAGACCCGGCCATCCGCGACCACGGGCGAACTGCTGCCGCCACAAACGGTCCCGAAGGCCGCCAGCCAGGTGTAGCGCGAGCTGACGCCAGTCCCCCATCCTGAAAGGACCGATTCCTCGGCCCGCCAGACTGGCTTCGCCTTGGTCAAATCGTCGATCAGAAGTGCCGACGAATCGACGGCTCGATTGGTCCCATTCGGGCCGTGATAGCTCGGCCAATCAATCCCGGGAGCGAACGCTTGCGACGCTTGGATCGTCGCTTCATCGGTCAAGATGCCTGACACGGAACCATTCGCTGTCTTGCCCCCCCGAATCTCGCTGCTCCAGACTCCCGCGAAACCGTCATCGGTCTTTTTCGCATCGATCGTCACCGTCACATCCGCGAGCAGTGTCGTCCCCTTGACGCTGACTTGCCGAAGAACGATTCGACCCTTGATCGCATTGCCCGCAACAGCGAGGCCGTGCGCGTCAATGAGAACGCGAGAGGCTCCCGACACCTTGGCGCCGCCCGGCACCGGCCCGCCCAGGAACCAGACGGTGGTCGATTTCCCGTTTCGCAAACCGACGAACGCCTTGGCCGACGGCTCTCCGCCGTCGAACGTCAGCCACAGGTGTTGATACTCGCCGGTCCCCGGCCGATGAACCTGCGGTTCGCCCGATGACGGCGCTCCGGCTTCGCCGGCGCCAAGAGCAACAAAAAGCACCGCAAGCCCCGGAAGAAGGACAAGGCGGCATAGGCGCGAACCCAATCGCGAAATCCAAAATCGAGTCATTTTGTGGCCTCCTTGAGTCGCACGGCAGAGTATTCTCGCATCAACTGGGACGCCCATCCGCGGCAAAAGCTAAACCCCGCATAGAGATCGTCGTGAAACTGCCGATCGACCGGCTCGGTCATCTTGGATTGAAGACTGACCGTCACGAAGCCGGTCTTGGGATCTTGCGCCTTCGACACCGCGACGGCCAAGGCTTCACCCTTCGCGGCCCACAGCTTGCTGCCAGTCTCCTGGGCGAGTTCCTGGAACACAATGGCCGCGAGGAGATTCAGCGCCAACGGTGCGTTATTGATGCGATCGCGTTGAATCACGCGCGGCATGATGGCGCCCGCCTTTGCGTCGGAGGATTCGCGTTGCCAGGCGATGTCGTGATCCTCGGCCCAGCGGGCGACCTCCTCGGCGAGCTTCACGTCACGAAGATCCGGCGGAGCGCATTCGAGCAGGTATCGGGAGAAATAAAGAGCCGACATTGCGTGCTGCCCTACTGGGTAACCTTGCGTGGCCGAATGGTGAACGTAGATCGGGAAATACCGGTCGCGAACGGCTCGATCCTTCATCCAGCCATACGCCTTGCGTTCGGCGCTAGCGAACGCGTCGGTCTTCAGGTCGCGGCGAATGCGGCCGAGAACGTAGAGAAGTTCGCTGGCGCCGAACTCATCGTTGCCGGCCTGCCACCTGGCGAAGAACCCCGCCGGGCCGGTGAGGGGATATCCACCCGAAGCCGTGAAACCGCCGGTCTTGCGCTGGAGCGTGATGAGGCCTTCGGCGTAGCGCATGGCCATTTCCTTCCAGCGTGGATCGCCGGTTTGAAGGTAGGCGTCGAGCACGGCCTCGGCGCTCCAGTGCGACAGCGGCGTATACCCGCGATAGGCAAAAAAGACGCCCGGGGTTTTCGTGAGTCGCTGATGCGCCTCGAATTCCTCGGCAAGAAATTCCAGATGGTCCTCCGCAATCAGACGTTCGGCGGGATCGGTCGTGAGAGCACGGATCGCAAGGGTGGCCCAAAGGTTGGCGGCGGCTTCCCAGGCGAAACCCCCCTCACTTCCGGTGTGAAACGCTCCCAGGGGAGCGAGGCCGCGAGCACGGGACAGGCCGATCATCTCGCGGTGCCAGCGCCCGGCCGCGAGCGCGAGATCCGTCCAATTCTTCGGAGGCGAGGCATACGGCCCAGAGAACGACGGACGCTTGATGAACGCGATCCCTTTTGCCGCCTCTTCGAAGATCGGCTGCGCTTTGTCCTTGTCGAGAATGCGATGTCGCATCCGGCCGGGCAGTGCCTTGCCTTGAGCGTCAACGCCCTGCACGGTCAGCGTGTAGGTTCCCGAAGGCAGGTCCTTCCAGATCGGCGCCAGCGGTCGCCACGGCTTGTCCGCCGTGAACTCAACCTTGGCGTTCATCGAACTGACCGTGTAGCGATAGCGATCGGCGCCGGGGATTTCTTGAAGATCGAACGACGGCGGATGGATGACGCTCGTCGGCTGTTTCATGGCGAGATTACGCCAGGTCCAGAATCCCGCCTTTCCCGGCTCTCCCGCGAGCACGGGCCGCAGAGCCTCGTCGCGTGCCGCCGCGACCAGGGCCGGATCTTCCTTCGTGTCGTCTGTTCCTTTCCATTCGCCGCTCGCAAATTCCAGCGGCAGCCGCCAGTCGCGGGCATCGTGGACGAGGCCGACCCACTGAGTCGTGGTCTTCTTGTCGCCGTGCTGAAGGGTGACGACGCCGAACAGATGGCGGTTGATCGCCTCGCCGTCGATATCGAGTGTGAACGATTCGGACTCGCGGCCCGGAATCGTCGCGGTCAGCCGGCCCTTGAGTTTGCCGTCACGCAGCGTCATCTTGTTTTCGCGCCATGCCAACTTGGCGGCGCCCCCGAGCTTGAGGCTGACCCAACCGACCGCGGCGGCGGCCGATTCGTCGTGCATCGACAACCGCAACCAGACGGTCGGATCGGGTAAGAGATCTCCCAGGGCCGCGTAAAGGTGCAAGTCGCACTCGAAGCGACCCGGCAGCGGCCGGGCGGGGTCGCGGCGAATCGAGAGGGTGCCCTTGCTTCCTTGACTGGCGGGGTAGCCGAGTGGCATCGCCTTGCTGTCCCACTGGGCGGAGTAATTGCCGGCCCCAGTCGCGCCGTCGCATTTCGCGTCGAGCGTGAAGGTTGCCGCGACTGCCGGCTTGAATTGATAGGCGATCGCCTTTTCGCCACGTTTCGTGTGATCGTACAGAGGCATCAATTCGATCTTGAGAGAGCCGCTGATACGGTTGTCCTGGTATGTGAGTTGAGAGGCATCGACTGGACCGTAGACGCTGCCGTTGTGCAGCGCCAGGCCGACACTGCGCGTTACCTTGCCTTGTTGCACGTTCAGGAGGACCACGAGAGGGGCGGCGCCGAGGGCGCGGTCGAGACTCAGTCGGTAGATCCCCGAGCCATCGACAGGCATCTTCGGCAGCGGAGCCAACGGCGGCGGAAGTTGCGAAGGATTGGCAACCTCACCTGCAACCAGGCGACCGGCAAACAGACTCGCGAGCGCGATCAGAGCGAGCATCTTCTTCATCACGATCAATTCTCCGTGTAAATGTTTACGCTAAAATCTCGCGGACAACATGGCCATGAACATCGGTGAGTCGGAAATCGCGGCCACCGTAACGGTAGGTCAGACGCTCGTGGTCGAGTCCCAGCAAATGCAGGATCGTCGCGTGCAAGTCGTGCACGTGGACGCGATTCTCGGCCGCCGTCCAGCCGAGTTCGTCCGTGCTGCCATAACTCATGCCCCCCTTGACACCGCCCCCCGCGAGCCAGTACGAGAACCCCGCACCGTTGTGGTCGCGCCCGGTGCCGACCGGATTCGTGATCGGCGTCCGGCCGAATTCGCCGCCCCAAATCACCAGCGTGTCGTCGAGCATGCCGCGCAGCTTCAGATCGCTGAGCAGCCCAGCGATGCCGTGATCGACCATGCGCGCCAAGTTCGTCACGCCGTTGGCAATGCCTTGATGATGGTCCCAGTCGCCGATGGAAATCTGGATGAACCGCACACCCGCTTCCGCGAAGCGCCGAGCCATCAGGCACTGTCGCGAGAAGCTCGTCCAGGGGCCATTCTGATTCAGTCCGTACAACGCCAGCGTCGAGGCGGATTCGCGTGTCAGATCGATCAACTCGGGCACCCTCGCTTGCATGCGGTGCCCCAACTCAAACGATTCGATCATCGCCTCGATCCGCTGTTCGTCCACGAGCCGAGCCTCCAGCTCGCGGTTCATCTGACCGAGCAAATCGAGCTGCGTCCGTTGAGCCGAGCGGGAAATCTCCGCGTTGTTGATGTAACGGATCGGAGCTTCGCTCGCCCGCTGAGTCACCGCCAGCCGCGTGCCCTGAAAGACGGCGGGCAGGAAGGCGCTGCCGTGATCCTTCGACCGCGCGATCCCCGGTGGATTCATGGTGATGAAGCCCGGCAGATCGCGACTCTCGGTGCCCAGGCCGTAGAGAATCCACGAGCCCAGCGACGGCCGAACTTGCTGGAAGATGCCCGTGTGCATCTGAATGGCGGCCTGTTCGTGCACGGCACTGTTGCAATACATGCTCTTCAGCACGCACAGCTCGTCGGCGTGCCGCGCGAGTTGCGGAAAGGCGCTGGAGATCCACAGGCCCGACTGACCATGCTGTGCCCAGGTGAAGGGCGAACCCAAAACTTTGCCTTTGAGGATTTGCGTCTGGATGCCGGGCGTACCTTCGATGGCCTCGCCATTGCGGCGTTGCAGTTCTGGCTTGTAATCGAAGGTGTCGACCTGGGAGGGGCCGCCGGTCATGAAAAGATAGATGACCCGGCGAGCGCGTGAAGCGTAATGCGGTGCTCGTGGCGCGAGCGGATTCTGCGCCGCCGACGCCGATTCGGCCAACATGGCCGCCAAGGACAACGCCCCGAACCCGCACGAAGTACGGCGTAGCCAATCTCGTCGTGATACTGTTTGCATTTGTACCTCTGGAATTATCATTTGTACCTCTGGAATTATCTTTTACCCCTCGCCCGCCTCCAGCACTACTTGTTTAACGGCGAGCCGAAGGCGTCGTCTCGGGTGTAGAACGCCTCCACCAGCCGCTACACCGACGCCTTCGGCTTGCCGTTAAACGAAGCTACCTTCCCTAACGCGGCGTGCCCTCACTCCACCAAGCGAAACTCCGCACTGGCCAGCAGCACCTGGCAGAGCGCGCCCCAAACCGCGGTCGGCAGCTCCTCGGGCGAACGCTTCTCGGCCAACTGCTCCGTCATCGTTTTCACGAAGGTCTCACATCGGCGAAGCTCCTCCGCACTCGGCTGTCGGCAGAAGGCCAATTGGTACGCCCTGGCGATCCGTGACTCGGTCGGTGTGGCCAGGAGCCGAGCCGCCATCGTCCGCGTCTCCCGCACCATCCACGGACTATTCATCAAGTACAGCGACTGCGTCGACACCGTGGTCGAGTTTCGCGAACCGTTCACGAACGTCGGGTCGGGCAGATCGAAGAGCCCCATCGAGTCGATCAGGTACTCGCGGAAGATCGGAAGATAGACCGACCGATGCACCGCCTCGTTGGCGGGGACGAGCATCTTGTCCTTGAAGGATTCGCTGTCCCCCTGCATCATTTCCGGTTGGTGGTAGTTGGGGCCGGGCTTCAGATCAAGCCGGCCGCTCGCCTGCAGGATCGCATCACGGAACGACTCGGCATCGAGATAGCTTCTGCTGTGCCGCCATAAGAATTCGTTCTCGGGATCTTTCGTGAGGTTGGCCGCGTCGTGCGAACTGCCGAGTTGGTAGGTCCGTGTCAGGATCAGCCGGCGAATCAGTTTTTTGCTCGACCAACCCTCAGCGACGAAGGACTCAGCCAAGTGGTCGAGCAATTCGGGATGGCTGGGCCGAGCACCGACCTCGCCGAAGTCGTCCACCGTCGCCACGATGCCCCGGCCAAAAAGGTGATACCACACTCGATTGACATACACGCGAGCCGTCATCGGATTCTCCACCGCCGCGATCCACCGAGCCAATTGCAGTCGGCCGCTCTGGTTCTTCGGGATCTCCGGGGCCGAGTGCGCGAAGACCTTGAGGACACCACGCGGGACCAGGTCGCCGCGCATCTTTTCATCGCCACGCAGACGAATGGCGATGTCCGCCGGCTTGGTGTCGTCGAGGGCACCCATCGCGAACGTGGGCAGCTCGGGCACCGGCCGATTCATCATCTTCTCCATCAGCTTGTCCATCTCCGCCTTCAACCGGGCCATGCTCCCTTCCGACTGCTTGCGATCGTTCTCTCGGGCATTCGGCGGCAGCTTGTCACGTTGCCGCCTGGCATTCTCGAACAGTTCACGCCGCACAAAGTACTCGACCATCTCACGATCCTTGGCAATCGTCTCGGCTCTGGCCCGACCATCGCGATTGAGCGGCATGAACATCGACAGTCGGCGGGAGTAGCTTGGCTCAACCTGCTCCTGAAAGCCGCCCCGTGTGGACGAACTGCGGAGGATCCCAGCAAGCGCGTAGTAGTCGGCTGTCGAGATGGGATCGAGCTTGTGATCGTGACAGCGGGCACAGGCGATGCTCAGCCCCAGAAAGCCCCGGCCGATCGCGTCGATCTGCTCCGAGATCATCTCCAGCGTGAACTCCTCACCAAACAGCATGGTGTTCTTGGAGCCGATCGCGAGGTAACCCGTGCCCAGAGCTTGGCGGTTGTATTGTTCGTCGGAATCGGCGGGGAGCAGGTCGCCGGCCAGTTGTTCGGTCACGAACTGCGGGAAGGGTTTGTCACTGTGATACGAATCGATCACCCAGTCGCGATAACGCCAGGCGTACGGATAGAGGAAGTTGCTGGCGTTGCCGTTCGAGTCGGCGTAGCGTGCGACATCGAGCCAGTGCCGCCCCCACCGCTCCGCGAACTGACGCGAGGCGAGCAAACGGTCGACCAGCTTCTCCACCGCTGTCTCCGGATTGCGTTGATAGTCTTTCGCGAAAGCCTCGACCTCTTCGAGCGTTGGCGGCAGACCGACCAAGTCGATGGCAATTCGCCGAACCAACGCTCGCGGCGGAGCGAGCGGAACGGAGGTGAGTCCCTTCGTCTCGAGCTGGGCCTTGACGAATCGATCCACGGGAGTCTTCGCCCAGAGTGGATCGGCGACTTGCGGTGGCGTCGGCTGCTTCACAGGCTGGAAGGCCCAGAACTGCCGACCCTTCTTGTAATCGATCGACTTCGAGACCGCCACCGAGCCGTCGCGTGGATCGGGAGCCCCCATGGCGATCCACTTCTCGAAATCTCCGAGGACGTTCTCGGGCAGCTTACCCTTGGGCGGCATCTTGAGCTTGCCCATGTGCCGCAGCGCGTTGAGGAGGGTTCCTTCGTTCGGCTTGCCGGGCACGACTGCGGGCCCCGAGTCGCCGCCATCGCGAATGCCCGCCCGGCTGTCGAGATACAGCCCGCCGCGCAGCTTCTTTTTCTGCGCCGCCTCGGCCGAATGACAAGAATAACAATGGTCGACAAGCACCGGTCGAATCTTCTTTTCAAAGAACTCGATTCCTGTATCCGCGCGAGCGCTGCCAGGCGACAGAACGACCAAGCACAGCAACATATCGATCGCGAAACGTAAACGGTAGCCGGTGCTTGGCGAGCCGCAGGAAGTCGAACTATCATCCATACTCAAACCTCGCAAATGGGATTACACGTCGCTGGGCATTAAGCAATAATCTCGCGGACAACATGGCCATGAACATCGGTGAGTCGGAAGTCGCGGCCGCTGTAACGGTAGGTCAATCGTTCGTGGTCGAGCCCCATCAGGTGCAGTATGGTGGCGTGCAGATCGTGAACGTGGGTGCGGTTTTCGACGGCGGCGAAGCCGAAGTCATCCGTGTTGCCGAAGGTCATGCCGCCCTTGATGCCGCCGCCGGCCATCCAGACGGAGAAGCCCAGGTGGTTGTGGTCGCGTCCTTCGCCGCCGGAGCCCGACTCGGTCGTGGGCGTGCGTCCGAACTCGCCGCTCCAGAGCACGATCGTCTCGTCGAGCAGCCCCGTTCGTTTCAAATCGCGAAGCAGCGCCGCGATCGGCCGATCGACGCCCGCCGCGAGTCGACGGTGGTTGGGGCCGTTCTGAGCGTGGGTGTCCCAGCCGCCGTTGTAGATTTGCACCATGCGCACGCCACGCTCCACGAGCCGGCGCGCGGTGAGGCAGGCGTCGCCGAAGCCGCCGCCATATTCGGAGCGTACGTTGCGCGGTTCACGGGCGAGATCGAAGACTTCGGCTGCTTCGGTCTGCATGTGGAAGGCGACCTCGAGCGACTGGATGCGGGCGTCGAGATTGGCATCACCGCCGCGGGCGTCGCGATGCAGGGCGTTCATGCTCTGGAGCAGATCGAGCTGGCGACGCTGCGACGGGCTCGAAACGAAGGCGTTCCTGCTGTTCTGCAGCGCTCGCCGCGGATCCAGGTCGCGGATGAGGCAACCCTGATAAATTCCCGGCAGGAAGCTGTTCGACCAGTTCGCCTGCCCCACGACTGCGGCCCCAAACAGAACGACATAGCCAGGAAGGTTGCG
>CAMAUE010000212.1 GCA_945861245.1 Singulisphaera sp. GP187
CGTTCTGTGTGGGCAGCATCGACCGCGATGGTCCGGCGGGAAAGGTGTTTCTGCTCAACCCCACGACCGGCGCGAAGATTCGCGAACTAACCCCGTCGCATCTACGAGGGGCCACCGATTTGACTTTCCACCCGGACGGCAAGCACCTCATCACGTGCGGCCGCGACCGAGCGGTCAAGATCTGGCGACTCAGCGATGGCGCGCAGGTTCACGAGATCAGCCTCGCAATTGGAGACAAGAAAAAGCAGGGCCCATTCACGCCAACGCTCCACGCGATTTCGATCTCGCCCGACGGTAAGTTGTTGGCCATCGCCGATAGTTCCGGCCAGGTCGTGGTCTGCACGCTCGAAGATCGCAAGAAATGAGCGCGCCCCGCAAGTGCGGATAGTTTCTGTTTTCAGGTGCAACGCCTTCGGAGAAAGAACATGTTTTCTTTTCGTGACGAGAATCACTTGAGCCGTCGCTCCTTGATAAAAGGACTGCTGACCACCGCGGGCGGTCTGGCCGTCGCGAACTGGGGAGCGTTGACCCATTCGCAGACGATCGCGCAGGAGGCGAGGCGATCAGGCAAACGCTGCATCATGTTGTACATGGAAGGCGGCGTCAGTCAGATCGACACCTTTGACATGAAGCCGGGGCGGCCGACTGCCGGCCAGTTCCTTCCGATTCAAACCAACGTCAACGGCATCCAGGTCTGCGAGTATTTGCCGAACATCGCGAGGCACGCCGACAAGCTCGCGATCATTCGCAGCATGCGGACGCAGTCGGTCGATCACGGCATCGGCGGGTATCACATGCACACGTGCTATTCGTCGAGCCAGCGCTTCCCGCATCCGGAAATCGGGGCCATGATCGCCAAGTATTGCGAGAATCCGGAAAACGATTTGCCGAGTTTCGTCAAGATCGGGTCAGGAAGCGGCATCTACGGCGCGGGATATCTTGGCCCGCAGTTCGAGCCGTTCGTCGTCTCAGACAACGGCCAACTTCCGGGGTTTGCCACTCCGAGTGTAACGCCCGACATCCAGGATCGTCGGGGCGACCTGCTGAACTTCATGGAGCAGCGATTTGCGCAGCAGCGTCCGGGCGAACCGTTTGCGGCGCATCGCACTTCCGAACTTCGCACCATTCGGCTCATGCGAGCGCGTCGGACATTCGATGTGTCCGAAGAATGGACGCGGGCCCGTTCACGCTACGGCGACACTAATTTTGGCCGGGCCTGCTTCACGGCGCTCAAACTTGTCGAAGCCGGCGTCTCCTTCGTCGAGGCCGCTCACGCGGGCTACGACAGCCACAACGACAACTTTCCAGTCCACAAGGGGAATCTGCAAGAACTCGATCCAGCCTGGGCCTCGCTCTTGCAAGATCTTCAAGAACGAGGGCTGCTCCAGGATACGCTGGTCGTCTGGACAAGCGAATTCGGCCGCACGCCCGCCATTAATTTCCAGGCGGGCCGCGACCACTTCGGGCGAGCGTGGACCATCGTGCTCGCTGGCGGCGGCATCCGCGGCGGTCAGCATTACGGCGCCAGCAATCGCGACGGCTTCGAAGTCCAGGAAAATCCGGTCAGCGAAGGCGACCTGTTTGCGACCATCTATCGCACAATGGGGATTAACCCGCGCGTCCGCCATTACCTCGGCAGCCGACCGATCTGGGCCACGCCCGAAGGCTCGCGGCCGATCCAGCCCCTATTGGGCTAGGTAAGCATGACCGCGCCGCCACACCCGTTCGCACCGCGACAGGGTGCAGAGGTTCTGGGCAATCGGCCATCTGGAATTTCACAAGTGAATTCGGTGTACGCTCTGTCGTTCCGAATTCTTGGGGGGGAACTCATGTTGACTATCACTGACGCTCGATTTGCTCAAGGTCCTGCTTGCAACCGCCGCGACTTCCTTCGCATCGGAAGCTTGGGCGCGTTGACGTTGTCGGGACTATTGGCCTCCAAAGCAAAGGCGGCGGCGGAGAGGCGGAGTGTCCTCCGGAACAAATCGGTCGTCTTTCTGTTTTTGCACGGCGGACCGGCCCAGATCGAGACGTTCGACCCCAAACGCGATGTACCGGAGAACAACCGCAGTTGCACCGGGGAAGTGCAGACGAATCTTCCCGGGGTTTGGTTTGGCGGCACGTTCCCGCAGTTGGCACAGAGAGCAGACCGCGTGGCGGTGGTGCGGAACTTTGCCTCGAGGAACGGGGGACACGGCGCGCTTCCGGTGCTGACGGGCGGACATCGCTCGGGCGCAACCATGGGCGCGATGTATGCGCGCGGTGCGGGAGCCTTCAACGCTCGTACGGGCGTGCCCATGAATACCGTCATCATTCCGGAAAGCGTCATGCCCAGCCTGCGGCTTGGGGAAACGTCCGGCACATTCGGTCTGGGATTGATCAACCGGGATTTCGGCACCTCAGGCAGCCTCGGGGGGCCCTACCGAGGGTTCGTTCGCAATGGGAGCGCCCAGCAGCTCGGCAATTTTACCCTGGCGGTGCCGCACGAGCAGTTTGCGGAACGAAATCACTTGCGTCGACGACTCGACGCCATGAATCGTAGCGTTCAGATCGAGAGCGGCAACGACTTCGAACAACAGGCTCATGACCTGCTGGTGCGCGGGGGCATTGCCGAAGCATTCGACCTCTCAAAAGAAGATCCCAGGGTGATTGCGAGATACGACACCAGCCACATCTTCAACATGGCCGACTACCACCAGGGCGGCAGGCATTACCTGTACCAAGGAAATAGGTTGATCGACCAGGATCGGTGGACGAACCAATTGGGCAAAGAGTTGTTGCTGGCGAGGCGATTGTGCGAGGCCGGTTGCGGCTTTGTGACAGTGGTCGATTCGTGCTGGGATTTTCACGGCCGCGGAATGAACAACCCGGGCACGATTGTTGGAATGAACAATCTGGGAGCCCAATTGGATCATGCCGTTTCGGCCTTTCTAGACGATGTCCAGCAACGCGGACTGAGTGATGATATTCTGCTGGTCGTAACTGGTGAAATGGGGCGCAGCCCGATCAAGCAAAATGCAGACGCCGGTACGGACCATTGGGGAAGGTCGACTCCATTGCTTGTGGCGGGTGGCGGCTTGAAAATGGGGCAGGTCATCGGCAGAACCGATCGCACGGGGGGCCAACCGGCCGGCGAAGCGTATGGCCCCGAGAACCTCCTCGCTACGGTGTTGCACACGGTGTTCGACGCGACAACCGCCCGCCTTGCGCCCGAACTTCTCTCGCCCGAAGTGGCGGGAGCGCTGCTCAATAACGAACCGATCAAGGAGTTATTTTAATTCAGGATCGACCTTGCTGGCCCTCGATCCTGGATAGCCAATGCGCAACAGCCGGTATTCGCGGCGTTCGCAAAGATTGACGGCGGCAGGGCCAACACACCTGATTCCCGTCCGAGAAAGGAAAAGCGACCGCCATGCGAATTTTTGGTTTCCTCCTGGCATTCGCGTGTTGGGCATTGGTGGGCCTACCCTTTCTTGCCGCCCAGCCGGCACCGTTCGCCGACGCCAAGGTCATCCATACCTTGCCATGGAACAGCGACGTAATTTCCGCCGTCGCCTTCATCGGTAACGACAAGGTCGCGGCCGGCAACAAACGCGGCGACATCCTCATCTGGAATCTCCCCTCCGGCGACGGCAAAACGCCCGATCCGGTTCGGCGTCTGCTCGGACATACCCGCGACATCAATCGCCTCCTCGTCTCGCCCGACGGCAAGACACTCATCTCCGCAAGCAACGATCGGACGGTGAAATTTTGGGACGCGCTCAGCGATGCTGGAGAGCCGGGTACAGTCGTGCTCAACGACGGTGTTCCGCTCAAAGGCGTGGTCGAGAAGGTAGCCAAGTTGCCCGATTCCCCTTCACCCCGCGTTGCGAAGGTGATCGTGCAGAAACCGCTCAAGGAACTGACGGGCCACAAGGAATGGGTCCAAGGCCTGGCACAAACACCCGATGGCAAACGACTCGTTACCGGCGACGAACAAGGTGTCATCATCGTCTGGGACCTTCCGGCTGGTAAGGAACTGAACCGGTGGCAAGTGAAAAACTGGGTACGAAGCGTGGGGATCTCGCCCGACGGCAAAACCGTGGCAGCGTCGCAACACGTTCCCTATCGAGACAAGATCAAGGTGATGCCCAGCTTTCACCTTTGGGACGCCGACACGGGCAAGATGAAGATGGATCTGACCAAGGAGATCACAGGGGGTATGTCAACCGTCGCTTATTCCTCCGATGGCAAATGGCTTGCCATGTGTCGCGGCAACATCGAATTAGAAGGGGCAACGGGAAAGATCACGTTATTCGACCCCTCCACGGGCAAGAAAGTGCGCGAGCTGACGCCCGGCCATTCCCGCGGCGCAACCGACCTCGCCTTCCACCCGGACGGCAAGCATATTTTTTCGGCGGGGCGCGATCAACTCGTGAAGGTCTGGCAACTCGAAGACGGCAAGCTCGTCCGCGACTTCGGCAAATTCGTGGATCGTGGCTACTGGATCACGTCGATTTCCATCTCGCCCGACGGCCGCCTTCTCGCCGCCGCCGATGATAACGAACGAAAGATCGTCATCTATTCCTTGAACGTGAAATAACAGGATCCCATGCTTCGTTACGTCATCATCACACTGTCCTCGGCTGTCATCTTCATAGGAAGTGTGGCTGCCCAGGAGACCAATCCTCGCATCGCGAAGGCGGTCGATCCCAGGCTGAAGAAGGAGTTCGAATATGTCGTTTTTGACATGGGCAAGGGAGTTGAATTGAAGCTGGTGAAAATCGCAGCCAAGGGCAAGACCTTCACGATCGGCACCACCAAGGAAGAGCAAGGCAAGCTGATTCGCGACTATTTTGACGGCAAGAAATCCAGTGTGCTGGACAACGAGACGGCGGCCTCGGTCACGCTTACCGACGATTACTACATCGGCCAATTCGAGGTTTATCGCGCTCAGTTTCGGCGATTCGTCGAGGAAACCAAGTACGTCACGGACGCCGAGATGCTGGAAGGCGGCTATGGCTACAACGAAGAAACCATGAAGTTTGAAGGCCGGGACAAGAAATACACCTGGCAAAACACGGGCGTCCGCAGCGCGGGCGAACGGCATCCGGTTACGAATGTCAGCCGCAACGACGCCCGGAAGTTCTGTGATTGGCTGATGAAGAAATGCGATGGCAAAATCAAGCTGCGCGAGGTGCGCCTGCCCGGCGAGGCGGAGTGGGAATTCGCATGCCGGGCGGGAAGCACCGGACGTTTTTGCTTTGGCGACGAAGATGAAAAACTCGCTGAGTTCGCGAACATTGCGGACGCATCGTGGCACGAACGCTTCCCCAATCCGAAAGCGATCAAGGCGAAGGACGGGCACGTTTTCGCCGGCCCCGTCGGTCAGTTCAAACCAAACAATTTCGGCGTCTACGACATGCACGGCAACGTCTGGGAATGGTGCGACGATTTCTTCGGCAAATATTCCGCGTTACCCAAAGAAGGCAACGCCCGCCAAACCAAAAACCAAGGCGAGGGGCGTCCCGTGTTGCGCGGCGGCTCGTGGGGCCTTCCACCCGTCGCGTGTCGCAGCGCCAATCGCTACCTCGTCGGCGCCGGCCCGAGCAGATATGGGGCGGCTGGTTTTCGCGTGGTTGCCGTGCCCTGAGGGCTTTCCGCCTTACGGCCGGTACGTCTAGGTTTGCGAGAAGTGCAGGCAGAATAGCGTGCCCACCATACGATCAATATCCTGCAGCCAGGAAAAAAGCGACCCGTTTGCAAACAATCGACCCTGTGGTGACTTGACATGCGACGAGCCATTACCTCAATTCTGATCAGCCTTGTCATGACGCCTGCTGGCACACACGCCCAGGAAAAGCAGCGGCCTCCGATCCTCGATACTCACGTCCATTTCTTCGATCCCCTCAGGCCGACAGCGCCGCCCAAGCCGAAGGACGGCAAGCCACTTCCGCGTCCTGTCCTGCCCGTGGACTTGAAAAGACTCGCGTCGCCGCATGGCGTTGTCGGCGTCCTCATCGTCGAAGCAAGTCCCATTCTCGAAGACAATCAATGGTGGCTCAATTTGGCCGCCGAGGATCCGTTCATCGTCGGGGTCATCGGACGGCTCGACCCCGGGTCGGAAGATTTCGAGAAAAACCTGCGCCGCTTTGCCAAGAATCCGCTTTACCGAGGAATCCGCATCTCGCACAACGAGCTGAAGGCCGAATTGAAAGGGAATCTTGCCGACCGCCTCAAAGTGATGATCGATCTGAACCTGGCCCTGGACGTGAACGGCGGGCCGGACATGCCGGCGGATGTCGCCATCCTTGCGTCGAAACTACCGAAGCTACGCATTGTCATCAACCATGCCGCCAACTTGCGCATCGACGGCAAGACGCCGCCCGTCAAGTGGCGCGAGGGTATGGAGGCAGCCGCGAAACAACCGAACGTTTTTTGCAAGGTTTCCGCTCTGGTCGAGCAGACCGGCCAAAAGCAAGCGCCGCGCGACGTGAAGTACTATCGCCCGGTTCTCGATACGCTTTGGGAACTGTTCGGAGAAGACCGGCTCATCTTTGGCAGCAACTGGCCGGTCTCGAACGGCGGCGCGCCGTACGAAACCGTGGTGGGGATTGTGCAGGATTATTTCATCGCCAAAGGGGAGAAAACCGCCTCCAAGTTCTTCCTGGGCAACTCACGATCGGCGTACGCCTGGCGTCCCCGAGGAACGAAAGAGATCAAGAACAGCCGGCACAAGATGATCGATATTCCATCTGGGACGCGGCTTCAGTCGGTCAATTCAAGGCCAATGCACTCGGACTGCGACATGCATGGTAATGTCTGGGAGTGGTGCGAGGTCAAGCATATCCGCTTGGCCCTGCAGAAGGAAAAGCAGGCGTTCAGCGCGGGGCCGGTTGGTCTAAATGTAGCGACGCAAAACGCGGCCGATCCGCGGCTCGCATCGGCCGCGATCCATCGTACTACCGTGGAGATTACCTGGGATCCCCGATCGTCTTCCGCGAGACTTTGTTGGGCAACCAAGTCTCAAACCTGATCGTGAAGTTGCGTCCGATATTGGGGATGGGCTGGTCGAAGTTTGCGGAAGCGTTGACCTGCGGAAGATGGCGGCGGCGATACGCGGCGGGTGCGTGGGGATCACGTAGACGAATGTGCCCCCTTTTTGCCCACCGGGCTATTTGACATGCCGGTACGGATGCGGTTCTGGCAGCAAACCCTCGTTGCGAACGCGAGTCAGTTCCTCGTGGCTGATTATCCATTCGCCGGCGACGCCGCGGCCGCATTGCTTCTTTTCGCCTCGCACTCGACCAAGACGGCACCATTCGCGCACGGTGAACTCGGCCTTGCCGAGCAACTGGGCTACCTCCGCCGTCGAATACCAGTCCTTGATTGTTCGTTGCTGAACAAGCAGGTCGAGTGTCTGCTCAATTCGGGCCAGTCGAGTCGTCAGGTCGTCCAGTTGTTCGGTAGTCATGGTTTTCTCGCAATCGATCAAACCGCTGATTCATCAGGGAGATCGTCAAAAAGGTTCGGTTGAATCTGGTCGCCCTAGGTCGTCCATCCCTCAGCCTGGGACCGTGCAAACAGTTCAAGGCGCGGACCTGGACTGACCTTCTCGATGAGTTTTCGGAATACGCTGGGCTTGGCGCTGTGCCGACCTCGATCTGCGAAAAGCCAGTTTTGTTGGGTCCGGTCTGGAAACGTCAGGTTGCCGCGAACGCCCAGGAGCAGAAACTCGTGGCTGACTCGCCAGTAGTTGCCATTGCCGATTTGCGGTTTGATCCAGACCAGGCAACTCTTGTACGTGAAGCCCCATGCTTTGATCACACGCTCGGCTTCAAGGAGGAAGGCGTTGGTCGTCCACAGATGCAGATGTGCCTCGTCGGCGGCGAGTTGGGCAATCGGCAAGTCGGCAATGGCATTGATGGTCATGGTTTCGTAATGGTTCTCGGCGGCGCCGCGGCTTGCGGCATTCGCATATTGCCACGGTGGATCGGCGTAGATGGTCGCGAATCTCCGGTTTTCGTGAATCAACTGTTGAAGGTCAGTGCCGGCGCCGGACTTGCCATCGCGATGCTCAGTCGTGGCGCCAAGTCGGTCGATCCGATCATTCGCGTTGAGACGGAGGTACGTGCTGAGCGAGTCTCCCTCCAGCAGATCGCGCATCTCATCGAGCATACGCTGGACCGCGACCAGCTTGAAAAGTGGCGCACTCATAGGCGGGCCAGATTCTCCAGGTCGGTCATCTGTGTGCATTCTTTCCATAGGATCTCGAAACCGTTGCCGCCGTAGACGCGATCGTCAAAGTAGGCATGGATGGTCTCCGCACGATTCAGAAGACCGAGCGCGGATAGTTTGGCGAGCAGTCGCCGCCCGGGGACATTCGTCGTCAAGCGCGAATAGAGCTTACCGCCCTCGGTCCAGGTCCAGATCTCGCTGACGACGTTCATCGTGCCTCCGGTCTCATTTCGACTTGTCGTTGTTGGCGACCGCCAGCGTCGATTTGCCGTTCGCCTGGTTTATCTGGCCGTTCTTGAGATTGAGCAGTTGTCGAAATGCCTTCCATGACAGGAAGGCGTCCTTGATGGTGCCGTCCTCGAAGGT
>CAMAUE010000213.1 GCA_945861245.1 Singulisphaera sp. GP187
CCGCATCCATCGCTCGACATGCCTTCAACATGCTGTGCGGGTCGGAGCGATACTCGATTCGGCTCGCGGCTTCGTTCACCAGGGCGTAGCATTCCTCGACGTGCAGTTCGTGTTCGCTCGCCGTGCCTCCGAGAACGCCACAGCATTCGTTCGGTAATTCCGCGCGTGCCTGGCGTAACATGGTCTCGAGGCATCGACGGGGCAGAAACAGCGTTCGCGCTATTGACACGATTGCAACCTCCGTGAGAAAATCCCTACAGGCGGAGTATTTTATCCAGACTTCGCCGATTCCGTAGCTGAACCCGCCATTAATGACGGGCTAAATGTTTTTTCCATAAGATAGTCGGATGCGAATTTGCTGCACCATTCAGAGGACCGGGCATGGAAAATGAGATCATGGACACCGACCAGTTGGCCGCTTATCTGGAGCGCGACGCGCGCGAAGTGGACAAGCTGGCCACTCGCGGGCACCTGCCGGGCAAGAAGATCGCTGGGCAGTGGCGCTTTGCGTCGTCCGAGATCAACTACTGGATCGAAACGCAGATGCCGGCCTACACCGAGCAAGAACTCGAAGCGCTCGAACGCCGAAAGCGTGCGCGGTGTCTGGTCGGTGAGCCGTTGGTCACGTCGATGCTGAGCGAAGCAACGACAGCGGTCGCGCTGCATGCGACGACCAAGGCGTCGGTACTGCGCGAACTCGTCAACCTTGCGGAGCAGTCCTGGCAGATTTACGACGCCGACGCCCTGCACACCGCCATCAAAGGCCGCGAGGAGCTTGGTTCAACGGCCATGGTCGGTGGCGTCGCCATTCCGCATCCGCATCGTCCGCTTTCCGATAAAGTGCAAAACGAATCGTTCATCGCCTTCGCACGCACCAGCCGAGGCATCCACTTCGGCGCTCCCGACAACGGGCTGACCGACATCTTCTTCCTCGTCAGCTGCCGATCGTCGATCACGCACCTGCGCGTTTTGGCACGGTTGTCGCGCATGATGCTTCAACCGGGCTTCCTTGAAAATCTGCGCAACGCTGAATCGGTCGCCGAGACGTTGCGGTTGCTCGAACAAACCGAGCGCGAGTTGATTGCGTAACCATGCAGCTTCCGCTTGACCCTGCCGCTGTCGTTCGTGTTGACGTCGATGGGGCTTGGCATTTCGACACTGACGAATCGACGCGAGCCGATGCCGCCATTCTGCCAGGCTCGTTCAATCCCCTACATATCGGGCATCGTGATTTGGCACGTATCGCCGCGTCGATCGTGGGCGGTGCTGTCGCCTACGAAATCAGCATTACCAATGTCGATAAGCCGCCGCTTGACATCGCCGAGGTGCATCGGCGACTTGCACAATTCCAAGGTTTGGCCGAGGTTTGGTTGACGCACGCGCCGACCTTCGCGGAGAAGTCGGCACGCTTTCCCGGTGCGACGTTCATCGTCGGCGCGGACACGGTACTGCGCATCGTTTCGACGCGCTACTATGCTGACGATGAACGTCGCATGATCGCTGCGTTGGAACGCATCGCAGCGCACGGCTGCCGATTCCTGGTCGCATGCCGGGCGGATCGAACAGGAATGCTATTGCGATTGAACGATGTGCCGATCCCGATCGAATTCCAGGCGATGTTTGTGGAGATACCGTCGGAGCAATTTCGCTGGGATATCTGCTCGACGGACCTTCGGATGATTTGACCCGATCTGTATTACCGCTTGCGGCTTAGCGCTCGCGAGGCGCCTTGCGAGCGCTAAGCCGCAAGCGGCAAAGTTATCTCACTCCGCCAGCGAGACGCAGATGATCTCTTTGTCGTTACGGGCGTAGACCGCGCGATTCGCAAAGGCGGGATGCGACCAGATGACGCGTCGCCCGGCGGGCGGGGCCATCGTGTTCGTTGGCGCGAGGATGTTGGCCCGCGAGATTTCCTCATAGCCCTTCGGCGAGAACTTGGCGATGATGAGGTCGCCGAGCTCGTTGAAGAGGAAGTAGCGGTCGCCATGCCCGACGATGAAGGCGTTGCCCCAGCGTGTCGATTTGCCCGTTACCGGTTTATGCGTGGACCAAATGCGTTCGCCAGTCTTTTTGTCGAGGCAGCGCAATTCGCCATACGAGCAGACTCCATAGATGTGATCGCCCTGGATAACCGGCGTGACCATGACGCTGTGCAGGCCATCGGTGTCCTCGGGCATAACCGATCGGCCTGCTTTCTGCCAAAGGACCGCCGGCGCTTGCGTGCCGTTGGTTTTCAGCATTACCGCGCCTTCGTAGAAGCAGGTGAAGAACAGCAGATCGCCGTCCTGGCGTGGCGTTGGGATCGACATGCCGGCCTGGAGCGCTTTCTTCTTGTTGTACTTGTGCGACCAATAGAGCTTGCCGGTTGCGGGGTCGAGCGAGTTGATCGATTCGGGATGCCACAGGATCAGCTGGCGTTTGCCGCCGATCTCGTAGATCATCGGCGGCGCGTAGCCAGGCTCATTGGCGGAAAGCGCTTTCCAGACTTCCTTGCCGGTGTTTTTATCGAAGGCGACAGCGACGGAGCCTTGTCCGCCGACGAGGCAGATCAACAGGTCGCCATCGACCAACGGCGAACCGGAGACGCCCCAAACCGGTGCGCCGGACTTGTAGGTTTCCAGGAGTTTGTTGGACCAGACGACTGCGCCCGAGTCGGCGTCAAGGCAGTAGAGATCGCCCATGGCGCCGACGGTGTAGACTTTGCCGCCGACGACGACTGGGGTAGTGCGTGGGCCGGAAGCGTAGCTGATTTGGTAGATGCTGCTGTATTCGTGCTGCCACAGTATTTTGCCGTCGGCTTCATTGAGACAGAGAATACGTTCGATGCCGTTGACTCGCGATTTGCGATCGAAGGCGTTGTCGGGATTCTTGGCGCCTTTGGCGAGGACACGGTCGGTGATGTAGACTTTGCCATTGGCGACGGCGGGGCCTGAGTAGCCTTCGCCGATCGGCGTGCGCCAGCGGACTTTTGGCCCACCGGCAGGGAGCTGTTGCACGATGCCGGTCTCGCGCCAAACGCCGTCGCGTTTCGGGCCAAGCCATTGAGGCCAATCCTCGGCACGAACGAGCCCAGTAGTCGTGAAACCTGCGATAAGCACGAGCAAATAACGATGGGACCAGCGCATTCCGAATCTCCGTTGGGAAAGAAGGACGAATCCTCGACGTTCCACGCGAGGCGGCTTCTTTCACTATAGACGCTGGCGAGGGAAAATCGAATCAACGCCTGCGGAAGCTGCGTTTCCTATTTCACGCGACTTCAGAATGCGAATGACGCACAAGCCCATAGGTGCGGTATTCCGAACCCTCGGGATCTCAGTGGTTCAAGGCCGCACGACTGCATTTGATTAAGAAACGAACCGCGGAATTGACGCGCTTGGCATCTTCACTACATTGAATCTTTTCCATGAGGATTGCCGCGAATGGACGAAGCCATACGCAAAGCCGAGGCGCTCATCGAAGCGCTCAGCTACATCCGTCAATTTCGCAATCGACTGATCGTCATCAAACTTGGCGGCAGCGCGATGGAAGAGCCTGACGCGCTCAAAGCCATCTTGCAAGATGTTATCTTCATGTCCACGGTAGGACTTCGGCCCATCATCGTTCACGGCGGCGGGAAACCGATCGACCGTGCGATGGCGGAATCGGGCCTAAAGCCGCGCAAAGTCCAAGGCCGACGCTACACCGACCAAGCCACGCTCGAGATCGTCGTCCGCGTGTTGCTCAATGAGATCAACGCCGGGCTGGAGAAGCAGGTGCGCGAACTGGGTGGGCGGGCGATTGGGCCACATCGTGGAGCATTGCAGTTCCTCTTCGGCGAACCGTTGAAGCTTCTCGGCGCGGATGGTCAGCCGATCGATCTGGGCCGCGTGGGCACGGTGACGCGCGTCGATACGGACTTGCTGCGGGATTTGTGCGAGGCGGGGATAGTGCCGATAATTCCGTCACTGGCGTTGGATTCGGCAGGCGGTTGGCTGAACGTGAACGCCGACACCGCCGCCGCCGCCGTCGCCTCGCAGATGCAAGCCGAGAAACTGGTGCTGTTGACCGACACGCCTGGGATATTACTGGATCGCAAGGATCCCGCGTCGCTCATTACCAGTCTCAATATGTCACGCTGCCAAGATTTGATCCAGCAAAAAATAATCGACGAGGGCATGATCCCCAAAGTCGAAGCCTGCTTCGACAGCCTCCGCGCCGGCGTCAAAAAGACCCACGTCATCGACGGTCGCCTACGCCATTCGCTCTTACTCGAAATCTACACCGACCGCGGGGTTGGGACTGAAATTGCATTGTAGTCCGTAGTTCTTAGTTCTTAGTCCGTGGAAAATCACCGCAAACAAACGAGCCACGGACTAAGCACTAAGCACTAAGCTCTAAGGACACTATTATGACTTCCCAAGAAACCATCGCGATCTTCGATAAGTATGTCATCGGCAACTATCGCCGATATCCGGTTTCGCTCGTTCGAGGCGAGGGGTCGTACATCTGGGATGCGGAAGGCGTTCGCTACCTCGACCTGTTTCCGGGCTGGGGCTGCAACCTGATCGGGCATTGTCCGCCGCGCGTCGTGCAAGCGGTATCCGAACAAATCGGTAAGCTGATTCACGTGCCGAATACCTGGTATATGGAGGCCCAAGGTCTACTCGCCAAGGCGCTGGTCGAGCGCAGCGGGCTGGACGCTCAGTGCTTCTTCTGCAACAGCGGCACCGAAGCGAATGAAGCCGTCATCAAACTGGCACGTCTCAACGGCAAGGCCAAGGGACGCTACAAGATCATCACGATGCTCAACAGCTTCCATGGCCGAACCTATGGTGCGTTGAGCGCAACCGCTCAGCCGAAGTATCACAAGGGCGTTGAGCCGATGCTGGCGGGGTTTCAATATGCACCGTTCGGCGATCTGGAGGCGACAGCAAAGCTGATCGATGCGGAAACGTGCGCGATCATGCTCGAACCGATCCAGGGCGAAGGCGGGATCAATCTGCCGCCGACGGGTTATCTGGAAGGCCTGCGAGCGCTGTGCGATCAGCACGGCTTGATGCTGTTGTTCGACGAAGTGCAGACCGGCATGGGCCGTACTGGGACATGGTTCGCTTTCCAAAACTTCGGCGTCGAGCCGGACGCGTTGACACTAGCCAAAGCGCTCGCGGGTGGTATTGCCTGCGGCGGGCTGCTTGCGAAACGCACCGTTGCCGACAAGCTCGTCCCAGGCACGCACGCCGCCACGTTCGGCGGCAATCCGATCGCCTGTGCGGCGGCGCTGGCGACGATCGACACCATCGAGAAAGACAAACTGCTGCCGCGAGCCGAGCATATCGCCAATGCTTTTCGTGCTCGCTTTGAATCACTGCAAATTCGCTGCCCGCTCATCCAGCAGATTCGCATCAAAGGCACGATGATCGGCCTCGAACTCGCCATCGACGGAACGCCCATCGTCGACGCTTGCCTCAAACGCAAACTGCTCATCAACTGCACGCATGGGAACGTGCTGCGTCTGCTGCCCGCCCTTAACCTCCCCGACGATGCCCTGCAAGCGGGCTGCGACATCATCGACGAGGTATTGTTGGGGCACAAGATTTAGTTCGCCTGTATGGGTATTCCGCTTGCGGCTTAGCGCTCGAAACGCGCCGGGTGAGCGCTAAGCCGCAAGCGGAAAACGTGGAATCCTTCCGGAGATCGGACCATGCGTCACTTCATCGATCTGCTTGATTGGGATGGGGAGCAAATCCTCAAACTCCTCAAAGATGCGACGCGCATCAAAAAAGCGACGCTCAAAGGCAAATGCAAGCCCGTGCTCAACGGCAAGATCCTTGGCATGGTCTTTGAAAAACCGTCACTCCGCACGCGCGTCAGCTTTCAAGCCGGCATGGCCCAGCTTGGCGGACAGGCGATTTTCCTGAACGGCACCGACGCCGGCCTGGGTAAACGCGAAAGCCTACCCGATATCGTTCGCACGCTTTGCGAATTTGTCGATGCCATCGTGTTGCGGACTTTCGAGCACGAGAACGTCACCGAATTCGCACGCTGGGCGTCGAAGCCAGTCATCAACGGCCTTTCCGATTACTACCACCCCTGCCAGGCGCTCGGCGATCTGCTCACCATCCGCGAAGCGTGCGGCAATCTCGCAGGCCGAACGCTTGCCTTCGTGGGCGATGGCAACAATGTCGCGCGCTCGCTCGCCATCGCCTGTGGCAAAGTCGGTATGCGCTTCATCCTGTCCGCACCGGAGGGATACCGCTTCGATCAGCCGTTCCTCGAAACCTATCAAACTCACGTGCGTGGCCAACTTGACGAAATCCACGATCCCGCGAAGGCCGTCAAGGAAGCGGATATCGTCTATACCGATGTCTGGGCGAGCATGGGCCAAGAGTCTGAATCGAAGCAACGCCTCAAACATTTCGCCAAATACCAGATCAACGCCGACCTGCTCAAACATGCGAAGGACCACGTCAAGGTCATGCACTGCCTGCCCGCCCATCGCGGCGAGGAAATCACCGACGACGTAATGGACGGCCCACTCTCCGTCGCCTTCCCCCAAGCCGGCAACCGCATGCACGCCCAGAAAGCACTGCTCGTCTGGGCGCTGGATGCTTAGAAAGGCCGAACGAATAACTTCCCGATTCCGCCGCTTGCGGCTTAGCGCTCGCAAGGCACCACGCGAGCGCTAAGCCGCAAGCGGCAAAACTAAACGCGCTGCGCGTCGCGGCTAAACGGAACACGATATAATGTTTGCATGGCACGCGCATTCTCGATTCTTGCATTTTTTCTTTTCGCGACCACCGCTCGCGCCGGCCTCTACTACTCCGGCGAATCGTACGGCACGCTGCCCGCACAATGGCGCGGGTTCCTGCTCGACCATCGCCAACTGCGCAATATCGCCGTCAAGCCGAAGACCGAAGCCGAGGCGAGCGTGCTTCGGCAAAGCTATCGCCGCGAAGCTGGCAAGCTTGAAACGCTCGCCAAGCAAAACAAACTCGACGCCGACGGCATCGCCGACCTCGGTGCGATCTACGTGCGACTCGGCGAGTCGGCACGGGCGATCGAATTGCTGCGTTCGGGCGTGAAGTCGTATCCGAATCATTTCGCCATCGCCGCCAATCTTGGCACCGCCTGGCAGATGCTCGGCGACTATCAGCAAGCCGTTCTCGCGCTCGAACAGGCTGTGCAGCTGGCACCCGGTAAGTTTCAAGCATCCGAGGAAGCGCATCTCAAGCTCGCGCGAAGCCGATTGCGCTCGAATGCCGGCGAACTCGACGAGCTCTTCGGCGTGCGCTTTGGCAACGACAAAGGCGAATACGAGCCTGGCAAATGGAGCACGGCGGAGCAGAAGAAATTGCCGAGCAAGGCGATCCCAATCGCGCAACAGCTCGCCCTTTGGTTCCCCGCCGACGGGCGCCTGCTCTGGCAGCTCGCCGAGTTGACGAACGCCCATGGCGACATTCGCAACGCCGCCGCGATGATGGAAGGTTGCGTCGTGCAGTTTGGCATGGCGCATCCGACGTTGCGCAAGCGTCGGCAGATACTCCGCGCCGCTGCCGACGTTCTGGCCAGCCCGCCGCTCGGGGCCAAGGAGGAGCATATCGATAAGCACGCCGGCACGATCGCTTTTCGATCACGTCGGCCTTTGCTTTCGAAGCTCGATTCCATTGGCCTGCCCGCGATCGATGCGAAAGGCGTGAACCCGGTGCCGTGGGAACTGTTCGCCGATACCGTGTTCGAGAAGCCGTTCAAGGTGACGTTTCCGAAATATCTGCGGGAGCTGGAAGGCAAGCAGGTGTCGGTGCTTGGCTTTATGTACCCGCTGCGCGACGACCCGGACCTGCCTGCGTTTTTGCTCATCGAAGCGCCGGTCGGCTGCTGGTACTGCGAAATGCCGGAGACGACGGGCATCGTCTACGTTGAAATGCCCGCAGGCCAGGCGACGCGGGTGCAGCGCAGTTTGGTGCGCGTCGTCGGTCGGCTGATCCTGAACACGACCGACCCGGAAGAATTTTTGTACAGCGTGAAGGATGCCCGTGTTGGGGTGCTGGATTGACGCCCCATTGGCCCCATAAGGAACTCAGGCCAGGCAATCAAATTTGAACCACAGAGGACACAGAAAAAATACGCGGAATAGTTAATTGGAATTCTCACGATTCTGCGTGCCTTGTTCTTCTCCCTTTCTTTGTGCTTTCTCTGTGTCCTCTGTGCCTCTGTGGTTCAGTTGTGTTTTTTCGATGCGAGTTCCTTAAGTTGGTGCCTATGGGGGTGGTGGATTGACGCGCTCGCGCGGGTTCTTGCGAGCGCTAAGCCCCAAGGGGCAATCCGGATTGCGAAGAAACGCTGTTGAACTAAAATAGAAATGTCCGGTCATAACGCAATAGAAATGTCCTCTTTCGCCCTTGGGCAAGGAGGACAGCTATGAGCGTGCAACAAAAGGACCGGATCGAGATGAGCCAGCAAGAACGTGATCGACTGAAGGTGCTGCA
>CAMAUE010000214.1 GCA_945861245.1 Singulisphaera sp. GP187
TGTGCCAAGTTCGCACCGCAGCCAACGCGCTGATCGACGCTCTGCCGCTGCCTAGGCGATACCGAAACGAGCGTTTGGAGCGAACGTCCAGGAAGCTGCTCCAGGACCAACATCAAAACGCGACCGCACGCCGTTGTCATACCGCAACCCGTCGCCGACGAATCATCGACCTTGGAATTACCCTTGCCGAACTCCCTTGTTGTATACCAAGATAGAGATCAAGTAGCGCTGTCGTACTAATCAACCTTGACGCCACTGACAATAGTTGCTTTACGAGCCGGAAGCGTAAGCGACGGACTGGAGAAATCCGTCGCTTACGCTTCCGGCTCGTACCTTTGTCGGTTGCGTCAACTTTGCACCCAATCTCACCAAGCCTGAAGCATTCGCAAATACTTCAGGCTCGCTTCGTTTCTTGCTGTATCTCGACGAATCCGATAAACTCATCCATACAAATTCGTGCGACAACTCCAGAGCCGAAAACGTATGCAACGGTCTAAATACACCATAGCTTATGCTTCCGGCTCTGGGGCTTGCGGCGAGAATTCATCGTCCCTTTCGAGGCATTATTATGAGCAAAGAAGATCAACTGCGCCAGGTTCTCGAATGCGGCATCGTCGCCGTCGTGCGATCGCCCGATAGCCAGCAACTCGTCGAAGCCGTGCGAGCGCTGGCGGACGGTGGCGTTACCGTTGCCGAGATCACGATGACCGTGCCCGGCGCGCTTGACGTTGTCAGAGCGGTTCGAGCCGCGCTGGGTGACCGTGTGCTCCTTGGCGCCGGCACGATTCTCGATCCCGAGACCGCGCGGGCGGCAATCCTCGCGGGAGCGGAGTACATCGTGTCGCCTACCGTAAACTTTGAGGTCATCAAGCTCTGCCAACGCTATGACAAACTCGTCATGCCCGGCGCGTTCACACCCACGGAAATCCTGGCGGCGTGGGAAGCAGGCGCGGACATCGTCAAAGTTTTTCCCGCCGATGTCGTCGGGCCAGCGTTTTTCAAGGCAGTCAAAGGCCCGCTGCCTCAAATTCGACTCATGCCGACCGGGGGCGTGGATCTGACGACAGCGCCAGCGTTCCTGAAGGCCGGCGCCTGCTGCCTCGGCGTCGGCGGACAGCTCGTCGAACCCGCCGCGATTGCCACTCGCAACTTCGCACGCATCCGCGAACTGGCGCAGCAGTATGTCAGCATCGTCAAGGAAACGCGAGCAAGCATGAAGAAATAATCGTTCAGTCGTAATGCGTAGCGGAGCTCACATTGCATCCCGCGCTCCGCTGGCGCGTCGCGGCTTAACAAAAACGATTGGCGCAATATGCGGATTACCACTCTCACTCGCGAACAGGTCCGCGCCTACGACAAGCACGCCATCGAGCAGATCGGCATACCATCTGTTGTGCTCATGGAAAACGCCGGCCGAGGCGCTGCTGAAGTGTTGCGTACGTTGGGCATCCACGGTAAAGTCGCCATTTGTTGCGGCAAAGGCAACAACGGCGGCGACGGCCTGGTCCTAGCACGCCACCTCGCCAACTGGGGCTTCGACACCCTCTCTCTGCTATTCGCTCATCCCGACCAACTCGCGCCCGATGCCGGCAGTCAGTGGAAGATCGTACAGAAAATGTCCGTAGCCTCGAAAATCATCCTCGCCCGTAGTACAGCAATCGACGAATCCATACTAGCAGCCACATTCGCTCAAGCGGATTGGATCGTAGACGCGATGTTCGGCACCGGCCTGACGGGACCGCTGCGCCCACCGTTCGATCGCATCGTTGAGATCATCAATGAGGCAACGAAGCGCGTCCTCGCCATCGATATCCCGTCCGGACTCGACTGCGACACCGGTGTCGCGCTCGGCCCCACGATCCGAGCGGCACACACCGTCACATTCGTCGCGCAGAAGCAAGGGTTCACTAACCCCACATCTGCCACGTACACCGGCACGATCCATGTCGCTGATATTGGCATCGTGCTGCATGAGCGCCCGTGAGCACGGGTTATTTTTTTTCCGGTCCATGATTCTCATGGTGAGCCGGCGCGAAAATCGGATGATTGCGATGACCACGTGCGACGATGTACGCAACCAGGTCGAGCGCCTCTTCGCGCGATAGTTTGTCGAGAAGCCCCTTCGGCATCAGTGAAATCGGCGATTTCACGCGTTCGTCGATGTCGGCCTTCCGCAATGTCAGCGGCTTGCCCTTGGCGAGCGGGTTGTCGATCACCTGGTACGCTTCGGGCGTTTCCGAGATCACCAGACCGCTGATAATGCGACCCGAGGTAAGTGTGAACGTGATTGAGTGATACTTCTCGTTGATGCGTTTCGACGGATCGAGCAAGTCGGACAGAATATCGAGCGATCCCATCTTTAGGTCGAGCTTGGCGAGATCGGGGCCGAAATCGATGCCTTCGCCGTTGAGCTTGTGACAGGCGACGCAATTCGCCACCTTGAACGCCGATTTGCCGACCTCGAATGAGCGCTTGGCCAAGGTCTTTACCTCGGGAGCGAGTTCCTCAATCGTCCACGCATGTCCTTGCGTGCTGACCTTGAGCAGCGCATCTTTGACGACAAGGTTCGTCTTGGTTGCGTAGGCCGTGGGATCGGCTTGAAATTCGTTTACATCGTCAACCACATACAGCGTGGCGTACATGCGCCGCCAATGGCCTGGAAAAGTGCAAACGATGGCATAAACGCCGGGCGTCTTCGGAACGTCGAATGGCAGAGCTTGCGATTCGCCCGGCTGTAACAATCGACTTCCAAGCAATACGCTTGGCGATTTCGGAATGTGGTGGCGCTTGGCGGCGTCGGCATCCTGGGATGTTGCTTCGGCCAGCAAGCCGATCTCTTCAAGAGTACCGGGCGCGACAATGGCGAGGTTGTGCGGCATGAAGTCGGTGTTCGAGAAGCGGAACTCGACGGGCCGACCTGCCTGCACGACAATCTTGTCACGGTCGTAGATCATGCGTTCCTGGACCGTGCCGATGGCGATAACACGAACGTCGGCGTTTTTCAGACGCAACTCGACCTCGGCGGCCTGGGTGTCGGGCAGGAGCTTGGCGAGCTTGCGGGCCAGGCTGACTGCTTCCTGGGCGCCGGCTTGAGTGCGCTGCTTCGCGGGCAGCTCGGTGAAATGGGCGACGAGATGATCGACGAGCGAACGTACCTCGCCCTTCGGCCAATGCTTTTCTGGAATGTTCTTGATAATGGCGACGGCTGCGTCACTCTGCCGACGCGCTTTGATGAGAGCGGCGAGATCGCGAATGATGTCGGCCTCGTGTCCAGGCACGCGCGGCACGACGGCGAGCGCGGCGGCCAGCGTGACGTCGTTGCCCGTGCTAAGCAGCCCGCTGACGTGTGGGTAAAGCGTGCCGAGCACCGTCGGCGATTCAACCAGCACGGCGGCGGCGAGCACGTCGCGAAGCCGGGCGTCATTGCCTCGGGCGTAGGAAAAAACGTCATCCGCTGAGCCGTCAGCCGTCATCCAGGCGACGAGACCGAGGCGACGGGCCTCGGCGTTCTTGCCTTTTGTCGCGAGCCTCCTCCACGAAGGCGACAGCGGGCGCAGTTCGTCAGACGAGCGCTGGCTTACGAAGCGCGTGACAGCCGTCAGACTCGAAGTTTCATCGCTAACGTCCAGAGCATTGCTCAGTTCAAACGCCAATGCTAATGGCGAAATCTTATTCGCGCCGGTCAGTCCCTTGAGGGCAGTCTCCACTTGCTCCGGCTTCACTTCGGCACGAGCGAGGACGGCACGATACGAGGCGTCGTCGGCGCCCGGTAGCAGAAGTTTCTCGATGCTCAGATTACGCAGGGCGTACTGCTGGGCGGCAGCGGAAAGTCGGCCGGCTTTCTTGGCGTCGGCAAGGTATGCATCCACCTTGAGCGACTTGGCGGCCTCTTTCAAAACGAAATCGAGCGTGGCATCGATCGGCAGCACGGCGGCGGCGAAGACCGCCTCGGCGGCGTCGGGACCGTTGTAGAACGTCGCCGCTATGACCGCCTCGGCTCGCACGCGCGGATGGGAATCGCGGGCCAGCTTAGTCAGCAACGGGCCGACCTCCTTGATCTTGCCATGCCAATCACGCAACACGCGCGTCGCCGCCGCCCGCGCGTTCGGTTCCGGCGATTGCAGCACCCGCCGCAGCAGGTCTTCGTTCACGACATGCAACATCGAATGGACAAAAAGTGCGTCGGTCAGCGACTGAGCATGTGCGGGATTTGCTGGGTCTAGCTTGGCAGCGAAGCGGGCGGCAGCAGCGGTCGCGGGGTTCTCCGTCGTCTCCGAGGCTTGAACCGTTTGATACGGGTGACCCGCAAAACGCGTCAGCTCGAGGCGAGCACGATAGCGGATGTCGTCGTCCAGCGAGGCCAAATGTTGCGCGACTTCGTCCGCCGGTTTGCCAGCCAACTTCACCGGCTTTCGCAGCGGTTGGCCATCCACGGTCACGCGATAAATTCGACCATGGCGATGATCGCGATTCGGATCGCGCAGGTTGTGTTGCAAATGCCCGACAAGCGGATTCTGCCAATCCGTGATGTACAACGCCCCGTCGCCGCCGATGTTGACCGAGGTCGGACGGAAGTTTAGGTCCTTCGATGACATGATCGGCTCGACCGGCGTGCAGAATAGGCCTGCACCTTGATCGACAAACTTGTACTGGGCGACGCCCTGGAAACCGATGCAGTTGACAATGAGCAGATTGCCACGCATCTCGGGCGGGAAATGGCTGCCGGCGATTAGGCCCGTGCCCGATACCGGACGATACTGTTTGACGTAGAGTTGGCCCGGCGTATTCCGCGGCGGGAAAAGGACGTGTTTGCCTGTACCGCTCGTGCCGTCGCTGACGAACTGGTTGCCCCAACGATCGATGCAATCGCCGTGCGGATTCGGGCCAATTGGGAAATGGAAACGCGATTCATGAGTCAAGGGATCGAAGCGATAGACGCCGGTGCCAGCGTGGCGGAACGGGCGACCCGACGGTGATTCGATGCCAAACACCTGGAAGATACCGCTCTGGTAATAGAGGCCGCCGTCCTGTCCGAAGGCGAAGGAATTGGCGGTGTGGTGCGTGTCAGCGGAATCGATGCCGCTGAGGATGCGAATTTTCACATCGGCAACGCCGTCGCCATCAGTATCTTTGAGAAAAAAAAGATCGGGAGCCGAGGCGACAAGAAGGCCGCCGCCCCAGAATGCGAGGCCGGTCGGATTGTGGAGCTTGTCGGCGAAGACGACCATGCGGTCGGCCTTGCCATCACTGTCGTCATCGAAAAACGTGACGATGGCGTCCTTGAGTTCCTCGTTCGGATGCCAGTGCGGATACGAAGGCCAAACGGCCACCCAGAGATTGCCATCGGGACCGACCGCCGACTGCACCGGATTAATCAAGCGGGGAAATTTCTCCTCCGAGGCGAACAGGTTGATCTTCATCCCCTTGTGCACAGTCATCTTCGTGATCGCTTCTTCACCGCCGAGAAACGGATACGAGCCGTCGGGATTCTTGCCTGGCTTATTCGTTTTGATTTTGAGTGGCGGCGGCGTGTTGCTGTCGTCCACGGTCATGTCGCCGCCCTGGGCGATGGACCAAACTCGGCGTTCCCGGTTGGCAGTCTTAATGTTGAAGATTTCAAGTTCGCGCTTCGAGATGGTGGCGTTATTTTGGCCGTCGTAGTTGCCTGTCTTCGAGCGGCCGCCGAACACGTTGTAGCCATCCGTCACGCGATAATAGTTGAACCAGTGGACGTTCTTGTCGAGGACGGCGGCGCGAATCTGTTCCAGGTGAGCAACCTCGCGCTCCGGCGCTTTGCCAAACAGCGTAGCGTCGATGACTTCAGCCAAGGCCCGGTTCCCCTCATCGCTCAAGTGGATGCCGTTGATCGTGAGCGGCGTTTTCGCTTTGGCATAGAGCGCTTGCGTCGGGTGGAACAAATCGACGTAGCCCGCCTTCCGCGTTGCTGCCACCTCGGCGATCGCTTTGGTGTAGATTGCAAGCCGAGCGTTGTTCTCTTTGCCATTCGGCAACGTCGGCGAGCGCAGGTCTTCATGCCCGATCGGCGAGAACAGCACGACGCGCGGCGCCGATGTGCCGTTGTATTTTTGTTTCTCGCAGTGATCGAGAAAAGCTTCGAGTTGCTTGCGGAAGGTTCCAATGCCCGCTTCGTCGCCGAACGATTCGTTGTAGCCGAAAAAAGCGAAAATCACGTCGGCCCTCGAGTGCGTCAAATGCACATCGGGGCTGCCGAAGCTCTGCTCGCGGGGTCGATTCGCAATTTCGTCGCCGGCGTAACCCAGGTTGCGAATGACGAGTTCATGTTTCGGGAAACGGTGCTGTAGCAGCGTCTCCAGCCAGCCATCGTGCTGCATGCGGTCGGCAAGCGTATTGCCGATGATGCAGAGATGGTCCCCTTTCCTCAGCTCAAATTGAGCCTGAACGGAACCAGGAATTCCTCCTACGGACAGAGTTGCAAGTACGACAAGCAGGAATGATCGATTCCTCATGAAGCGCTCCAAAGCAAGAAAATCGCGGGGCCCAATTCTGATCGCTCGTGTTCATCAGAACACACCGGTTCGTAGTACAGCATATTCGCGAAAGAGCCGCATGGCCCACTCGTTGCGGCATTCGCCGAGGTGATCCGCCGGCGTTACGGAATTGCCCCTGATTCGATCAACAGGTACCGAGGGTGTTTCATGGGCGTTTTTGCTCGCTGAAGAAGAATGCGATCGGGGGCAGGTGGATGGACATTTTCCGTGCTCGCCCCAGAGCCGAAAGCGTAGACGACGGTGTATTGGTTCCGTCGCTTACGCTTGCCGTTCTGGGGCTCGAATCGCATCACACCCCGCGTGGCCTGCCCCAGTGATCGCGGTAGGTGCGGCGCACCATCGGGCCGGCTTCCTTGTCGTTGTGGACTTCTTCGGTCTTCGGATCAAAGTTGATGACCCGCCGGACCCGCGTGGCGATGTTACCCAGATGACACAGAGACGAGCTGAGGTGGCCGATCTCGATGTCAGCGGCGGGGCGATTGCCGGTGCGGATGCACTCGAAGAAGTTGCGATGATGCGCAAGCAGGTTCGGTCGGCCTGCCATCGTCTTCAGCTCTTTGTTGCGTTCGCCGTAGAGCTTCCAGCCCGATTCCTTGCCGAGGATAATCACGCCACGGGTTCCGTAGTAGGCGTCGCCGTTCTCGTAGCCGTCCATTTTGTAGGGGGTCCAAATGCGTTGCTCGTAAATCATCTGCTTCTTTCGGCCTTCTTTGCCGACGGAAGGCCATTCAAAGATGACGGTTTGCGTGTCGGGGAATTCCTGGTCGTCGTCGAAGAAGTATTTGCCGCCCAGCGCGGTGATGGTGCTGGGATGGGTATCGACGCCCAAGCCCCAGCGGCCGATGTCGAGATCGTGGACGCCGTCGTTGCCCATGTCGCCTGCGCCGAAGTTGTACCACCAGCGCCAGACGCCGTGCAGGCGGTTCGCTTGATAGGGGACGAGCGGCGCTGGGCCGACCCAGTTGTCGTAGTCGAGCGTGGCGGGCGGATCGGTGGGTCGCTGTCGGCCGATGTTGCGGCGCAGCTGGCTGTTCCAGACGCGGACGGAGAGTACTTCGCCGATGGCCCCTTCGCGGATCAGCTGCATCGCGGCCATGACATGTTCGGTCGATCGGCTTTGCGTGCCGACCTGGCAGACTTTGCGAGCACGGCGGGCGGCCTCGATGATGAGCCGACCCTCGCGGATATTGTGCGAGCATGGTTTCTCGACATAGACATGCTTGCCAGCGTCGAGAGCGAGAATGCTCGCCGGCGCATGCCAATGATCGGGCGTGGCGATGAAGACGGCGTTGATTTCGCGCACTTCGAGCAGGCGGCGCATGTCGGCCAAGGTCGTCGGTTCACGGCCATCCTGGGCGGCGGCGGTGGCGGCGGCGGCGAGGCGGGTGCGGTCGACATCACATACATGCGTGATCCGCACATCCTTCTGCGTCACCAGCGTGCGGATGTGGTGCGTGCCCATCCCGCCGGGTCCGATGACCCCGACGAGCATGCGCTCGTTCGCCCCTTGCACCGCGGCATAGCTTGTCGCCGTCAGTGCAGCGGTGCCGACGGCTGTCGCACCGGTAGTTCTGAGAAAGTCGCGCCGTGTCGAATCAGTCATGAATCAATCCCCCAATCATGAACGGAAGTGAGCAAGACGATGAGGGGAATGATAGCCGGGTTCGCAGCCGATTGCAAACAGGTAATTTGAAAAATTACCGATATCGCCCTTTAGGATCGCTGAAAAAATAACTTCCGTGCCAAACTGCAACATTACGACATCGTAACGCTTCTGGGGGTGCTTCGCTGCTGCTGGTCGTGGTAAGGTTATGTCCCCTATTCCAGCCATGATCCAGGATCCAAGGAGGGACCATGAAACCTTA
>CAMAUE010000215.1 GCA_945861245.1 Singulisphaera sp. GP187
TTGCCTTGCGTCCAATAATCGGGGTGCTCTTGAAGATAACCGAGCCAGGCGTTGTCCTCTTCCCAAACAACGATTTTGACGGATTGATTCATAGGTCGAACCCTGACACGGTTCCGGAATTATTGGAAAAACGGCTACGGAAGTCGTGCAATTATTGTATACTTCGCACGGTGGAAAATGTCACATTTCCGGACAGAGCTAAACAATTCCGAGCCGCGACCGTCAATATCCCCCGCCATGTTATCGCAGCCAATGTCAGGATGGGACCGGTCAATTCGCGGTCCCGACCATCCACGGCGATGCGGCAGGTGCGTCGGGCGAGCGTTTTGATTCCGCGGATTTCTTGCGATCGAAAACCGGCCGATAGAAGCCTCGCACCCAGGTTGGAATTGCTCTTTCGATCTGAGCGCCTTTGGTTTCGCCGACGTAAATTTGATCATAGGGCAATAGGCGGATGTTCGTCTTGGCGTCGTTTTTCAACACGATGGCTTGCAGATCGACGTGAAAGACTTCGGGACGCTGATTGTCGCCGAGATGCGAGCGGACGACGTAGACATCACGAGGTTCGGCACCCGGCGTGATGCCGCCGACACGTTGCACGAGGTCGAGCACGGTTTCCTGGCCCCGATAGGGCACGCTGCGCTGGGAGCCGTTGACTTCGCCGAACAGAAGCAGATATTGGCTGCGAAAGTCGGCGACGCGGGCGCGGATTCGTGGCGTGGGCGTGCCAGTCTCGTCGCAGATGAGTTGGATGATTTCGGGCAGCGTTTTGCCCTCGACGCGCGGACTGCCGTACTCACCCAGGTCGATTCGGCCATCGGTTCCGATGGCGTAGACTTTCGAGAGGGTCGGGTGATTTTCGACGACGAGTTCAAGCAGATCGGGGCAGCGCAGCGTGCATTGTTCGAGGACGCCGACATGACGTAGATCGGCGTTCGAGGCGAGGAGATTGCGTCCGACGGCAGCGCGGTCTTTGGCGCATCCGGAGGCGCAGAGAAGCACAGGGCCGAGCAGTATCGCCAGGCATACACAGAAACCCCAGGTTGCCGTCATGGCACGGACCGGCATAGGTTCTCCCGATTACCGTAGAATATTCAGGGCGTTTTCGCACAAAGGCGAAGCGCACCGTAATAGGTCCATCGGCATCCGCGTGGTTCGATCTTGAGGATCGTAACGGATATTACATTTCGCGCGGATGAACAAATTCTGAAATCCGTGTTCGTTTTGGCCGTAAGAAACGTATGGTATTCTGGTGATCGGTGTGTACCGCCGACGCAATAATCGGACTTCATAACCTATCGCTCACTGCTGACATACGGTAAACGCCATCCCACAAAACGATGCCGATGGCGGACGTTCGGATTAGCGTGTTTCCATGAAAACATACAACTTTCTGTTGCTTGCGATCGCCATGATCTTCGCCACCTTCGCCGGGTGTGGCGGGCCCAAAATTGTATCGGTGAAGGGTGTCGCAACCGCCCAAGGCAAACCGGTTCCTCACCTGATCATCCATTTCTCGCCCGTCGCGGGTCGGCCTAGCTCTGCCCTCACGGATGAGAACGGCTGTTTTGAACTGGAATTCGATCGCAAATTGAAAGGTGCCGTCGTCGGAACGCACAAAGTAACCGTGACGGTCGCGCCAAGGGACCCCACAGAGGAAGAGATGATGGCCATGGGGCACCCGCCCCGCGACCCGATCCGCGCCGCCATCGCCGCCAAGTTCGCCAAACAGGACGCCACGCCGTTGTCCGTCACCATCACCAAAGCCGAGGCGGCACTCGATCTGAAGTTCGACTGACGCGACAAACCGTCACCGTGGCTCCGAACCCGACAAATCTTCACGACGCTGGGCCTGTCGCAAACGAACCGGCATCGAGCTTGAGCGCTTCCACGACGTTGGCAAGATCGCCGTGATCCAGCAACATCACGAGCAACAAGTCGCGGTCGAGACCTTCGACGCTGATGCATGCCGCCAATTCGTCGCGGCGTGCACGATAGAGCTTCTTGCGATAAAGCCTGGTAACCAAATGAATGACATACCACACGATCAGCAACTCGACCGCCCAAAACCACCACTTATTCAGCGATTCGCAAGTCTCAGGGCCAAGGATCGGCTCCCACCAGCCGACTTGCAGTCCGAGCACAATCATTGCGAAAATTGTAATCATGGCAGTCAACGGCGTGATGCCCACGGTCATCTGGGCTTCAATGGCGAGCAGTCGCCCGAATAGCTTCGGGTGCTTGCGTTCGAGCTTCGAGCGGCTCAGCTCGTCCACGAAGATCTCGCCATCGTCTTTGGCGACGGTGATCTCGTCGCCCTCTTCAAGCAGATCGCGGAACGTCTCCGCACGCCTCCGCAGACGTTCAAGGCGGGCATCGAGCGGCTCTTCAACCTCATCAGACATGGCAGTTTCCTCGGCAGGCGAATCTTCCCGGAGAATTCACTCCCCACGGCACGTGGTTTGTTTTACAATCTCCCAACACATTAAGTGATACCCCGTTCATCATCCGGAGGTCGCATGATTCCGCTCCTTGCACGTTACCTGACGTTTGTCGCCGCCCTGATCATACCCGCGTTGGATGTGGCGGGCAACGAAAAAATCGTTATTAGCCGTATCGCCCTCGGGTCATGCGCACGGCAGGACAAAGTACAGCCGATTTGGGATGCGGTCGTCGGCACCAAACCTCAGCTTTACCTTGCGCTCGGCGACAACATTTATGGCGACACCGAAGATATGGCTATCATGAAAAAGAAATACGACATGCTCGGCGCCATCCCCGGCTGGCAGAAGCTGACCAAAACCTGCCCGATCTTCGCCACCTGGGACGATCACGATTACGGTGTCAACGACGGCGGGGCGGAGTATCCCAAGCGCGACGAATCGCAGCAACTTTTCCTCGACTTCTTCGGCATCGCCAAGGACTCACCTCGCCGAAAACAGAAGGGCGTCTACCATGCCGAGACGTTTGGCCCGGAAGACAAGCGAGTGCAGATCATCGTGCTCGATACGCGCTACTTTCGCAGCCCGCTTCAGCGCAAGGTTCCGAAGACCCCATTCGGCGTCGGGCCGTACGAGCCATCCAGCGATCCCTTGGCGACGATGCTCGGCGAGACGCAATGGGCCTGGCTGGCGACCCAGCTCAAACTGCCCGCGAAGGTACGCATTCTCGTCTCCAGCGTGCAGGTCGTTGCCCAAGATCATGGCTGGGAGAAATGGAACAACTTCCCGCACGAGCGCGAACGCCTCTACAAACTCATCGCCGACACCAAGGCCGCTGGCGTTGTCTGCGTCAGCGGCGATCGCCATTTGGCGGAACTGGCGGTGATGGAGGCCGGCATCGGCTATCCGCTCTACGACCTCACGACCAGCGGCTTGACCGAGGCGAATCAAAAATTCCGCAAGCTGGAGGTCCACCGCCATCGCCTGGCGACGATGAACTGGGGCAACAACTTCGGCTTCATCAGCATCGACTGGACCGCTGAGGACCCGCTCATTCGCCTGCAAGTGCGTGACGTCGATGGCGAAGTCACGATCCAGGAAAAGCTGCCGTTGCGCCTCCTGCAACCCGGCGCGCTAAAAGCCAAGGCCCAGGCGTCGTTGGCGCGGATCAACGGCAAGTTCATGACTGCGGACTTGGTCCAACATCTACTCAAGAAGGAAGTCGTCATCGAGATGAAGGTCGTCGCCACCGGGGCAACGAAAAAGAGCGATTTGGTGTTTCTGAATTCGCACGTAGATCGGACGAATGATGACAATTTCACCGTCGTGCTTGACAAGAAAGCGCAAGCGAGCCTCGCCGACGCCGGCATCAAGTTGCCTCGCACACACTTCGAGGGCAAGACGATCCGCGTCGAAGGCACGCTGTCGCTCTTTTCGGGTCGGCCACAGGTGATCGTGTCGGACGCCGCGAAGATTCGCGTGCTGGAGGCGAAATAGGGGTTGTTTACCCACTCGCACTCGGCGAACGAAAGCGTGGCGCGCTAACGAATCGTGTGAACCACGCCCCCGCCAAAGGTGTCTGCCCAGCGAGGAGGGATCGTGCAATGGACCAAGACAAACGCCAACTGCGCAAGCTGAAACGCGACATCAAACATGCCGGCAACCGCAAACGCCGGCGTCAGCTACAACGCGACCTCACGGACAATCCAGAAGAAGCACACCAGAACGAACCAACCGTAGGCAAATCGAGTTCCGCACTTTTCAACGGCCTCGACCGCGATGCCACCCGCAAACGTGTGCCGAAGGATGAGGCCAAATCGACGTAGCCCTGCACCGGAAAAAGAAATTTTCCGAAAAAATCCGAGCAACCGATACATTTTTCGGACCACGGTGTTAGATTTAAACCTGAATGAAGCCTTGCGGTTACGTTTTGCTGTCATGAGTCAGGGAATACCCGAACGATTCCGTGCGTGATCCGGTCCTCGCCTCCACTCAGGTTGCCGTTCATAAGATTAATGTGCATCGCGAGAAAATGGCTTTCAATACGCCGCCTCAGTTGAAATCAATGTGCGTGTAAAACCGTCGGCGACTCGACCAGCGAGTTCGACGCCGGAAAATTTTTGTCACCTGTTTACGCATCGGGAGGCTCTCATGGTTCGTTTGCTGTTGGTTCCGGTCATCCTCGTCGCTTCTTTCCTGCTTGTCGCGAATACCGACGGCCAAGACAAGAAGAAGAAGGGCGCCAATGTCACTGGCGTCGTCGTCAGCGTTGATGAAGACAAGGACGTGAAGGGCATCGGCACCATCACCGTCAAGACGCCGGAAAAGAAGGACAAGGAAAAGAAAACTATCGCTGACGCCAAGGAACACAAGTTCACCGTTTCGAAAGACACGAAGATCGTAAAGGCAGCCACTGAAAAGGGTAAAGATGCGACCCCGGCCTCCTTCGGCGACCTCGCCAAGGACCAGATTATCACCGTCACCCACTCCGAAGGCAAAGCCGAAAAGATTTCCATCGCGGCCCCGAAGAAGAAGAAGGCCTAACGCGAGAAACCGCAGAGTCTTGAGCAAAAGCGACGGTGCATTTCGGCCGTTGCTTACGCTCGCCTCTCTGCTAATTTCGAGCAAGCCTGAGCATCGGCGGGGTCCACTCGCAAGTGCTCAGGCTTTTTTCGTGTTCTCATTCGACGCTACCCTCAAAAGTCGCCGACGTCCTCCATCGCCTCTGTTTTCGCGTGTTCAAAGTAGTGAGGTCAATCCCTAGAGAGCGTGCGGTATTGCAAACTTGGAGCTATCATGAACGTGCTCGCCATTGAAGCCCAGATGACCGTGGGCACCGAGGGAGACGGGCTTCAAATCGGGACGTTGTTATTTTGGTTTTCCTAAGCCGCAAGCGGTGAGAGATATTACCCGATTGTCGCCAAATGTGCCGCAGTCGGCTCGTAGATATGCACATTCATGCCGCGGCGGACGAGACCGAGCTCGCTGGCGAGCGTGTAATAATGATGCATCCCCGCCAACTCGCGCGGTCCGAGATCGAAGCGGATGATGTTTGCCAAATAGCGCCGACAAAAGCCGGCGTCCAGGCCCAGGGCTTTCGCCTCGTGGGCGGCGATCGGGCCGACGTTCTCCAGGCCGCGACGCTTCGCTTCATGCAACGCATCCAAAGCCGAACCAAGCTTTACACCGGATCGAACCGCCCAGGCTGCGTACACGAACGGCAGGCCGGTCCAATCGTGCCATTCCTGGCCGAGATCGAATGCAAAGCGAAAGCCAGGCAAGCATGCATGCATCGCCCGGTCGCCGATCAACAGCACCGCATCGGCAGCCACATCCTCCGCCGTGCGATCCAACGGCAACGGCACAATCTCCGCTTGCACGCCGTACTTCTTCCGCAGCAATATCTGCGTCAGCGCGGCACTTGTGCGCGAGCCTTCGTCCAGAGCCACACGCCGAATCTCCGCCCACGGCACGCGGCTGAACAGCGTCACGCTCAAAACCGGCCCCTGACTGGCGATCGCGATGTTCGGCACCAGGCGATACGTGCCCGCGCGAAAATACTCGATCACTGGAATCAGCGCGACGTCGAGTTCGCCCCGCGTCATCTGGTCCGCGAGCCGGCTAGGATAGTCGAGGATGAGCCGAGCGTCCGGCGCAATGGCGTCAAGTTCATAGATCAACGGCTTGGTGTTGAGATAATTCACCGCGCCGATGCGGATGGTTCGATTCATGGCAACCTCCTAGCTCCCGAATGAGCACAGCGATTCATGGGGTTGTGAACGCGTGCGGGATTTTTCCCGGAGTCCTCACGTCATGATACGTTTTTCGATCAACGCAGAAGTAACCGGAGGAATGGCCGAGCGCGCAACAAAAAAGACCCGCTTCGGAGAAGAAGCGGGCCCGAATGAAATGGTAAGGAGGACACCGGGAGATTGTCGGATTCACTCCCTAATAATATAAATAGAATCTACATTCTGCGGGCATGTCATGTCAACGAAAAAATCGAAAAGTTTTCGTTTTTTTTCAATCCACAATGGCTGTGCGAAAAAGCACCGCAAGCAATGGCGCAAAGGAATAACTGAGAATCGACAGAGCAGATGCATAAGTTGATTTCCCTCGAGGCCATTGCGTGAGCTAATTCAAAACCAATCAGCGAGGGCCGGTTTTTTTTCTCGCGGCAAACGACTTCGCCAACGGCCTTATCAAAACGATGTCACTTTGTAATCAATGAGATGTCATTTCCAGAAGATTTTATTTTCGGCCGATTCAACGGCATAGACATAAGCTTCTTTACAATATACTGTTGTGTCGAAACACTCGAGATCGCCTGGGATTGGCGCAAGTATTGCAGATTATTACATTCGTTAGGTGACAGAAACCCATAGCACAGGAGCGAGCCATGAACACCATTAAGAATATTTTCACGCCGAGCACACTCGAATGCTTCATAGCGACGAAGACGCCGCCGGGAATATTGCACGCGAGTCGCCCGCCGCCTGTTCGCACAAGATCAGGCGATCACGCATCCACTTTCGGAAAAACGTCCGGCTCGATCTGAAGTCCGAATACCAGTTTGTTGAACTGATTGTACAATCCGACCACCGCCAGTAATTCGCGCATGCCCTCGGCGTCCAGGCCGAACTTCTGCGCCGCTGCCAGGTGCGAGTTGATGCAATAGTTGCACCCGTTCGTAATCGACACGGCGGCTGCGATCATTTCCTTCGTTTTCATATCCAACACGCCGGGCTTCATGATCGCCTTGACCTGGGCCCAGCAAAGCTCCAGGTGCTCCGGGTTCGCCGCCAGCGCCCGCCAAATCGCCGAAATGTGCTCGACGTTGCGCACCGCTTTGATGTCGTCAAAGACAGCCCGCACGCGCGGCTCGGTGGTGTTTTCATCGACGAGTTTGACGGTAGGCATGGTAGTGGCTCCGGTGGATATCTGATTCGGCGCGATTTTTCCTGAAAAAAAAAGCCCCGCGAAATGCGGGGCCATGAGTGCGGTTGTCGTGTCAGATTACGGAGAAGCTGGTTGCCGCGGCGCCACCGGTGCTGCGGATGCCGGCTTTGCCTGTGCTGATTGACGTATCGGAAAGGCTCAGGGTTGAGGAGAAGACGCCGTCCAACATCAGCGTGAGATTGCTGCCGATGACCGAGAACTCGATCAGGCCGGCAAAGGAACTGAGGCTTTGGGTGGCCAACTGCATCCAGGTGCCGCCGACATGCTTGAAGATGTAGGCCACGTAATTGCCATTGACGTTGCCTACCGCACCCCAATACATGTTGGTGTCGCCCGGACCGGAGTAGCGAGCGGTCAGGCCGAAGTACTGGTTCACCGGAATGGTCACATTGGCGGTCAGCATGACATCAGCCTGAACCGTGTTGATGAGGGCGAAATTCAGTCCGCTCGCGCCGCCGGTTGCCAGGCCGGAACCAACCGTGTAGGCGCCAATCAGTTCTTTCCAGGCGACACCGAGTCCCTTGCCGGTCGTCGTTTGCGTATTCGTTGCCCCGTCGTAGTTGTTCGTCGAGAAATCGTCGCTGAACGACAGCGGGGTCGTGGGTGGCGCCAACGGCAATCGCAGGCTGGCGGTGAAACTGGGCGAACCGGACCAGATCGCGCCTTGCGTTGAACGCAGCCCGACCGAGCCTGTCGTCAACACGGAGTCGTACGCCGATACCTCCAAGATGTCGTTGACGAAGAGCTTCAAGCTGTCGTTGATGACTTCAAAACGCAAGGCGATCGGTCCGGATATTCCGTTGAGCGCCGGGAGCGACTTGATGCCAAGCTGCGTCCAGGCGCCGTTCACATTGCGGAAGATATAGGCGGTGTAGGAACTGCCGGATCGGGTCAGAAGGGCATAGTAGTAGTTCGTGTCGCTCGGACCGGAATAGCGTGCCATCAGGCCGGCGGCCTGAC
>CAMAUE010000216.1 GCA_945861245.1 Singulisphaera sp. GP187
TTTAACGAAGTTGTAGCCGAAGATACCGAAGCGTCGATAGAGTAGGATGGTGGACATGCGATCTCCTCATGGTTTGTTGTGATAACCCCATGAAATGAAAGCATGTTCACTTTTTCAACTACAGAATACGCGTTTTTCGGATGAACCCCTGGGAACACTGGCGTTTCGCACCGTCAATACTACAGAGGCGGTTAGCGTCTCGAGCCGACTTGAAGCCATCGGCGAGCACCGCATATTAGTGAACAGATGCGACATCTATTGACGTCTACGATACATGGAATTCAACGAATTCTCCGGCAACGCCAGCACGAGGCCAGACGGTCATATTGACTGAGCTGGAACGTGATGAAAGTTTCTTTCTCCCGCTTGCGGCTTAGCGCTCGCGTGAGATTTTCCGAGCGCTAAGCCACAAGCGAGAACTGCTGCATGCCTCTTCCAGAACTTGAGTTGGCCTTGGCCGCCGCACAAAAGGCGAGTGATTATCTGCTTGCCGAATATGAGCGATTTCAGGTAATCCCCGATGCACCAGCGGATATCAGCACTGAGGCCGATCGGCAATCGCAGGAAATCATCCTGAAAGCGATCCAGGCTGCGTTTCCCAACGACGCCCTCTGCGCCGAGGAATCGACGGCAACCCTCGGCACAGCGACCCATGTCGGCACGCGGACCTGGATCGTCGATCCGATCGACGGCACTCGCGGGTTCGCTCGCAAGAACGGCGAGTTCTCCATCATGATCGGCTTCGTGGAAGACGGCATCATTCAGGTCGGGGTCGTCGCCCAGCCCGCCGTTGGCCGTATTACCTATGCATCACGCGGCGAGGGCTGCTGGCGGCTCGACGGCGGCGCCGCGCCGATACGCTGTCGGGTCACACCGGTCGGTGATCTGCACTTGGCTACTCTCACGCAGAGTCGATCGCGCGATGCGGGCAAGCGCAGCAAATGGGCCGAGGCGCTCAACCCGAGCCGAATCGTCGAGTCGTACTCCGCCGGCATCAAGCTCGCCCTGGTCGCGCGCGGCGAGGCCGACATTTATCTCAACACCTACGAAGCGTTCCACGATTGGGACATCTGTGCCGGCCATATTCTCGTCACTGAAGCCGGCGGCAGCGTCACCGATATCAACGGCCACGACCTTGTCTATGGCACGCCGGGCGCCTGGCAAAAGAACGGGCTGCTCGCCACCAACGGCTCGCTTCATCGTGAAGTGTGCGGGATTATCGAACGAATTCGGTAGCATCGAATATCAATGTTTGCCAAGCCCGCAGGCGACGAAGGAGCCTGCGCGGGTAAAACCACGCAGGCTCCTTCGTCGCCTGCGGGCTTATTACTATTATTCAAACGCGTCGATCGGGCAGGCTTCCATCACTTGATAGCTCGTCATCGCCATGCCCAGTTTCTTGTATGTCGCCTGAGCGGCATGGTTGTCGTGCTCGACATAAAGCCGAACGCCGATGACGTTGCCGTGAGCGAGCGCCGCCTGAAGGACGTGCCGATAGAGCGAGGCAAAGACGCCCCGCCGACGCGCTTGTGGCGTGACATAGACGCTCTGAATCCACCAGAAGTCGCCGTTGCGCCAGTCGCTCCATTCGCGGGTCACGCCGAGTTGGCCGACGATTGCGCCGTCGAACTCAGCGACGAAATAGAACCCCTTGGCGGGATCGGCGATCATCGCCGCCACGCCCGCGCGAATAGTGTGCGGTTCGAGATGTTTGTTCTCGGTTTCCAATGCCAGCCGGGCATTGAAGTCAGCAACGATGTCAGCGTCGGCCGCGCACACGGGTCGAATCGTCAGAGGCATAGCAGGTCTCGCTTTCAGCTATACAATGAGGGTGGTATTTGTCGTTTCTCGGCGGAGTATTGGCGTGAACCTTACCAAGTATATTCGAGACATTCCGAACTTTCCAAAGCCAGGAATCCTGTTCAAGGATATCACGCCACTGCTGAGCGACCCGACGGCGTTTCGGTACTCGATCGATCGCCTGGCCGAGGAATTCGCCTCGCATCCGATCGATGCTATCTCCGCTGCTGAGGCACGTGGCTTCCTGTTTGCGGCGCCGCTGGCGTATTTGCTGAAGAAACCGCTGATCCCCTTGCGTAAACCGGGAAAGCTGCCGTATCGGACGCACAAGCTCAAGTACGAACTCGAATACGGGCAGGCGGAATTGCATGTCCACGTCGATGGCATCGTCGCCGGCGCCCGGGTGCTGCTTGTCGACGATCTGCTCGCCACCGGCGGCACGCTCGAGGCTGCGTGCAAACTCACCGAGCAAGCCGGCGGCATCGTCCACCGCTGCTGCGTGATCGTCGAACTCGGCTTCCTCAACGGTCGCGAAAAACTGAGCCCCCACGATGTCTTTAGCTTGCTGCGGTATTGAGCCGCAGAAAGACTAACCACAGAGGCACAGAGGACACAGAGAAAATGCGCGGAATTGAGAATGGGGAACCTCACGATTCGGCTCCCCAACACCTCCCCTATTCTTCGCGTTCCCTCTGTGCCTCTGTGGTTAGTTCTGATTTCGATTTTTCTTTGACTAATTTCTCACCACAATAGCTATGCAAATCAATTTCGACAAAGCCGGCGGTCTGATCTCAGCGATTGCTCAGGACCACCAAACCGGCGAGGTGCTGATGATCGCCTGGATGAATCGCGAGGCGTTCGAGGAAACCGTGCGCACGCGCAAGGCGGTTTACTTTAGCCGTAGCCGAAATAAACTCTGGCGCAAGGGTGAAGAGTCGGGCAACGTACAAGAGGTAAAGGAACTCTACATCGATTGTGATAATGACGCAGTGCTGCTCAAAGTCCACCAGATCGGCGGCGCCGCATGCCACGAGGGATTCAAAAGCTGTTTCTTTCGGCGACTGGATGGTGAGAACTTGACGGTGATCGGCGATCGTGTATTTGATCCGAAAGAAGTGTACAAAAAGTGACGTTCATGCACTTCGCTTGCCGTTTAGCGCTTGAAAAATCTCACGCGAGCGCTAAACAATAAACTCAGTTCACACCTCGACCAACTCCGCGATACGGTTGACGGCAATCTTTTCATCCAGGTGACGGCGAGTTTCTCGTTCCTCGCGCAACACTTGCAAGAGTTCTTGGCGAACCTCAACGTCATAGGTGGCACAATCATCCCATTCGCGGACGACGCGCGAAGTCGCCGGATTCAGGCCCGCTATACGGTTCAACCAGCAAATGCCTGCGTCAAGCATGAGGTTCTCGGTTTTCGGGTGATGCCAGGCAATATGTGTTGCCAGGCAACCCATCGGCATCGTTCGCGTAAAGCTACCGTGGATCAAGAGGGGGCTATTGTGTTCAAGCAAATCCACCAGACTGTCTAATCCGCAATCGGTGACGTTCGGAATCCACGCGGTTTTCAATTCCAATAGACATTCTTTCGTCAACATGATCGGACTCCGTCGAACCTAACAGAAGGTCGTTATAAACCTGAACGCGACAATCTCATTATACGCACACCAATGTTTCTTGTTGGAGTGAGTGATGCCAGAAAACATTATTATTCGCAACACTAATATTAATTGCGACTTATGAAAAATTACACAAGCTGGATTAGGTGAATAAAAGGGGGAACATCAGCGACAGAAAAACCCCACTGTCCACACGTGTGAATCAGTGGGGCCGGAACAGAGAAGAGGCCGAATCGAACGGTTGTAAATGTAACCGAACCGAAATACTCAGTCAATACCAGAATTGCAAATATTACAATTAATTCCTGCAGGCTGCGAATCTGTATAAGTGGAACTGCGTACATGTACGCAACACAGCCTGAGAAGAACCGGCTTGAACCACGGATATCACCAATTTCAAGCCATGTCGCGCAACCATCTCCGCATGGCGCTGCCGCTAACCGCGCATGGCTTCCTTCATCTCGCGCACCGCCCGTTCCATGCCGACGAGTACCGCACGCGACACGATACTGTGGCCGATATTCAACTCCTCCACCCCCGGAATAGCGGCGACGGCGCGGACATTCTCATAATTCAAGCCATGGCCCATGTGAACGTGCAGGCCTTGCTGACGGGCAAACTCAGTCGCCTCGCACAAGGATGCCAGTTCATTCCTGCGATCGCTGAGCGTTCTCGCTTCGGAGTAACGCGCGGTCTGAATCTCGACGGCTTTCGCGCCAAGTATCTTGGCGATCTCAATTTGACGAATGTCCGGATCGAGAAACAGCGCCACGGCAATGCCTGCGTTCTTCAAGCGATCCATCGCCTTCGCAACCGCCGCCTGATGCATTACGACGTCGAGGCCGCCTTCCGTCGTCAACTCCTCGCGGCGTTCGGGTACGAGCGTCGCCTGATCGGGCCTGACTTCGCATGCGATGGCGACAATCTCGTCCGCGACCGACAGCTCCAAATTGAGCAGGTTCGTCACGACCTGGCGAAGGATGCGTACATCGCGATCGTTGATATGCCGACGATCCTCACGTAAATGAATCGTGATGCCATCCGCACCGCCTAACATCGCCAGCGTGGCCGCATGTACGGGGTCGGGTTCGAGTGCTCGCCGAGCCTGGCGGATAGTGGCGACGTGATCGATGTTGACGCCGAGACGGATCATATTGGCCCCTTCATTAATACGACTCACGAAAGAACGAAAGTCCGAAAACACGAAATCCGGAACACAAGAGAATCCTTTCGTGTTTTCGTTCTTTCGTTCTTTCGTGTTTATGTATTAGTTGCGGCTTGGCCAGGCTGCGATTTTCGTGGTGAATAACCTGGGTCACCCGGCTCGTTTGCCCAGCCATTCCTGATAGCGCCGCATCTCGAAATGCAGAATGAAGAACATCACGAAGCCGAGCAGCAGATTGATGACCTTCTCCCACAGCCGGCCGATGACGTTGTCGAACGCGAACGGCAACCACCAGTGCGACAACAGAATCGCCACGAGGAGGACGGTAACGATGACGCGCGTCGCCCAGGCCATGTGATACCGGCGATCGAACAGCGTCCAGAAGAGCATCTTCAGTTCATTGAGCATCTCGATTAGTGTCCAGGTGGTTCGCGCGGTATTGACCAGCGTGTTCAAACTCGGGATCGGGATGGAAATGTCCTTGAAGCTCGGCATCACCGGCGGCTCGACAGGCGGCGGCATCGCCTTCACCTGCTCCGTGATGCGCGTCTCGATCTGCTCGACGCTCGGCAGCGCCGCGACTTTCGTCTCCAGCGTCCGCACGCGATTTTCCAACTCGGCGATCCTGGTTTCGGGAGTGTCGTCCATTCGGCTATTGTATTGGCGAGCCTAGCCGCGTAAGCGGCAGGTTGACGCCTCCGCAAACCTGCCGCTTACGCGGCTAGGCTCGCCGAGGTCTGATTAGAAGGAAAGCGAAGGGCCGTACTCGGCTTGAGGTCGAGTCCAGCCTTCGCCTTTTTTTATCATTGCTTATTATGATTTGTCTCGAATTTCGTGCTTGTTATTTTGAATTTTCTTAGCCGCGCATTTCCTGCACAACGATCTTGTTGTGGCCCGCGTGGTACAGCGTCGTCCAGTCTTCGCTGAAGGTGCTGTCGTGGACGTGCATTGGCAGGTTCATCTGGTGGATCATGGTGCGGTTTTGCATGTTGTGGAAGGCGATAAAGCCGTTGCCTCCGCCGCCGATGGCACAGAGCCATTGGTTTTGCGGATGCCAAACGAGCTTGTTGAAGAGGCCTTGCTGCGTGCCCTGAAATTCGTGTACGCGGGTGCGGCGAGCCCAGTCGTAGACTTCGACGCGCGATGGCCCGCTCAGGCCATCGACGTTGCCGATTTGGCCCACGCCGCCGACCGCGATCTGCGTGCCGTCCGGCGAAAACGCGAGTGACCGGACACCACCGATGGAGCGGATGCGCTGGGTCGCGTCCCAGGTATAGAGCGATGGCACTTCGACGGTGGAGAGCCGTTCGCCGTTCGCGACGCTCCAGATGCAGACACGCCCGACGCGATCGCCGGTCGCCAGTTTCGTGCCGTCGTTGGAAAACGCACAACAATACAGCATCGACGTGAAGTGCGTCGGCGTGCGTTCCTCGTGGCCACGCAGGTCGCGGATGAGCGTGCCGTCGGCGACGTTCCAGAGTTTGCAGACCATATCGTCGGCCACGCTGGCGAGTTTCGTGCCATCGGGCGATACCGCGAGTTGCCGAAGCGGGCGCGTGTGCGTGTCGTTCGTGCGAATGTGGCGATTGGCTTGCAGATCCCACCAGATCAGGCGGTTGTCGTAGCCGCCTGAAATGACGGTGTTGCCCGCTATACGCACGCACGTGGCATAACGGCCATGATCCGCGAGTTCGCGAGGCGTCGGGGTCGCCTGGCTGGCGTCGAGTTCGAGCACCTTGTTCTCGGAACTCGCCACCAAGATGCGCGAACTGTTCGGCACCCGCGCCAGCGAGAACAATATACCGCTACGAGTGATCTCGCGAACATTGCGAAGATTACGTGGATTGGCGTCTGGCATGGTGGGAACCTCAGCTGGCCGCTTGCGGCTTAGCGCTCAACTGGAACAATCCGAACGCTAAACCACAACCGGAAAGTGAAAATTTGCGTCCGCACGGCGCCATGCGAACGCTAAACGACAAGCAGATTACGCCAGCACTTCGCGAACCGGTTCGGTGCCCGGATCGGTCAACGGAATCGGCCGAGAGCCGATGTAGTAGTTCTTGTGCGGGTTGATGCCAAGCGCTCGGTAGATCGTTGCGAACAAGCGGGCGGCGCCGATTTCGCCTTCCGCCACGCGGTTGCCCGAAGCGTCCGATCGGCCATAAACCGAACCGCCACGGATGCCGCAACCCGATAGCGTTGTGCTCCATGCCGATGCGAAGTGATCGCGGCCAACGCTGGAGTTGATGCTCGGCGTGCGGCCGAACTCGGCGAGCGTGACGATGAGCGTATTGCGAAGCAAGCCGCGTTCATCGAGATCGTCGAGCAGCGTGGACATCACGTGATCGAGTTCGGGGACCATCTCCTGATGCGATTCAAAGTTCTGAGCATGCGTATCCCACCACGCCCGGCCGACGCGAATGAACGGTACGCCCGCTTCGCACAGCCGACGTGCCGCCAAGGCTTGACGACCGAACAGCGTCGGGCCGTAACGATCGCGCACACGCTGCGGTTCGCGTTCGATGTCGAAGAGCTGCTCGTTCGCCATGATGCCCGACACGCGGCGATACGCCTGATTGTGGCTGTCGAGCGATGACGACGATCGGCCACGTTCAAACATGCCGCTCAGCTGATTGCGCAGCTCCGAGCGTTCGCGATGATCGAGTTCGCTGATGTTCACGCGGCGAATGTTCTCGGGAACCATCGACGTGGTCAGGTCCATCGAACCGTAACGAGCGCCAAGGAAACCGGCATGGCCGGGAGCCATGCTGCGGCCTTCGGTGGCGGTGTAGAACGAGACGTAATCGGGAACCTGGCTGCCTTCGAGTCCCATCTCGCGCGACATCACCGCGCCGAGATCGGGATAGTCGATGCCCGCTTCGCTCATGCGGCCACGCATCATGATCTTGGCGGCGGAGCCATGATCGGCGTTGCGCGTATTGAGCGAGCGGATGATGCAGGTGTCGCGCATCCGGCGCGCCATTTTCGGCATCAACTCGGAGATGCGGATACCGGGCGTCGAAGTTTGAATCGACTGGAACGGTCCGCCGGTCGGCACGCCCGGTTTTGGGTCGAATGTTTCCAGCTGACTGGCCCCGCCGGCGAGCCAGAGCATGATGACGCGTTTTTGTTGTTGACGCAGTTCGTTGGCGACGGCCGGCGCTCCGAGAACCTGAAGCGCAGTCATATCCGCCACTGCCGCCGTCCCCGCCATCGCAGCCAGCGATGTCAGAAACCCGCGACGGCTAAATGCATGCTCGGGTGAGCCACAACTCGAATTGAGTGTCATGGTAGGAATCCCCCCTTTTAGGTTGATAGCTGACACCATTCTAGTGTACAGGATCGAATGGCAAGATACGAGAGGGATATTTTCAAATTGCAGATTTCAAATTGCAGATTGAAATTCAACCACTCAAGCCCCACCATGAGCGCAGCGATTGGTGGGGGTGATGGATCAACGCGCCACTCAATACAATAATC
>CAMAUE010000217.1 GCA_945861245.1 Singulisphaera sp. GP187
CGCACTTCATCGAGCGCGACGAAGTCGGCACAGCCGCAGCAGTACGTCCCCGTGCAGGGCCAAAACGGATCGCAAATATGGTCGAAGTCCCCGCCGCTGACATGCGTTTCGGTTTCGCACCGTTTGTGGACATAGGTGCGGCCATCGGGAGTTTCGTCAAAATAGGGATCCGTTTTTCTCTTCTTTGCCATGAGACGTTCCAAGCCAAAATCGCACGGCGTTGTCACGCGCCATGCTTCGCATCAAGTAGGGTGCGTCAAGCGCCAGCGCTGACGCACCATGAACCGGCAAGCGCCCCGGCCGCCGGCACTGGCGATCGACTCGCCCTACGTGTACATACTCCGTGATTACGCGTGCGATCCCGATAGACCGTCGGTATTACTCAAATCCTGTCCGATTTTATCGCGTTACAACCCCGACAAAGCAACTGGATATTTTTCTCCGTATTGGCACCGCCTTTGGAGAAGGGGATAATGTGGTCGAATTCCAAATATTCCGTCGCCCTACAACGAACACAACACCCGCCGTCGCGCGCCCATACTTCGCGTTTGACGGTGTCGGGGATATGTCGAGTCTTTGTTGCTGAGAATGACTCGGTTTGAAGGTACTTATGCTTTCGGACTACGCCGATCAAAACGGCTTCCAAGCGGCGCGCATGATTAGTCAGGTAGTCGCCCGCCGCTTTTGTCACGCTCGTTTTCAGAGTAAGGCCGTCCGTGTGCGCCTGAACGTCTAGGATTTTGCTCGGCCGTAGTTCAAAACTGCGATACGGCGAAGTGAAGATGATGCGCTCGCTGGTTACAAGCAACTCACCAGAAACAGACTTCGCCATCGTCTGTGTTTGCCACCAATAGGTGCAGTCGCCAATCCAATGGCATATCTCGCCTGATTCGAGTATCCGCCTCGTTTGCAATGACGGCAAATTTCCCCGGCGAAATTCGGATAGGCGTTTCTTTTCCTCCAAGTCGACTCGATAAGGCGCGAGTGATTTGTCGTCCAGCATCAGATTCGCCGCCAAACGATTCAGCCGATCTTCATCCTGGGCTTCGATGTCTGCATCCTGGCAGATTTCATAGAAGATTTCCCTATAGATATGAATCGCCTGCTTCTTCACTAATTGCGCCGCCTCATGGTCAGAAAGTCCCAGCACAAAACGATATCGCCTCAATTGCTCCTGTTCGTCATTGGAAATAGCGCCATCGGCAACGCACCGGCTGTAAACCGCTAAATAAATTTTCTCGGCTTCCGGCTTGAGATAGGCTTGAGAATCCGCCAGTGACAACCCCACGGCATCGCGAAACCGCGTCAGTTCCTTCAACTCATCGTTGGAAATCTGCCCATCGCTCACCACGGCGCGAAATAGCGAAACGTAGGCGTCCTTCGCTCGACTCGCTGCAATTTCTGCAGCAGCATTTTGACTCAGCCCGAGGTTCTTGCGAAGTGTTTTGAGATCTTCCTTTTCCTTTTCGGTTACCTTGTCATCCGAGAGCGCCTTCTCGACAGCACCGGTATAGTGCTTTCGCTTGAGCGACTCCTCGATCTGGCTTACTTCTGAATCGGAAAGGCCGAGAACCGCCCGAAATCTCCGCAACTGCTCTTGCTCCGCTTCGGAGATGAAACCATCCGAAATTATCTGACGATAAACCTTCGAATATAGACTGTGCGCGTCCGACCGCACAATCGCTTGGGCGTCTTGGATCGAAAGTCCAAAGGCGTCCCGAAACCGCATCAGCTCCTTCAATTCATTGTCGGTAATCTGCCCATCGCTCACCACGGTGCGAAATAAGGCAAGGTATCCGTCCTTGGCTCGGTCCGCCGCAAGTTCAACTGCCAATGATGAACTCAGACCGAAATTCTGTCGAAGTAATTTTAATTCCTCCTTCTCTTGCTCCGTGATAATTCCATCGGCAAGCGCCTTCTCCACGGCGGTTACGTAGTGTTTGCGCTTGAGGCGTTCCTCAATGGTCCGACCCGTGTCCGGAGCGATCTTGAATGCCTGGGCCAGGCGATCTATTTTTTTTCGTTCGACTTCGGTGAAAGCGCCATCCAAAACCGATTTGGCAAGCATAAGAGAGAAAATTTCCTCCGCTACCTCGGATGCAAGCGATTGCGGAACCTCACACTCTTCGACAATCTTGTTAAAATCGAATCCCTTTGTTCCGTGTTTTTGGAGCCTATGGACTACAGCCGTGCGGAATCCTTTTCGATCCTCAGCGTTTTGAACTCGTTTCGTTTGGATCAAATAATAGGCCGAATAGGCAAGCGCTAACAGACCGAGCAAAATCAGAAACGATACTACAAAGCAGGCGACCATGGGAACTCCTATTTTCCGAAAAGGACGACTTGGAACATTTGATTGCTAGGTTGAAAAACATTGGGTGCGTCAGGCGTCCGGTGAGTTGGCGCTTGGACACGGTAGCGATCCCCGGCATCGTACCGCGCCCACCTGCGCGTTGTCAAAGTCGGAAGCACCTTTTTTTCATCCTTTTTCCTTTCGCCTTCATCCTTGGCAGCCACTCTCCCCCCGTTTTCGTGGCCAACATCCCCTAAAAACGCAAAAAATGGCCGAAAAAGTGCGATTCCGGTTGGCCATCGGCCGATGGCCAACCGGGGTGAGGTGGACACCCCGCAGGCTCCTTCGTCGCCTGCGGGCTTGGGTGTTATTTTCTGGAACCGCTGATCAATTCCTCCGCCAACGGGGTGGCGTCGTAGATCGCTCGCAGAGCCTCCGGGATCGCTTGCGAGCTGACGGCAACGGCGCGGGCCTGTTCGTCGGTGTAGACGAAGTCCCACACCAGCGACTGAATGTTGCCGTCGAAGATTAGGCCGACCACTTCACCCGCGCGATTGACGACGGGGCTGCCCGAGTTGCCGCCGATGATGTCCGCGGTGCAGACGAAGTTGAACGGCGTTTTCAGGTTCAGCTTGTCCTTGCGCTTTAACCAATTTTCGGGCAGGTCATAGGGGAAGCGGTTTTTCTCGTCGGCATTGCGTTGATACAGGCCTTCGTAGGTCGTCTGGAACGGGATCTTTTTGCCGTCTTCGACATAGCCTTTGACGGGGCCGAACGACAGGCGAAGCGTGAAGGTCGCATCGGGGTAGGTGCTGGTTCCTTCGATGGCGAACTTGGCCTGGGCGACCTTGTCGTACGCTTGCTCGTTCGGTTCGCCGTAGCCGTTCTCGAGGGTCTTGCGAACTTTGCGAGCGTCGGCATCGACGAGTTTGGCGAGCAAGATCATCGGGTCTTTGGAGGCGTTGACGGCTTTGGCGCCGCCGTTGTAGAGGTCCTCGCGAACCTTGACATCGGCGAGCTGCGTGCCGACGATAATCTCGGCTGCGCGGACCTGGGCCGACTTGCCGGCCAGGATTTTCTGCACGAGCGGGTCCTTCGCACCGAGTTGTTCGGTCAGCCAGCCGAGCGAATCGCCGAGCTTGGTGATTTCAAAGTCACTGTAGATCGGGCGTTTCGAGTACAGCTTCTGCTTGAGTGACGCCTGGCCGGACTCGCCGAACTCTTGCAGGCGTTTCTCGTTCGGCTTGGGCAGTTCCTCAGCCGCGCGGACGACGGTGCGAGCGTAGCCGAACAGCAAGCTGTTGAACCCCTGGCCGCCTTCGAGCAGGTTGAAGCGTTTGGCGTTTTGAGCGCGGAGCGTCTGAATCTTCGCGATAGTGTCCCATGCGCTGCTCAACGGCTTAAGATCAGGGCTTTTAGTCAGCGCGTCGCGCAGCGCTTTCTCTTGCTTCTTCTTCTTGGTCATGACCGCGGCGTCTTGCAGACCGGCGAGGCCGTAGTAGTACGCCTTGCGGCTATTGGCGACGCCGAAGATCAGGTCCTTCGCTTTGCGTTCGTTCTCGGCACTGCGGCCGCTGTAGACGGACAGCAGCACCTCAAGGCGATTGAGCCGTTGCAGCGCGAACGGATAGCGCACATCGCGTTGGTATTCGAGGTCGGCGACGGTGTTGAGTCGATCGGTGTGGCCGGGATGGCCGGAGACGAAGGTGAGATCGCCGTCCTTGACGCCGTCTTTGCTCCATTTGAGATAATGCGGAACCTTCGCGGGTTTGCCGTCTTCGTAAACGCGGAAGAAGCAAACGTCGAGATCGTAGCGCGGAAAGGCGAAGTTGTCGGGGTCGCCGCCGAAGAAGGCGATCTGCTGTTCCGGGGCGAACACGAGACGGACATCGGTGTAGCGTTTGTAGCGATAGAGGTGGTACTGCCCGCCTTGATACAGCGTGACGACATCGCTGCGCATGCCAGTGGCTTTCAGCGATTCCGCTTCGATTTTGGCGATGGCGCCGCGGCGTGCCTCGAAGGCTTCCTCGGGTTTCATTTCCTTGGTGACGGCCGATTTGACTTTGCCCGTCACGTCCTCGATCTCCATGAGGACGTTGAGTTCTTCATCGACGGCTTTGAACTCCTCGTCGAGCGACTTGGCGTAGAAGCCGTCCTTGACGTAGTCCTTGTTCTTTTTGCTGAGTTTCTGCAACGCGCCCAGGCCGACGTGGTGGTTGGTCATGACCAGGCCGTCGGCGGAGACGAACGACCCGGACCCGCCGGAGTTGAAGCGGACCGACGATTTTTGCAAGTGGTCGTACCACGTCTGCGGCTCGTCGAACTTGTGCTTGTCCAGGAGATGTTTCTTGGGCGGATTATTGAAGAGCCAAAGGCCCTCATCCGCGGGCAATGCGTTGGTTTGTGTCATGGTAGTGCTAATCGTTAAGAGAAGGAATGTCAAAAAGCGTTTCATGGATGAACCTCGTGAGGGTGGTGGATTTGTTTATGTTTAGCCGCTCGCCTTCGGCGAGCGCGGGCTTGTTTGCGTGCGAACAAATTGTCGCGCGACGCCACATCCGCGCTCGCCAAAGGCGAGCGGCTAAACGGATCACGTTTTCGGCGGCGGCGAGGCGAACAGTTTGCCGATGCCCGTGGCGAGCAGCACGCCTGCCAGCGCGACGAAGAGGGTCGCCGACACAACATCGACGGTAATCGCGGGGATATTGGCCGCGCTAAGGGCGTGCTTGATTCGGTCGGCGAAATCGATGACTTCAAGCTGCTCCTGAGGCAGGAAATTCAGGAATGAGTAGAGCACTCCCGCGATACTTCCGCCGGCGATAAAGCCGGAGGCGAGCAACATGCCTGGGCTGGTTTCGCTTTTGGCGATGGCTTGCACCTCGGCTTCGGCCTGCGCCGCCGCATCGCCCGGTGCCGCCGCCGCTGCCTCCGCGCGTGCTTGCCGGGCGGAATACCCCTCGACCGCCCAGCGCACCAGGCCGCCCAGGAAGATCGGTGTCGAAACGGACATCGGCACGTACAAGCCGACGGCGAACGCCAGCGACGGTACGCCGCACAACTCCAGCATCAGGGCGATGCAGGCGCCGATCATGACCAGCGCCCAGTTGAGCTTGTTGTTAAGCAAGCCGTTGATGATCACGCCCATAACCTGCGTCTTCGGCGCGTTGAACTTCATGGGGACTTTCCGCGCTGTCACGGTGTGCGTCACTTTGCCGTCGGCGTCAACCAGGTAAAGACCTTCATCGAGGCTCGCATCGTAGGGTTCCAGGTCGGCGAGTTTCTTCTCATCGGCGCCCTCGGGCGGTTTCACGTTGCGCCAGAGTTTGTAGACGCTCGACTTCGGCGAGCCGTCGGCGTTCTTGGTTCGCAGCGTAAACGTTTCCGCGATTCGCTTGCGATCCGCCGACGTGAGGACGACGGTGCTTGCAATCGCGACGGGATCGTCGTCTCGTTCCGTGACTCGGCCCGTGATCGTCGGATCAACGAGGTAGGCGACCTTGCCCTGGGCATCGACCAGATACTTGCCGGGTTTGACCGAAACTGTCTCCTTGGCGTCTTCCTTGAGGGGAACCTGTTCTTTTTCGATTTGCTGCCAAACGTGGAATTTTTCGCCTTTGTATTCCTCGGTTTGTTTGAACTCGCCGAGACGATGTTTCAGATCGATCGACGGCAGGCTGCGTTGACTATAAATCGTGCCAACCGACGCGAATAGCAGCAGCGTGACGCCGATGACGAGTGCGGAGGTAATCGCGCCGATGAGGATGGCCCACTGTTGCAAACGCGGGGTAGCGCCGATGAGGAAGCCTGTCTTGAGGTCCTGCGAGGTCGTACCGCCGTTGGACGCCGCGATGCAAACGACACCACCGATGGACAGCGCCAGCACGGCTTCGGTGGGACTCGTCATGCCGAGCGCGAGGAAGATGATGCACGTAAGCAACAACGTGGCAATCGTCATACCGGAGATCGGGTTGGAGGACGAGCCGATTTCGCCCGTGAGCCGAGAGGAGACGGTGACGAAGAGGAAGCCAAAGACAAGCACGAGGATGGCGCCGAGCATGGCATAAACCGCGCCGACATCGCGCATCAAAAACACAGTGAGCAGCGCGAGCAGGAAGAGGCCACCACCGATGAGGACGTTGGGCGGCATGTCGGATTCAGTCCGTTTTTGCTTGCCATCTTGTTTCGTGCTGCCGGCGCCCATGCTGCTCAGACCGGAACGGAAAGAGGTGACGATCATCGGAAGGGTCTTCGCCATGCTGATAATGCCCGCCGCCGCCACACAACCGGCGCCGATGAAGCGGAAAGCGAGTGCCCGGTCGTCGCCGGTCATCGTCGTCATCGCCAGCGTCGGCAGTACGACCCAGCTGCCGAGGACCGCCCCGCCCATCATGACTGCGGAGGTTCTTAGGCCGATGATATAGCCGACGCCGAGCAGTTCGGTCGCCAGGTCGCCCGTGAATTTCGCGACTCGGCTAAACGCGTCTTCAGCGCCCGCGCCAAGCCGAAGCGGGATGACGAGCGTTTCGCTGAATATTTTGAATGTCTCGGTAGCGATCTTATGAAAGAATGCGAAGCCAAAACCGATGAACACGGTCTTGCCGCTCGCCCCGCCCTGCTCGCCGGATTCGAGCACTTTGGCGCATGCCGTCCCTTCAGGGTATAGCAGCGTGCCTGGTTGGCCGGGGCGACCGTGCATCTTGACGATGAACGCCCGGCGAAGCGGGATCATCATGAGAATACCGAGCAATCCGCCAAGGACGGAGACGACCATGACGCGGGTCCATTCCATCTCGAAGCCGATGAGCAAGAGGGCGGGCATGGTCACGCCGACGCCGAACGCGATCGACTCGCCTGCGGAACCGGTGGTTTGCGTGATGTTGTTTTCGAGGATGGTGGCTTTGCGAATGCCGAAGGTGTTGCCGAGCCAGCGAAAGAGCGTGATGGAGAGAACCGCGACCGGGATCGAAGCGGAGACCGTCATGCCGACTTTCAGCACCAGATACAGCGATGACGCGCCGAAGACGATGCCGAGGACCACGCCGACCAACACCGCGGGCCAGGTGAATTCGGGCATCACCACTTCGTCGGGCACGTAGGGTTTATGTTCTGTCGGGCCGCCGGGGTTCTCGGTTGACATGCGATGTTTCCCATCCATATAGCCCGCCATTTATGGCGGGGATGCTGCGGACCCGCCATAAATGGCGGGCTATATAAAGGGCCGCGGGTTGCACCGATTAGCATGTCGGTTCGCGCGGAACATGGCAAGTGTGAGCGGAAAAAATGTGCGGATTGGCTTATCGAATCGCGGAATAGGGATTCACGGGCGGCAGAGGTTCGGTGACCGACAGCGCGGTTGGCGGACCGACCTTGGCCTTCGTCTCGATCGGCTTGCGATTGGCGAACAGCGGATCGCTCGGCAATCCCTGCCTACCAAGCAGCGATTCGCACCCGCATAACGCAAGCACAGCCGCCAAACAACCGATCTGAGTCATTAGCTTCGCCATTGCCGGTCGATCTCCTTGTCTGTTATCATCGAACGAAACGGGCACGTAAGACTACCCAGTTTGCAAAATCGATTGCGACAATCGGATAAGATGGGAGAGACGTAGCGGTGGGGTGAAAATCCGAAAATCGAAGAGCGAAACAAAATCGAATGAGACAAGATAAACTGCATGCGGTTGCCAATGTCGCATTTCCGAGCCGCGACCGTCAGGGAGCGGCCGACTCAACGCCGTCCAAGCATGTCGGCCGC
>CAMAUE010000218.1 GCA_945861245.1 Singulisphaera sp. GP187
ATTACCGCATCTCAACCGGCCCCTTGGAAGGCACCAACAACAAAATCCGCAAAATGAACGGCCAAGCGTATGGCTACCGCGATCTTGCTTTCTTCAAACTCAAGATATTGGCACTACATACGACAAAATACGCATTAATCGGATGAACCCTGTACAATATGTGCAGGGCGACAATTGGCTAGGCGTGGCCCTGGCGGCGTTGATGCGGATACCACCGGAACGGGTTGTTTGGCTGGGCGCGGAGGCGCTACGGCGGTTGTCTGCGGCGCCGCTCGAATTCACGGATCGCGTGCTGCTGGCGGAATGCGTGGAAGCCTACTTGCCGATCGAGGCGTCGCAGCGAGAGGCTTTTGATCGTTTGCTTGAATCGGAACCTTATGCGGAGATTAGAGCCATGAACAAAACAACATCTGAGAAGGCATTTGAGAGGGGCATCGAAAGAGGCATCGAAAGAGGCATCGAAAGAGGCATCGAAAAGGTCAGGCTCGAGAATCAGGAACTCGCCATAACGATTTATCGCGACAAATTTGGTGCCACTCCTGCGCTCCTGCGCGAAAAAATAGACCATTTGCCGGAACATGAACTTCGAGCTCTGATTCGGCGTTTGAGCGTTGCGAATTCACCCGAACAGGCCGAGTTACCGAGCTGACCGACAGGAGCCTCGCATGAACGCGGATTGGCGTACACGTTACGACTTCGCGATGGACGTTGCTCATCAAGCGGGGCAGTTCGCGTTGCAGTATTACAATCAGGGCATCGCCGTCGAATGGAAGGCGGACCACAGCCCCGTCACGTTGGCGGATCGTGGTGCCGAACAGATGCTGCGATCCGCGATTGCGAGCAAATTTCCCGGCGACGGCTTTCTCGGCGAGGAGTTCGGCGATACGCCTGGAACGTCGGGCTATCGCTGGATTGTCGATCCGATCGATGGCACCCGCAGCTTCGTTCGCGGCTTGCCGATCTGGGCCACGCTCGTCGGTCTCGAATACAAGGGCGAGTTGATTGCGGGTGTTGCCTATGCCCCGGCCCTTGGCCAAACACATCGCGCCTTACGTGGCGACGGGGCGTATTGCGATAATCGCCGGATTCGCGTTTCGGATGTTGCAACGCTCGACAAATCGCACGTCTACTATTCCAGCATCGCGTGGTTCAAGAAGGCGAAGCGCGACAAGCAGTTCCTCAAACTTGTCGATCTCACGGAGCGTCAGCGAGGCGTCGGCGATTACTACTGCTTCATGCTCGTTGCGCAAGGGGCAGGCGAAATCGCCATCGAATATGGCGTGCATGCGTGGGACATCGCCGCGCTGGCGCCGATCGTCGAAGAAGCCGGCGGCAAGTTTACCAGCTGGAATGGTGCGTTCGACCTCAACCGCCCCGACGTGTTGGCGACAAACGGCAAAATGCACGCCGAGACGCTGCGCGTGATCAACGAACCTGTATAGCCGCGAGCTGCACATCATGAATTCTCTCCCGCGCACTATCGAATGGGTCGGCGACCTGCCTGGCCATGTGCGGATCATCGACCAAACGCTACTGCCGACGAACCTGGAATACCGCGATTGCCATACCGTCGAGCAGGTCTGGGAGGCGATCAAGCTGTTGCGGGTGCGTGGCGCCCCGGCCATCGGTGTGGCAGCGGCGATGGGCGTCGTCGTCGGAGTGCAGCGTCATACCGGCGCCGCGACGTTTGCCCATAGGCTTCACGAAGTCGCGGACTATTTGCGAACCAGTCGGCCGACGGCAGTCAATCTATTCTGGGCCATCGATCGTGTACTGCGGCGAATTGAATCACGTTTACACAATTCGCCACCGGAAATACTTGCTCGTCTCCTTTTGGAGGAAGCGCTGACGATCGAAACCGAGGATCGCGCAATGTGCCTTGCGATTGGCCTGGCCGGCGCCTCACTCATTGGCGAAGGGCAGGGCGTGCTGACGCATTGCAACGCCGGCGGCCTGGCAACGGCGGCGTATGGCACAGCGCTTGCCGTCATGTATGCTGCTGCTGAGCAAGGTAAGCGATTTAGCGTATACGCCGATGAGACGCGTCCACTTCTGCAAGGCGCCCGGCTCACAACGTGGGAGTTGATGCAAGCCGACATCGACGTGACTCTGATCTGCGACAACATGGCCGCCCAGGTCATGCGCGAAGGCAGGGTACAGCTGGTGATCGTCGGGGCCGATCGCATCGCCGCCAATGGCGATACCGCCAACAAGATCGGCACGTATGGCGTTGCTGTGCTGGCCAAGGCGCATCGCATTCCGTTCTACGTCGCCGCCCCGTCGAGCACATTCGATTTGAGCATTCGCGATGGCTCGGCGATTCCCATCGAACAGCGTGACCCGCGCGAGATCACGCACGCTTTTGGCAAAGCCACCGCACCGGACGGCGTTCGCGTATACAACCCCGCGTTCGATGTGACGCCGGCTGAGTTGATCGCGGGCATCATCACCGAGAAGGGCGTTATCGCGCCGGTCAACGAGCGGTTAATTCGGGAGCGGCTTTCATTTGTGTCAGAGCCACGCACGAAGTAAGTGGCTGGGATTTTCCACTTGCTGCGTGCATGGCTCTGATGAAAAAGCCATGTTGCGAAACCTTCGCGACGAAAGGTTGACGCCCAATTTTGGATACCTACAACAATCTTTGTGAATCGTTTCACAATCCTCCAACCTGCGTGTACGGCTGTACGGGTCGGACTGGTTTGATGAAACAAGAACCTGGATCCGACGATCATGGCCGAGCCAAATCTACCGGAAACTGACGCTAATCCCGCTCCGCCGACAGCGGTAGCGCCGCCGGCCCCACCGAAGCCGGTCGCGCCTGCGAAGCCCGTCGCATCTGCCAAAAAGGCCGTCGAACCGACGCGCCGGAACTTTTTAGTTTCCAGCGGGTTGACGACCGTGCTGGCCCTGTTTGGTTCGTGGTTCGCCGTCGCGTGGACGACGTTCACTCTGTCGATGCTCGGCATGGTGCTTGGTACGGTTCGCTTCATGTTTCCCAACGTCCTGACTGAGCCACCCAGCAGTTTCAAGGCCGGTGATTGGACCAACTTTGAAGACAACAAAGTTGACGACAAATTCAAAGAGGTCGGTGCCTGGATCATTCGAGGCAAAGACGATTCAGGCCGTGACATCATCTACGCTCTCAGCACGACGTGCACGCATCTCGGTTGCACGCCGAACTGGCTGGAAAGCGAAAAGAAATTCAAATGCCCATGTCACGGTTCGGGCTTCAAAATCACCGGTATCAACTTTGAAGGCCCCGCTCCGCGACCTTTGGAACGCTACGCGATTCGGCGAAGCGAGGACGGGCAGATCGTCGTCGATAAATCACGCAAGTTCCAGAAGGAACTCGAACAATGGAATGATCCGGATTCGTATGTGCTCGTGTAATTCCGCTTGCGGCTTAGCGCTCACGCAGCGCCTTGCGAGCGCTAAGCCGCAAGCGGCACACAAAATCGGGAAGAAATTACTAAGGACCTCCAAGCATGTCGATCGGCGACTATATTCGTAATTCGCAGATTTGGAAGAGTATCTTCCGCCACCCGGCGCCGCGCGACCGCCGCAACCGCGTGGTGGTGATGCTCACCAACGTGTTCCTGCATCTGCACCCTGTATCGGTTCGCAAGAGCGGCATCGAACTGAGCTTTACCTGGTGCATGGGTGGCATCACGTTCTTCTTGTTTCTCGTCGAAACCGTCACCGGCGTATTGCTGATGTTTTACTATCGGCCAACGCTGGAACATGCTTACAACGACATCCTGTCGCTTCGCGATGTGACGACGCTCGGCATCCTGCGCGAGCTACATCGCTGGGGTGCTCACGCCATGGTCATCACGATCTGGCTTCACATGTACCGCGTGTTTTTGACCGGAAGCTATAAGCCGCCTCGGGAATTCAACTGGGGGGTCGGTGTCATCTTGCTCGTCCTGACATTGCTGCTGAGTTTCACCGGCTATCTGTTGCCGTGGGATCAGTTGGCGATCTGGGCTATTACGGTCGGCAGCAACATGGCCCGTGCGACGCCGTTCCTGGGTAACGAAGGTCCGGGTGCCAAAGCGTTGGTGATTGGAGGTGTGGAGTTGATTCACTCCGGCTCGGACGCGAGGTTCCTGTTGCTAGGCGCTCGTTTCGTCGGCGAGGCGACGCTTCTTAGGTTCTACGTATTGCATTGTGTTGCGTTACCGTTGGCGGCCGCGCTATTAATTGCTGTGCATTTTTGGCGTATACGCAAAGACGGCGGCATCAGCGGAGCGCTGTGATTTTCTTGTCCCGCCATTCACTAGGCGAATGGTGGGGTTCTTCGTGATGGTATGGACTGAATCATGGATCATTCTCACGGTGTACCGGGCGCAGTGCAGGTCGGTATCGGCTTGCTCTATCTCGTTGCCACGCTGATGAACATCGGCTTCGCCCTGTATCAAAATCAGGTCACGAAGGACAAACTCCAGGGCATGATCTGGAATTTCGTCGCCGCCGTCTTCGGCATCCACGCCGTTGCGTATCTTGCCCAGTCGGGTTGGCCGATCTTCCCGTGGTTAGAGCAATTCATCAACTGGATCATGGGCCCGACTGTCTATTTTGTGCTCGCGTGTCTGGCGTTTGGCAAGTTTATCATTTTCCGCAAGCACTTCACAACGCCTCACGTCGCCTGGGCGTGGTTGATGTTCGCATTGTGGTTCTCGGGCCAGGCGATGACAAACCCGAACTTCAAAGAAATCATCACCAAACCCGATAACGTGCCCATCGTCTTGCTCGTTTTCTCCGTTGGATTTTTGACGTGGCTGGCGATGCGCAAAGCCGTCATCAACGATGAGCGGATCGCACGCGGCGAGCCGCCGATGGAAAAGCTCGGCGAGGACAAAGTTCTCGTTTGGCCCGACCTCGTCTACACCGAACTGATCGCGATGATTATCTGCACCGTCATCCTCATCGTATGGGCCATCGTCCTCAAGGCACCGCTCGAACAGCCGGCATCGTCGGCCAAGATTCCAAATCCCTCGAAGGCGCCGTGGTACTTTCTCGGCTTGCAGGAAATGCTGGTGTATTACGATCCCTGGATGGCGGGCGTCGTGCTGCCGACGTTCATTGTCAAAGGTTTGATCGCGCTGCCGTACATCGACTTCAACCTCAAGGGAAATGGGTATTACACCTTCAAGGAGCGTGCCTTCGCGGTTACGACGTTCCTCTTCGGCTTCATCGTTCTTTGGTGCGTGCTCATTGTGCTTGGCACGTTCCTTCGCGGTCCGAACTGGAACTTCTTTGGCCCGTTTGAACTCTGGGATCCGCATAAGAACGTGCCGCTGAACAACATCAACCTGTCCGATTACTTTTGGCTAATGGGTTTCGGCGAGGCTATCGAAGGCAAGCATTGGTTGATCCGCGAGGCGCCGGGCCTGATGGTGGTCTTCGTCTACCTGGTAGTTCTGCCGCCGATTATCGCCAAGACCGTAATGCGGACGTTCTTCATCCGCATGGGCTTCGTGCGCTTCATGCTCCTGGTGACGTTGATCCAGTTTATGGCTTGTTTGCCGATCAAGATGGTCTTGCGCTGGGTTTTCAATCTGAAGTACATCGTGTTCATCCCGGAATATTTCTTCAACATCTAAGCCACGCCCAGCCATCGCGCCGGGCGCGAGGCCGGGTGGTTTTCTGACGGTGGTAGCATGGCCGCGAGTGATAAACCGTTTCATAATCAGCGTGTGCTCGATATCGTGTTCGCGGTGTCGAACATTTTGATGCTGGTGAGCGTCATCTGGATGCTCTACGCAGATTACCAGCGTGAATACAAAGTCGAGCAGCGCGAGTTCCTGCGCATTCAACAGGCCCTGCACCAACGACTCGCGCTCGAGCAGATTCCCAGTGAAGACGACTTCAAAACCAAGGAACAGTCGGTCAAGGACGCCCGCGCTGAGCGCGAAAAGAAGATCAACGACTTGACCGCCGCACAGGCTGCATTGCTGGCACTGCGACCCAGCCGTGAACGCGAAGAAGCCGCATATCAGACCGTGGCGGCGGACATCAGTTCGATTCAGAGCTTCTACAACATCGCCCTCGAGCACGGCGATACTGCCTTGGCGGCCAAACATCGCGAGGAATTGAAGAACCTCGAAACCAAGCGGGCAGCGGCACAAAAGTCGCGTGACGAAGTCGTCAACAAGATGAAAGGCGAGCAGCTCAAGATCGAACGGATCGAAGGCCCCGTGACCAAGGCCGTTGCTGAATTCAAGAAGATCAACGACAAGCTCGATACACAGGTAAAAATCGCCCTGACGAAGCGCTGGACGATCAATCACACGATCCGCACGTTGCCCGTCATTAATGGATTTGCGGATCCGTTGCGCATCCATCAGTTCGCGATCTATGACATCCCGATTGACTACAATTTCAAACAAGTTCCGCGCTTCGACCGGTGTATGTCGTGTCATGTCGGCATCGAGAATCCGACCTATTCACGTGCCAACTTGGAGGCGCTCGTCGGCTCCGGGGTTAGTCGCTCGAAATTGGCGACGGCGAGGGACCAATACGACCGCCGAAAAAAAGCGATCAACGACCCCAAGGAATCGGCGACGATCCCGAATCCCAGCGACCTCCAACTGATCGCAATTTCCAAGAACGTTCTCACGCCGGCCCGCATCACCGAGTTCGCCGCTCACCCGCGGCTTGATCTGTTCGTCGGCAGCAACAGCAAGCACCCGGCCGAGAAGTTCGGCTGCACCTCCTGCCATTCCGGGCAGGGCAGCGGCACCTCGTTCAGGGACGCCTCGCATACGCCGAATTCCTCGAAGTCCCACGAGAAATGGACACACGACCGTGGCTGGGTTCACGATCATATGTGGGACTTCCCGATGCTGCCGGCACGGTTCGTGGAATCGTCGTGCCTGAAGTGCCATCACCAAGTCACCGATCTCATCACCAGCGACAACAAAGTCGAAGCACCGAAGCTGCTGAAGGGCTACGATCTCATCCGCGAGAACGGCTGTTTCGGTTGTCACGAAATCAGCGGCTGGAAATCAGGCCAACGAGTAGGGCCGGACATGCGTCTCGAACCGCTCCCGCCTCTCGATATGCTGCATCCGATCGAGAGAGATCGCGCCGAGAAGGACATCGACAATCGGCCTGGCCATATGCGTAAAGTTGGACCGTCGCTGGTGCGCGTCAGCGAAAAGGTCAGCTCCGAGTGGATCGCGAAATGGCTTCTCAGCCCGTCGTCGTTCCGCGCCGACACGAAGATGCCACACTACTACGGCATGAGCAACAACAACGAGGATGTGCTGAAAAATTGGTCGCCCGATCACGAAAAATTGCTGTCACCCGAAAAGTTCCCCAATACCGAGGTCTCGGCGATCGCGCACTTCCTGACCGAATCGAGCAATCGCTATCTGCGCAAAGCCGACGAAGTTCGCGGCGACGGCAATTCCGCGAAGGACGACGCGACGTTCATTAATCTGCTCAACAAGGGCCGCCTCACCGACGCCGAGGTGAAAGAACTGGCAGACGCCAAGCTGCGGATCAAACAGCGCAGTGAGGTGAAACTCGTCGATCAGGCACCGAACCACAAGGACGACGCAGCGAATGGCCGCATCCTTTTTACGGAGAAAGGCTGCCTCGCCTGCCACACGCATCAAGCGACGGAGAAGGGTGCCGACAAGATCGCCGCGCTGAAGAGCGATGCGACGTTCGGGCCGAATCTGAGTGAGTTGGCGGCCAAGTTTGGCGCAGCCAAGAAAGACAGGGACGCGAAAAGAAGTTGGCTCATCCAGTGGATTCTGAATCCGCATGTGCATAGCCCCCGCAGCCGGATGCCGGTCACGCACCTAAAGCCAGGCGAAGCCGCGGACATATCCGCCTGGCTGCTCGCCCAGTCGATGCCGGCGGAACAGAAGGAACTTTGGGACAACGTCAGCCTCAAGCCGGTTTCGATCGACGATCTCAAGAATCTGGC
>CAMAUE010000219.1 GCA_945861245.1 Singulisphaera sp. GP187
AGCTGGCTTCGACGCTTCGCCATCACTCTTTTGAAGCGTCATCCCGCCAAAGACAGTCTCCGCGGCAAGATGGTCTCGTGCATGGCCAGCACCGCCTTTCTCACGGAAGTCCTATCGCTGACACAAGTTTGATATGCGCTGGCCGTGCAGTCGAAATGAACCCAGGAATTGATGCTGTTTTCTCTTCGGTGCGTACGTGTACCGACACCGCCGTGAGTTGGCGATCGCGGCGAGGGCCATACCGCGTTTGTATTTGGGGCGATCCCCCCCATCAACAACATCGCGCCAAAGCCGACGAACGGTAGGAGAAGCGACAAGATGGCGAGAACCGTAGAAACGCCGGGAGCGGCTTCCGCACATGCCATCGCAATGCCGCACGGACAAAAAAATCCCAGCGGAACCATGGCGATTGAGCCAACCAAGATGATATTAGCCATCAGCAAGCGGCGATTCAGATCGGCAATTGAATCGGCGTTTCGGTCGTCGTTTTTTCCCACGGTGAGACCTTGCTGAGTGATAAAAAATGAAGGGCGTGATCGCGCCTTGGGATTAGCGGCGATACGCATCCTTGCGGTGACGGACGTGAATTACGAGCACATGAACCGCGTCGTCGTCGATTGAATAAACGATGCGATAGTCGCCGACACGGATTCGGTATTGATTTGCCGTACCCTCGAGCTTCAAGCATCCATGCGGCCGAGGATTCTCGGCGAGACCGTCAAATGCACGGATGATACGATCCTGCACCGCTTTCGGCATGCGATCCAGTTCCTTCTTGGCGCTCGGCGAAACCGATACCTCGTACCTCATCGCGCGACCTTCCGTTTTTTCTCCAGATCCGCCTTGACCTTTTCCAGCGGGATCGGCTTCTCGGTTGCCCGTTTTCGGCATTCGAGTATATCGACGATGTCTTCCCACAGTTCGAGATTCTTTTTGACGTCAATCAGCACAGCAGTCGGCTCGCCCTTCTCATCGAAATAGTACTTGACACCTTTCATATCCGCCTCCGTTTCTCCAATATCGGAACACCCTTAACATTCTACATCGAAACGACGAACCGAGTAATAAACGGTCTCGAAATAGGCTCGCAATCGCGATGACTCGGCATGGCATTGCGCGAGCGCTAAACGTAAACACTTGCCAATTTCATAAAACAAGCGATTATGGCAACTTCAAACTTACGCCTCCTTATCATTGGCGCCCATCCCGACGACGCCGACTATGCCGCAGGCGGAACGGCTGCCCTCTACCGCGTGGGGGGGCACGACGTGCGCATGGTCAGCCTGACCAACGGCGACGCGGGGCATCACGCCGCGCCTGGCCCCGGCCTTGCCCGACGCCGATTGGGCGAAGCGACCGCGGCGGGAGCAGTCATCGGCGCGGAGTATCACCTCTTCGACATCCACGACGGTGAGCTTCAGCCAACGCTCGAAAATCGCTGGAAGGTGATCCATCTCATTCGAACCTACAAGCCCGATCTGATCCTGACGCATCGGCCCAACGACTATCATCCCGATCATCGTTACACCAGCCAACTCGTACAAGACGCGGCCTACATGATTACCGTACCCGCCGTCGTGCCGGGAACGCCGCACCTGGCGCGGAACCCTGTGATCGCGTATCTGCCGGACGAGTTTCAGAAGCCATACCCGTTCACGCCGACGGTCGCGGTGGATGTTGGGCCGGTGATTGACAAGATCATCGCGATGCTCGATTGCCATGTGTCGCAGTTTTACGAATGGCTGCCGGCGAACACGTTGACGCTGCACGAGGTTCCGACGACGCCGACAGCACGAAAGGCCTGGCTGGGCGAGCAGGTCAAAGCTCGCCTGCGCAAGCAAGCGGAGCGATTTCGCCTGCAACTCGTGCAATGCTACGGCGAGACGCGCGGCCAAGCTGTCGAGTATGCCGAGGCGTTCGAGCCATGCGAGTACGGCGCCCTGCTTGACACTGACGCCGCCAAGCGATTGTTCCCGTTCACTTTCGAGGCGACGCGATGACGCATCTGCCCCGCCGCATTTGGCTATTGATGTTCGTGCCGATTGCGCTGGTTGGCATCGGCACCATTGGTTATCGCGTGATCGAATCCGAGAACTATACGCTCTTCGACGCGCTCTACATGACGATCATCACACTCTCCACGATCGGCTATGGCGAGACGCACGAACTCAGCACCGCAGGGCGGACCTTCACGATCTTCCTCGTCCTCGGCGGCGTCTTCAGCTTTGCGTTCTCGGCCACAGAAATTGTCCGCACGGTCGTCAGCGGTGAAATCGCGGAAATCTTGGGAAAACGGCATATGGAAAACGCACTCTCCAAGCTCAATGATCACATCATCGTGTGCGGCTTTGGCCGTATGGGAAACCTTGCTTGCAAGGAATTTTCCAGGATGGGCAAGCCGTTCGTCGTCATCGACGCGGACGCGGAATTATTGGAGGGGTTCGACCTGCCGCACGGAATCGCGCTGGCGGGAGATGCAACAAATGACGACGTGCTACGTCGAGCGGGCGTCGAGCAGGCGCATAGCCTGGTGACCGTGATGGCCTCCGACGCCGACAATTTGTTCGCGACAATGAGTGCACGCCTTCTAAATGCGAAGTTGGTGATCGTGGCCAAAGTGGAAGCGGCGCATTCGGAGCAAAAGCTGTTACGTGCCGGGGCCAACCGCGTTGTCTCGCCGTACCAAATCGGCGGCATGCGCGTGGCTCAGGCTGTGCTCAAGCCGACCGTGCTCGACTTCATCGAGTTGACCACTCGCACCGAGCACATCGAGCTTCAATTAGAAGAAGCGCGAATCGACGCAAACAGCGCCCTCATCGGCTTGACGCTCAAGGACAGCCGACTGCGGGCGGATCATTCGATCATCATTGTCGCCATCAAGAAGCACGGCGGCCACATGCTGTTCAACCCATCGCCGGAGACGGTGCTCGCCGCCGGTGATACGCTGGTCGCCATCGGCAGCCGCCAGCACCTGAGTTCGATGATGGAATTGACGCAGGCGAAGAAGTGACGCTGAATCTTCCGCTTACGGCTTAGCGCTCTCGTGGCGTGCTCCGAGCGCCAAGCCGCAAGCGGAATATGCAAAGGCCCTCATTTCCCGAATTGTACGACATCCCACCGAAAATCCACAGTGACCGATTCACCCGCCGCCACACGAATCCTCTGCACATGTTCAACCGGCGGCTTCCAGGCGATCCGCGCGATGATGCCTGTCTCGGGGCAGCGCTCCTCCCGTTCCACGTGCCAACTCGGCAACCAGCAAACAGCATCATATTCACCGGGCGGAACTTTGCTGAGTTCAAATCGGCCCGTGCTATCCGTCTGCACGTAATACGGATGCTCGACCACGAAAAGATGCGCATGCAGCCAGTAATATCCAGCAGTACAACGAAGATCAACGAGTCCCGCCTGCGTAAATGTTTTCTGATGGACAACGTCCGGCTTGAACATCGGTAAACCGAAGAACGCCGCCCCACCGGCTCTCAGGTTGTGGTACTTCGTGTCGATGTTGACGATGTCCAGCGTTTCGCCCAAGCGCACGAATCCGACTCCAGATTCTCGCTTCCCTTGATGGATCGCGAGCCGATGATCGTCGATCTCGATGCGAACCGGCTCATGATCCCAGGGCTTGGCACGCCGTGAATCGATGGTACGCAGATAAACCACGGCGTTCTCGATCCCGTTCGACGCGGCGTCAACCTTGGGCACATGCCGTGTTGTCCAGCGTGCCGGGTGCAGGTGCATTCTGTGATTGAACGCGATACGGCGTGTCACCTGTTCCTCGGCCTTTGGGACATCACCATGCCAGATCGCTCTGCCATGTATCGTCGTCACCGACTTGGAATCGAAATCCGCTCCCATCTGCGATGTACTAGGCGTCGGAACGGGCGGCGTGTTGTCAAGCGTTTCCGTGACGCACCCCGCAAAGGCAAGTAACCACGCGAAGCCGAATAATAGTATGCGTAAATGCGACATCGTTGTACCGTTCCTTCGGGTCAACTCTGGGAATACAATGAGAGGGTGTTGGTAATACTATCGTGATCTCGCACTTCATCGCGTCCTAGGGACCCTACCCAATGACAACCGCGACTTCCAATGGCTACCTCGTCCGCCGACTCGCTGACGCACCGACGGTGCCCTGCCCTTGCGGCGAGAGCACACGTCCCTTGACGCGTGCCGACACGCCGACGTGCAACCTCCATGTGACATCGATCCGCGACTCGGTGCTCCACTATCACAAAGAATGCACTGAGGTGTACTACATATTGGAGGGCGAAGGCAAGATGGAATTGAACGGCGACGTGATCGACATTTCGCCGAACGTCATCGTGTACATTGAACCGTACACCAAGCATCGGCTTTGGAGCGAAAAAGGCGTTCGCACGATCGTCGTCGGCACGCCCGCACTGAATCCGGAGGATGAGTATTTTGACTAAGCTGCGTAACTACGTCGCGATACCGCTGCGTCGGTCCCGTTGTCGCTTGTATTAGGGACGAACGTCGCTTTACGAGCCGGAAGCGTCAGCGACGGACTGGATACATCCCCTCACTTACGCTTCGGGTTTGTATTTTTCTCGGGCGTATCATCATTTCTTCTTGTCCTGATTATCCATCTTGCCGATGGTTCGCACCACTCGCCACGTCATTATCAGCGAGAGAACGTAGCCTGAGGCACCGAGCAACGATACGCCGCCAACCGCTGGCGGAGCGCCGCTGCTGTACAGCATCGACGAACCGACGAAGATCGCCGAGGACAAAATGCCCAAGACAAGCCGATTGACCGTGGATTCGAGCTTGTGATGCTCGTGCTTCATTTCGAAGGTGCCGTTGCGAACCCGACGGAGAATTTCCGCCAGATCGCGAGGGAGCATCTCGATCAGGCGATCCCAATCGCGATACGCACGATACAGCTTCCGGAGAAGCTTCGCGAACGAGAGCCGATGACGCAGTACCTTGGCCTGGTAGGGTTCGATCAGCGCGGCAAGGTTAAAATTCGGATTGAGCTGGCGCGAGGTCCCCTCGAGCATCACCAGCATCTTCAGCATCATCGCCAGCGTGCTGGGTAACAGAATCTGATACCGGCGGATAATGTCGGTCATCTGCTTCAGCGCGGCTGAGAGATTAAAGTCACTGAGTGATCGGCTGCCATATTCGCTGACGAAGTTGCTGATTTCCGAGCGCAACGCATCACGATCCAAATCGGGCGGCACGGAGCCGAGCCGCATCACGCTGTCGCACAGTTCGATCGCATCCTTGTTGATAATGGAAAGCAGCAGCGACTCGACCTCCTGGCGCATGATGTCGTCGAGTCTGCCGACCATGCCGCAGTCGAGAACACCGACGACCCCGCCGGGCAACATCATCAGATTTCCAGGATGCGGGTCAGCGTGGTAGAAGCCGTCGCGAAAAATCATATCGAGGTACATGTTCGCCCCGCGTTGGGCGAACTCATTCAGATTCACGCCGGCATTTCGCAGCCCTTGCACATCCTCGCCGGAGATGCCGACCAGCAGTTCCATGGTCAGCACGCGGCGGGAGCAAAGTTCGGGAAATACTTTCGGAAAATGAACATTGCGGTCTTTCTTGAAATTCGCGGTGAACTCGTCCAGATTGCGGCGTTCGGCGGTGAAATCAAGTTCGTTGAGAAGGGTCCGGCGAAACTCGCGCAGCGTCGCCACCGGTTGATACGCGCGGACATAGGACACATGCTTCTGGGCCAGATCGCCGAGTACGCCCATGATATCGAGATCGCCGAGAATCTTTTCTTCGATGCCCGCATGCTGAACTTTGACAACGACCTGTTCGCCGGAATGTAGCTGGGCGCGATGCACCTGGCCAATCGAAGCCGAGGCGAGCGGATTGTCATCGAATTGGGCATAGAGTTCGTCGACGCCCTTGCCAAGCTCGGCTTTGATGCTGTCCTTGATTTTTTCGAGCGGATCGGGCGGGGTATGCGAACGCAGTAGTGCTAGTTCGGCAGCGAGGCTTGGCCCGACGAGGTCTGCACGCGTGCTCAGCATCTGCCCGAGTTTGATGAACGTCGTGCCAAGTTCGGTAAGCGCGAGGCGGATGCGTGCTTCCTGCGTGAGCCGGCCGAGCCGTTCGCCGTCGAAACTAACGAGCCGGCCATGAATCCAGTCGTAGTTAAAGCCGCTCAGCCAATCAGCCAGGCCGTAACGTCCCAAGATGGCGAGGATTTCTCCGAAGCGTTTGGCGTTGCGATCAAGATTTCCAAACATTGCGGAAGCACTCGGTGTATGCCGCTTGCGGCTTAGCGCTCACGTGGGATATTCCAAGCGCCAAACCACAAGCGGTAAAATGCGGCTGTGATTTCTGTTTTTATCCTATTCAGCGCGCCAACCATTGCAAATACGTACCCGGATCGTTAAAAACTACGAGGAAGCATGCACCGGAGCGCGCCATGTCGATTTTGACCAAGATTTACTTCAACGCTGTCTTCGGCGCCCTCGGCGGATTGCTCGGCTGGATGCTTTTCGGTGTACTAGGCGAAAAAAATCCCAACGATCAAGAACGTGTCTTCCTCTTCTTTACCGCTCTCGACTTCAATCTACTACTAGGCGGCGGCATCATCGGCGGGGCGATCGGTTACTTCGTCGTCAGCGTCGAAGCGATCCGCGACCAATCGCTTATCCGCTTCGCTCGGCTCGCATCCTATGGCGTCATTCTGGCAACGATTGGCGGGGCTCTTGGCATGTACGCCGGCGATCTAATCAATACCGGAATCCTTGCACTCTGCCGCGCCGCCGGGTTGACGCTCGACACCCAGGGCCTGTTTTATCTCCTGCTCGCCATGATCGCACGTGGGTTGGGCTGGAGTTTGCTCGGCGTGAGCATCGGTGCCAGCGAAGGCATCGCCGCGCGGTCGCTCGGAAAATTCACCTATGGCATGATGGGAGGCGCCCTTGGTGGATTCATCGGCGGCGTGCTCTTCCAGCTCTTTTATTTCTTCGCCAGCCGATCGCTAACCACCACCTACCTCTGGAGCGCGCTCGGCCTCGTAATTCTCGGTGCGTGCATCGGTTCGCTTTCGGCACTTGTGCAAACGGTGTTTCTACCGGCGAATGTGAAAGTGCTGCGCGGTTGGCAGGAAGGCCGTGAATATCCGCTCGACAAGGCCGCAAACCTCCTTGGCCGGGACGAGCATGCGGATATCGCACTATTTCGCGACATGAAGGTCGAGAAGAAGCACTGCACGATCAAGCATATGGGCGGCGAAAAGTACCTACTCGTGAACAACGGCGCACCGCCCGAATGCACGCTCGTCAACGACAAACCGGTTGCCAACCAATGCGAGCTTTCGGATGGCGACCGAATCCAGCTTGGCGGCGTGATCCTGAAGTTCCAGCTTCGCGCCGCGATCGTGAAGGCAAAGCAAAAGGCAAGAGCGTGAACGCCATGGATTCCGTTCGCGCCACGACTTGCGGTCGGACCATCGTCTCCACAAAATTATTCAGCCCCAATCGAAAGTCAGCAATATTTCGTAATTGCTTCCTGATTACTACTGATGAATCGAGAAATCCCTCTTGTAGAAGAGAAAAATGAGGTTAAGATAGTTTTTGGAATTGCAATCGGACTAGAGCCAAACTCAAGGTGTAGCAACCTGGAAGGAACGCCTGGGTGAAGCTTTAGCTCGTTTATTCAAGTAATTGCGGGCGTAATTCAGTGGTAGAATGCTAGCTTCCCAAGCTGGACGTCGGGAGTTCGAATCTCCTCGCCCGCTCTGAACGTAAGTCGAAAGCCGAATGCAAGTTACACTTACCTCACGGTAAACATTCGCCCAATAGGCATTCGTAAGTTCTTGCCTTGTCCGCAGGCCTTGCCTGGTTTATCGACGACTCTTCGTTTTTTCCTTGCGTTTGCTCATCTCGCAATCACGGCACTGCCTACGATTGTAGTGCATGGACGCCAATGA
>CAMAUE010000220.1 GCA_945861245.1 Singulisphaera sp. GP187
TCGCCCATTTTCACGACGAGACTCCGCCAGAGTTACTGCCGAACACTTCTTGATCTGCGCCGCTGGTAAACCTCCCAATCATCAGTTACGTTCGTGACTGCCAAGGCGCTTTTTCAAGCGGCCCTCGTAGAAAATCCGTGAACGGTTACGAGAAAGGTATCGAAAAAGGTATCGAGAAAGGTATCGAAAAAGGTATCGAAAAAGGTATTGTCCATGGTCGTAAGGATGGTGCTGAGAGCGCCAGGGTCGATCTCGTGCGCAAGTGGCTTGCGAAGGGTAAATCGGCCACGCAGATCGCGGAATTGATGGAGATCACTCTGAGCGAAAGTCGGCGATTAATCAGGAAAGCCCAATCCCATCCGAAATAGCTCTTGCGCTCGGCTGGTAAGTATCGTCGACGAAAATCACGGTCAGCGAAAGTCGGCGATTGATCAAGAAGGCGCAGTCCTAGCCGAAGTAACACATGCCTAGTCCTTGGTGTCGCGATTTTTTCGCCAGCTATTCAATTCCCCACCCGACCTCCACGACTCCAGCCGTTGAAAGTCGCGGCTCTAATCGCATTGTGCCTTCACGCCGATCTGATACAATCGAAAAAGGTCCACCGCTTGTGTTCCTGCCGCGATTAACGCACGCCTCTGCGACAATTTCTGGAGACGATGATGAAGCGAGCCTTGCCGTTGATTGCATTAATTTGGCTCTCCACAACGACCCTTTATGCACAAGCGCCGATGCCGCCGGCACCGAAAACCACGCCCTACTGGAATGTCGATGACATCAAGGCCGGCATGAAAGGACAGGGCAAGAGCGTAATCAAGGGCGTGAAGATCGAAACGTTTGACGCTGAGATCATCGGTGTTCTGCGCAACATCAGTCCTGGACGCGATCTCATCCTTTCTCGCCTCTCCGGCATGAACCTCGAAAAATCTGGCGTCATTCAGGGCATGAGCGGCAGTCCCGTCTATATCAACGGCAAGCTGCTTGGCGCCGTTGCCTACGCCTGGCAGTTTGGCAAGGATCCAATCGCTGGCATCACGCCGTTCAGCCAAATGGTCGAATACGCCGCCGCCTATGAGCGTCGCGATGTGGCCGGCGACAAAGACAAACCCGCACGTATCGGCCTGGCGTCGCCGATCGTCATCGACGGTCGTCGTTTCGGCGAAGTCGTGGTTTCGCCCGACCACCAAGGCCCGCAACCGACTGCGGCAGATGGCATGTGGCTCGTACCGTTGAAAACGCCGGTGATGACATCCGGCATGTCGCCGCGAGCGCTTAACGTGCTGCGCGAGCGGTTTGGCGAGCTAGGCCTTGTGCCAATGCAGGGTGGTGCCGTTAGCGCCAACATCCCGGCGGAGGAACGCAACATTCCACTCCAAGCCGGCGGCGCTCTTTCGGTCGCGCTCATCATGGGCGATTTCGATATGTCGGGTATCGGCACGGTCACGCACATCGAAGGAAAGCGCGTCTACGGCTTCGGCCATCCATTCATGGGCCTCGGCAGTTGCGAACTGCCGCTCATGACCGGCTACACGCACACGATCTTCCCGCGGCTCTCACTCAGCTTCAAAATGGGTTCGCCGTTGAAAACCGTCGGCGTCATCAACGCCGACACGAGCACCTGCATCGCCGGTTGGCTCGACCGCCAGCCCGACATGTTGCCGATCGCCATGACGGTCCTGCGTGAACCCGAAGGCAAGACCTATGCCTACAACGTCAAAGTCGCTCGGCTCCGCTCGCTGCTCGGGCCGCTTGTTCATGCGGCTCTAAGCAACGGCGTCGATATGGAAGGCAACTTTCCTGACGAGATGTCGGCCCGTGTGCGCTGTCGGATCGACATCGACGGGCATGAACCGTTAGTGCTCGACGATTGGTTCGCGGGCGCGAATCTGACAGGCGATCGCATACCGCAGATGATCTACGCACCGATCGGACAGATGATTCAGATGGTGACCAACAATCCGTTCGAGAACATACGAGTCAAGGCCGTGGAATGTTCGACCGATATCGCGCCAGTTCGTCGAACGGCGGACATCGAATCGAGCGAATTGGAAAGCGATACCCTCGCGCCGGGTGAATTGCTCAAAGCCGTCGTGACTCTGCGGACGTTCAAAGGCGCAAAACAACGTGTGCCGCTCGAATTGAAACTACCGGTCGATCTGGCAGACGGCCCGTATACCGTGCTGATCGGCGACGAGTTAAGCAACACGCGCATGGACCTGCGTGACAACCCGCACCTCGGCTCGCCCCAAAACACCCAGGCCCAAATGCAAAGTCTTCGTATGCTGATCGGTGCCAAGCGGACGACGCTCGTCATGCGACTACCGCTATCCGGCGGTTCCGGTGTGGCGCTCGGCGGCCAGACGCTGCCGAACCTGCCCGCGAGCATGGTGCAGATTCTGTCGTCAAGCAAACGGACGAACGCACAGACGATCTTCCAGGCGGCCACCGTTCGGGCGGAGACCAACTTCGTGATTCAAGGTGCGGATACGCTGCGCTTCACTGTCGCGAAAAACAAGCGAGTCAGCGGCAGTTAATCCAGTTCAAGCTCTGCGGGTGAGGTACTCCGAACCCCTGGGCTTTTTTTTGGCAGCAGGCGTCCAGCCCAGAGGTTCGGAGTACCTCACCCCTGGGCTTGAATTTTCTGATTGATTTTCAACATGTCAACTACCGTAACTCCACAGAAACAGCCGCCGGTTTTTAACCTGCCCAACCAACTGACAGCGGCACGCCTGGGGCTGGGCATCATCCTGTTCGTTCTCATCGAACATCACGAATGGCTTTGGTGCATTGCGATTTTCGCGCTCGCAGCCTTCACCGATTGGCTGGATGGGTACGTCGCGCGGCTGCAGGGGCTCGTCAGCACGCTGGGCCGCAACCTCGATCCACTCGTGGACAAAGTCGTCATCTGCGGCGCCTACGTGTTTTTACTTAGACACGATTCTGCACTGACGCCCTGGATGGTCGTGATCGTCATATCGCGCGAACTGATTATTACGGGGTTACGCAGCTTTTTGGAGAATCTCGGCGCGAACTTCGGCGCGGAATGGCTCGGCAAAATCAAAATGGTGCTCCAGTGTGCCGCCTTGTTCACCATCTTCCTGGCGCTCGAATTCAAACCCAACAGCGTGTTTGAATGGGCGCGCGACATCTGTGTTTGGTCGATGCTGTTCGCGACGGCATTGAGCGGTTTGCAGTATCTGTGGAAGGCCTTCGCATTGCTAAGAAAAGACATGTAGCGATACAGAGCGCTCGATCTTCTGGCACGTTCCTTATTTTCCGCACAATCGATTCCCTTTCCCGACTCCATCGGGCAGTTTCTCGGTTTCTCTCATAGCATTTCAAACGCGGATTGTTTACGATTCCCCATCGATATCCGCGAAATACTCAGCTAGAGCGAAATCAACACATCCATCAATTGGGGAACAACCATCGCACGCCAACGTGACGATGATTATGACGACAATGACGATCGTCCGACGAGATCGGTGAAGAAGAAAAAGAAGTCCGGCGGCGGCAGCGCGGTAGTCGATTTCCTGCTCTTTCGGCTTATGGTCGCGCCGTGGATTTTCATGGCTCTATTCTGGCTGGGCGTGATCGGAACGATCCTGGCGGGGGCCTCTATTATTATCCTTGCGGTGATGGATTTTCCACGTATGCAGGACAAGATATGGGGGAGCCTCATGGGGCTGGGCTATATAATTCTTGGCCCGATCGTACTTCGGGTTTATGCGGAGGTTATCATCGTCTTCTTCCGCATTTTCGACACGCTGGTTGATATCAAGAATTCGTTGGAAGATTGAAGGACCGGTCGCAGAAGCGTTGCCGAGGCAATTTGAATAGGTCGTGCAACTCGTAGGGTGTGTCAATCGCCAGCGCCGACGCACCAAGCCCTTGCGAGCGTTGGTGCGTCGGCGATTGACACACCCTACGATCTATAACATACGTCTCAGAACACAAAGCTGATGCCGAACCGTAAACCGTGGAAGTGACGGAGGAACTGGTGCTCGTACTGCGGATCGACGGTACCGAGGTTGTAGTCGACGGGTTGGGGCGACGAGATCGTATTGAAGTAAGCCTGGACATCATAGCCAATCTGTACGGAGACCGCTTCCCAGGGATACCACCACAGCCCGAGGCGGAGGTCGCCGCCGACGGAGAGGGCGTTGAGTCTTCGACCGCGTGTTGAAGCGGCACCGAAGTCGAGTCGCTCATACGACGCTCGTGTTTTCGCGAGATCGAGGTAAACGCCGGCCTCGAAATCGAAGGTGATAGCAAAAGCTCCGATCGGCGTTGTTCCGAGGTACCAGTCGTTGCCCAGGCCGAAATGCACGCCGTACAGGCGGTTGGAAACCATGTTAGTGTAGCGTGCTGAAGTATCGGGGCTGGAATCACCGTTGAGATCGGCGTCGATGGTGGTCCATTGAAATCTATCCCAGAGCCAGGCGATGCGTGGGCCGAACAGGGCGTAGCTGCGAAAGTTATCGGTTTGGGTCATCGGGTATCTGGCAGTGAGCTGGTATACGTCGTAGCGTTGCGTGAAATCCATTTGCATCTGGGTGGCGCCGTTCCAGATGCCGTAGGTCATGCCGGGACCGCCACCATTGACGTTGTCGTCGTTCCCCGCCCAGTCATTGCCGAAGTTGTTCACCCGCGAAAACAAGAAGGTATTCTCGAGTGATTTGCCGACTTTGAAGTTCGGCGGCATAATCGAGGCGGCGGCCGAGTAGCGTGCCTGCCTTAGATGACGCCAACCGAGTTCGATCGCCAGACCGCTGGAAAATCGATAGCCCACGAAGAGATCCCAGCCGGGCTGGTATAACCCAGGCCCCATGAGTTGACTGGTTTCGAGGGCGGTCACTCCGCTGCCGATGAAGGCCCCCTGAGTTCCCAAACTTCCTGTAAGATCCATGAACCCGCGTTGGGCAATGACCTGGTTGCGCAACGGACGGTTGGTGTTCATGTACATGAGCTGGAAGCCGACGTAAACCCCGCCGTCGTCATACGGAATATGCCCGAACGGACCGGTAAATGACGCCGGCGGTACGGACTGGGCAAACAACGTGCACGGCGCCAGGAATAACCCCAGCGCGAGACAGATATCGCGAAATCCTCTGCGCATTGTCAGCATCTCCTTCGAATCGAAGGCGAGTCCGGCCCCGGATCGGTACCGCGGCGGCAGGCTACTCCCCCGAGTCGCCCATCACCGGATGCATCGTGCATCGCTCAGCAAATCTAAATACAAGTGTCGCGGACTATAATCGCAATGGCAAAACCGTCAAGGCAATTTGGCAGGAAATGTTATTAGGCGACTTTTTGAGATGTCATTCGGAACATGGGAACGAAAGTTCGTCGTGCGTGAGATGATATTTCGTGCAGTCAGAAATGGTGCATTGTCCGAGAGCCTGAGTACCAGCGAAGGGCAACTCAGGCCCTTCGCTGGCGCTCAGGCTCGGACAACTCCACAAACAACGAGTGAAAGAGCACTTGCGCTATCCAACTAATTCTTCCCTGCCGTTGCGATGTTCGTGTGGGCCATGTTCGCGCCCCAGGTGCACCAGCCGGTGAAGCGGGCGTCGCCGGTGTCGATACAGATCACTCGGCCATCCTGTGTACCGACGTAGATTCGGCCGCCTTCGATCGCGGGTTGTGAGCGGATCGGGGCACCGACTTTGTAGGTCTTCGTCGTCGTGCCTTTTTCCGGATCGACTTGCAGGATGTCGCCCTGCACGGTGGCGAGGAACAGCTGTCCCCCGGCGGCGGCGGGCGGGGCGGCGAGATGTCCGCCTTGCTTGGCGAGATCGCCGTTGATCTTGACCTTCCAGCGCAGTTTGCCGTCTTTCGGGTCGGTGTTGATTAACTCATCACCCATGCAGTTGTAGTTGGCATTGCGGTAGTTCAGGATGCGCGAACCCTGGAAGCCCTGCATGGTACAGACGTTGGCCTGGCCTATGTTCTTGTAAGCGGCCGTCGGGTTCGCCGCCGCGGGGGCGCCGCCAGCGAAACCATTTTTGGCGTCGAGCATCAACCCAGCCGCCTTGAACGCCGACTTATCCTGAACACTGCCGTCGAGGTATTCCGCGATTCGTTTGGCGGCGGCAAAGGTCTGCGTCGTCTTTTCACGATCGAGACCGGCGATCTCCTCGGCACATTTCTCATCCTTGCCTTTGTCGGCCCGCTGCGTCCAGTAGACATTCTTGCCGACAATCACCGGCGCACTCGTCGCGCGGCTGCGATGCACGGAGATGATGTCGCCGGCCTTTTGCTTGAACTTGTACACTGTACCCGCGAACGACGTGGCATAGACCTCGTCATCGACGGCGACGGGAGCCGACATCACATCGGAATCGATCCATTTCTGCCACAGGATTTTGCCCGTCTTGAGTTCGAGTGCGACGAACACATGGCTCGCGCTGGGTCGTTGTTTGTTGTCTGGTTTATCAACTTTTTTCGGTAGGCCCTTTTTGAGATTTTGATTCGGTTCGCCGCCGCCCCCACCATTCGCAGGATAGGACGTGAAGACAACGCCATTGGCGATGGTCGGCGTGCTCGTGAGCGGATCGCCTAGGAAGTACGACCAAAGCTGCTTGCCGGTCTTGATGTCGAGCGCGAAGATCGTGCACGATTCGGTGTTGAAGACGGCGATATCGTCGTCGCACACAGCCGAGGTAGGGCCATCGTCGTCCAGGTCCATCGCCCATTCCAGCTTGCCCGTCACCGCGTCGAAGCAGTAGTATTCCTTGCTATGAAACCCGCCGCTGACGAAGAGTTTGCCTTTGTAGACCGTCGGCGTCGGGATCGGCGCCCCGCTGGGCAGCTTGATCGCGAAGCCGGTATCCGTTTTGGTGATCGCCCTGGCGTCAAGCTGCCGGGCCTTCACATGCCCCTCGCGAAATGAGGTCGGCGGAGCGGCGAACTTGTTCGAGTTCATTTCACGCACGTCGGCGGTGATGTCGGTCTTGTCCGGTTCTTTTTTGTCCTTGGCGTCTTGAGCGCCAAGGCGAGTTAGCAGCGCGATGAAATCCAGCAGCAAAGTGAACGCAACCAATCGACTTTTCATGGTGGCTCCTTGAATGTAGGGCAGATGTGACTTCCCCTTAATAAATAGACGAGCGAGACCCCGGTTTAGTTTGGCTTGTTGTTCCCCGCGCTTGGGGCTGAGCGCCCATGCGGGATGATCCGAGCGCTAAGCCGCAAGCGGCAAACATGCATCGTTTGCTTAACCTTCCCATTGATTCCCGTATCCCAACATGGTATCTACCGACAAACCCGTAACCTTCGGGCGACGATGCCGACATCTATTTCACGGAAGAGAGGAACCACGTGAAAGCGAACTATTTCGTTCACCCATCGTCGTTTGTTGACGTTCCCTGCGAAATTGGCGAGGGGACGAAGATCGGGCATTTCTCGCACATCATGCCTCACGCCAAGATAGGTAAGGCATGCAGCCTGGGGCAGTATGTCGTAATCTCGAATAGCGTCATCGTTGGCAACAACGTCAACATTCTCAACAATGTCGTGCTCTGTACGGGCGCCATTATCGAGGACGACGTCTTCCTCGGACCGTGCTGTGTATTTACGAATATCGTCAATCCGCGCAGGGAGGTCGACCGCCGACACGCCATCGAGAAAACGATTATCCGCATAGGCGCGACCATCGGAGCGAATGCGACGATCGTGTGCGGTGCGACCATCGGGCAGTACGCATTCATCGCCGCCGGCGCCGTCGTCACCCGCGACGTACCCGCCTATGCGCTGATGATGGGCGTGCCCGCTCGCCGAGACGGTTGGATGAGCCGACATGGCTACCGCCTGAGCCGGCCCGATGCCGATGGCGTGATGATCTGCCCGTACAGCGGCGTGCGGTACCGCGAAACCGCCGTCGATATGCTGCGCTGCCTCGA
>CAMAUE010000221.1 GCA_945861245.1 Singulisphaera sp. GP187
GCTGGATGTTGGGGAAGTCCTGCTTCCACGACGCGGACAGGTCGATGAAGAACTGCTGATAGGTCTCCCAGCCGTAGCGTCCGGTTGGGCCGTCGGCACCCTGGTCGTTTTCACCTTGATGCCACAAGACGCCGCGAATGCTATGCGTCAGCTTCGCCTGCTGCACGCGCCAAAGTAGTCGGCCATAGATCGTGGCGGCATCCTCGGGGTTGGCGGCGTTGCGCTGGTGCTGGTCGATTCGGCTGCCGCCGACGGCGCCGTTGAGGATGCAGATCGGCATCTTGTGGTTTTCGACCAATTGCTTGCCCAACTCCATGCCCCAATAGCCGACCTGGGCCTTGCCGCCTTTGCGATCGCGACAGACGGCGTTGCCCCATCGTTTCAGGCGTGAGCCATCGGGCGAACCGGACGTACTGCCGAAACTGCGAATCCAATCGCTCGTGAACAGCGGGTCGTCTTTGCCAACATCGGTTGCCTCGGCATTCGATTGGCCTTGGATAATATAGGCATCGCCGCAAACGATATTGGTTGCCGAATGCAACACAGTCACGCGATCGCCTAGCTTGGAGCCGAACTCGACGTGATACTTGATGAGACCCGGCTTGAGCTTGATGGCGAAGGCGTAGGCCTTGTCGGCGGCTGGCTTGCGAGTCTCCGACTTGTACGGTTTGCCATCCGCGGTGACGTTGAGGAAGACGGTGTCAGCGTCGCCCGGAAGAGTGCCGTTGTAGTGCAGTGTGCCTTCGTTGCTGTCGTCGCGGGCATAGAACTGGTTGTCGTCGGGTTTCTCGTCCTTGGCGGGGATTCGCAGTACCCAGGCGTCACGTTTCGGCTCCGTGACGTCGATGCTGGCTGACTGCACGCTCGCCTCGCCGCCGTTGTCGATGCGTGCGGAGATGGTCAACATGCCGCTGTTCTGAGCACGCTTGAGAAGCAACTTGCCCGGCGCGATTTCCTTGATGGTTGCCAAGCCGAAGACGGTCCACGTCGTGTTCAGCTTATTCGCGCTTTTCGCCTGCATCGCGTCGGCGTTCATGATCGTCGGCGCGATTTCGATCGTCTCCCGGCCATCCCATTTCGCGGGCGCTTTCAGCGTGAAGATCGGTTCGGGAATGTTCTCCTTGATCGTGATCGCAATGTCCTTTGTCTTCACGTCGTTGGCAAAAATCGCTTTGAACTGGAGCGTGGCCGACGTGTCTCCGACGATTCGCCCCGCGTCGAACGTGAACGAGAGCCGATCGACGGCGACGATCGCTTCTTTGCCGTCGCGATTCAGCATCCAATAGATCTTCTGTGCGCCGCCGGCCTCGGCGGTGACGGTCGCCTGTTTGCCTTCGAGTACCGTGATCGCCGACTGCGAGACGGCAAAGCGGTCGCCCGATGGCATGACCGGGCCGGCGAGCGTTTGCAGCGGCTTTTGGTTCTCGTACTGAAGCTTAATCCAGTCAGCGGAACGAACGACTTTGGAGATGCGCACCTCATCGATATCGCCGACGAAGTTGAAGTTGTTGTACCAACCGCCGATACACATCTTGGCCGGTGCGGGGATCGCAAGCGGCGAACCTTTGGCCATCGACACGCCGTCAAGTTTGCCATTCACGTAAACGCGCGAATTGCCCTTGGCATAGGTGTGGACGACGTGGACCCACTGCGACATCGGGATCGTGCTGGCGCCGCCGACGTTCGCGCCAGAGAAGTAGCATTCCATCTGAATGTGCGGCGGACTCGCCAGATGCATGACGACTTTGCCCTGAGCCTGTTCGCTGCCCCAGGCGAGCATTCGGCCATTCGCCTTGTCGGCCCGGAACCAGGCCTCGGAAGTGTGCGCCGCGGAGCCAGCGGGATAGTTGGTGATTTTGTCGCCGCAATGGATGCCCTGGCCACCGGCAAAGCGTCGAGCCTGTCCGACGACGCCTGGTGTAGCGGTGGTGCCCTTGTTGACGGAGGAGAGCGTACCGACGTCGTCCTTGGCGGAATCGGTCAGATGCCACACGCTGAGGTAGCCGTTCGATTCGTTGAACACCGCTTTGCCGTTCGATTCGCTGACGGCATCGGGCTTGCCCCAGTGAAGCTTGATCTCCTGTCGTGCGTTGCCTTGGATCGTGGGGATGCGTACCCAAATGGCGGCATGCCCGTTGGCGGCGTCCCATTCGTCGATTTGGTAAGCGAGCGGCATGCCGGTGGTTGTCGAAAAGCGAAGATCATCGCCGTTGGCTTTCGTTTGCGTGAAGTTGAAGAAGTCCTTGTGCAATCGCACCAGCAACGGGAAGTCTTTCTCAGTCGCGGCGGCGGGCAGGTTTGCGCCTTCCGGGGTAGTGAGGATGAACACGGAACCTGTGTGCTTCCAGGCCGCATACGGGGCCTGAGCGTTTGCGGGCATGATGGCGGTGAAGCAAAAAGCGATAGCGAGAACCAATCGATTGAGTGTCATTTCGTCCTTCGTTGTTTCGGGGTTCAGAGTGATTGCCGAGTTCGGCTTAGCGCTCGGAAGGTCCCCCGCGAGCGCTACGCCGCAAGCGGAGGACAGGGAGCAGTATGTTACTTGCGAATGCCACGTCGAATGAAGAACGCGACCGCACCAACACCGAGCATTCCGCCGACGCCTACCAAGCCGATCCACATTGGCGGCCAGGGCGGCGAGTCGTCCTGCTCCTCGTCACGGCCCGGGCCTTTCTTCTTTTTCTTGGCGTCTTTCGGATCACGGCGATACGTTTCAGTCGTCTCGCCAATCGTGCCTTTGTCAAACACAAAGGTCACGGAGCTATTCTGGTTGATCGTGTAATTCACCGAATGTGTCTTGCCTCGCAGGTCGTACTTGAGTGCAAACGTCTTCGTGGCGTCATCGCGTGAGAAGTCAGTTATCGTGGCGCCTTTGAGCGGTTGCTGGCCTGGTCGAGCGGGCAGATCGCGGGGCTGCGGATCGATCTGATCGCCGCGGACATCAACGACGCCGCGCATGCCGCCGTTGATGTAGGGATACGTCTTGGTGGCGTGATAGCGATACGTGCCGTCCTTGCCGAACTTGCCGTTGAACTCGTCGAGCTTACCGACCGGGGAACCATCCGCTTCCGTGAGGCCGAAGATAGGGAAGCCGTCGAGGGCGTAGGCAAGGGGGCGGCCCACGCCGGCGATTTTTTCGAGATGCAGCGGCGCGACGTGATAGTGATAGTCGTCGCCTCGACCGCAATGCCCGCCCCATTGGTCGAGTTCGCCGGCGAGAAACGCATCCTCGCCGCGATTGTTGAGGGCGTTGAAGATCGGCACGCCATTGACTGCTAAAGCAATCGCGCCGCGGAAGAGCGCCCGCTTCGCTGAGATCGGCTTGTCGGCGAGCATCGGCTTGAGTGGTATCCGCCAGCCGTTGTTTCCCGTATAGGGCTGAGGCAGCGGAACCTGCTGCTGCCAGGCGCGGATGCCTTTCATCATCGGATGGCTTGGTAAACCGTCCGACTCGACATAGAAGAAATTCTCGTCCGTGCGAACTTTCATCTTGTCCTTGAACGGCTCAAACGCCTTCTGAATCGCCGGCGTCGGCATCTTCGTATCGGCTTCCTGGAGCACCACAAAATGCCCGTTCATCCGTTGAATCTCAGTGACTCGCTGCCCGATCCATGCCTCGTCGGCGGCGCACAGGAACCAGCGAGGCAACGTGAGGCGCTTGCCGGCGGTGTCCGCGAATTGCACCTCGTCGCTCGTGGCATGCACAAACGCCGCCAAAAACTGGCTCCCGCCCGATGCGCTCTTCCACAGCCGCATGCCCGGTGCGTTGGCGTCGTGGTCGTGCGCAAAACCGGGATGAGCGTGAAGGCCCGTACCCGCAAATAGCGCGACCGCTAACGCCAGCGAGGATGTGTGAGGTCTCATCGGTTCTACTCTAAATGATGGGGTTCTGCCGGTAGCGTATGTTTACTTATTGATTCTTGACGAATCGAGAGGGTAAAAATATTCTGATCGGATCAAGCATCTTCTTTGGAAAGTGAAAACTTCGGATTGGCACAAACCGTCGCTTCACGATTGGGATTGCAGTAAATTGAAATCTCATCATTTAGCGCCAGTTCAAGCACTCGCACGGCTTCGCGCGGGCGCTAAACGAAAGCAAAACCTCGCCACGAAAGGTGACACATGAATAAGCTCGCCGCCGCATCCTGGACACTGTTGGCACTCGCCGCGATCGTGTTCTTTCCCGCCACGGCATCGGCCCAAAAGCTCGCGGGATCGAAGCCCAACATCATCCTCATCATCACCGACGATCAAGGCTATGGCGACCTCTCGTGCCATGGCAATCCGATCTTGAAGACGCCCAACATCGACAAGCTCCACGCCCGCAGCGTCCGCTTCACCGACTTTCACGTCAGCCCGACCTGCGCCCCGACGCGCTCGGCCCTGATGACCGGTCGGCACGAATTCAAGAACGGCATCACTCACACCATCAACGAACGCGAACGGCTCAACCTCCGCTCGTTCACGCTCGCCCAGCTGCTTCGCCTCGCGGGCTATACGACGGGCATCTTCGGCAAATGGCATCTCGGCGACGAACCGGCGTATCAACCCGGCCAACGCGGTTTCGACGAGACCTTCATCCACGGCGCCGGCGGCATCGGGCAGACCTATCCGGGCAGTTGCGGCGATGCACCAGGCAACAAATACTTCGACCCCGCCATTCTGCACAATAACAAGTTCGTGAAAACCAAGGGCTACTGCACCGATGTATTCTTCTCCCAGGCGTTGGGCTGGATCGACGCCAAACGCAAAGACAAAACGCCGTTCTACGTGCACATCTCGCCGAACGCACCGCACGGGCCGCTCATTTGCAGGGACGAGGACGAAAAAAAGTACACCGGCAAGGTGAAGCCGAACGTCGCCAAGTTCTTCGGCATGATCTCAAACATCGACGATAACGTCGGCAAGCTCATGGCCAAGTTGCAGGAATGGAATCTCGAAGAGAACACCATCATCATCTTCATGACCGACAACGGCGGCACGGCAGGCGTCATGGTGTTCAACGCCGGCATGCGTGGGAGCAAGGTCACGCCGTACCAGGGCGGCACGCGCGTGCCGTTCTTCGTCTCCTGGCCGAGCCGACTCAAAGGCGGAATCGATGTGCCAAGATTGGCGGCCCATCTCGATGTCTTCCCGACGCTCGCGGAAATCGCCGGCGCCAAGATACCCGAGAGGATTCAAACCGATGGCCGAAGCTTGGTACCACTCTTGGAAAATCTGAAGGCCGACTGGGCCGACCGCAATCTCTTCGTGCACGTCGGCCGCTGGGCAAAGGGCCAGGCGAAGCAATCGCAATACGCCAACTGTGCTGTACGAAACAGCCAATTTCGGATGGTTAGCGTTGGCAAAGGAAAAGAGAACTGGGAACTCTTCGACATCTCAAAAGACCCCGGCGAGAAGCGTGACGTTCGAGCCGAGCATCCGAAAGAATTTCAGCAACTGAAAGCCGCGTATGATCGCTGGTGGCAAGAAGTGCAACCCGAACTGGTCAACGAGGAGGTGCCGATACCGCGATTCAACGCCTACCACGAACTCTATTGGAAACAGCTCGGCGGCGGCCCGAAAGACGCGAAGTAAGATAATGCGCAGCATCCGACGCCAGCACTAAGCCACATGCGGAACACCGCAACGCTCATGGAAAAAGCGACGGCCCCTTCAACGGCGGCTCAGCGGGCGTCGTCTTCGCTGGTGGTGCGGCCACCCCCTTGGGCAGCGGACGCGGCGTATTCGGGAGCGTTAACATCGGTTCGAGCATCGGGGACGCGTCCACTCGCGGCAGCGCAATGGCCGACTTTGACGACGGACCAGGGATCAACGTCAACGGTGGTTCGTTCGTTACTTTACGATTCGCCGTCGTCACATCCGGTCGCTTGGAGGAATATCCGGCCACGTGATACTTCGTCATGGCTGTCCGCGCCTGCAGGCGAACGCGCAGCGATTCATCCTCAGCCGCGGCCTTCTCCATCGCCTGGCCGGCTATCGCATTCACGGGCCGAATCCGCGACAGCCCCGTCAATGCTTCCAGCCGAACGCTTTGCTTCTTGTCCATCAGGAGCGCGTCCGCCAGGACCGGAACAATCTCGCCGAACATCGTCGCGTCGTAGTCGCGCAACTCCTCGGCGGCGCGGGCGCGCTTCCGTTCGTCGCTGTCCGTCTTCAACGTGATAATCAACTCCGGCACGCGCTGCAATGGGTTGACTCGCGGCTTCGCTTTGAAGAAAAACTGAGCTGATGCAGGCGTTGCGCAGCCGAGTGCAATCACGCTCACCACAACCGACCATAGAATTATCTTCATGGAAAGGTCCTCTCTCATCCGATGGCTGGGCTTCTCCTATTACATCGACCAACGCAGCGTCAGCAAAAAATAGCGAACCGCTCCGGTTGGCCAGTTTTCTTGCGAGCGCGATGCGTACGATCCGCATGAGTTACCCGGTTTAACGGCAATCTTCGGTATGACTAACGATCAGCTGACAGGATCGATGATTTTCGGCATGATTCCATTGCTCAGCGCCATCCGCGCCAATCGTGGATCGAGCCTGATGCACGCGCTGATTTGGGCGAGCATCGCCTGGCTGGCGTGGACCTTAGTGTTCGCGCTCGAATCGGCCGATCGCGCCACGGTGAATCCGTGGCGTTACGCGGCATTGTGCCTGGTCGGCGGCGCGGGCGTGGCGGTTCTCGGTGCACGCAGGCCGCACGTCGGGGCGTGGAATTTTGTCGTGATCGGGTTGCTTGCCGTCATGGTGCTGCCAGTGGCGGAACGAATGTTGCTCGACACCGATTCGACCGACGGCGTTCGTTTGTACTTCCTGATCGGAACCTTGGCTGTGGGAGCGCTCAATTATCTACCGACGCGACTCGCCCTGGCTTCGCTATGGATGCTGTTGTGGTGCGCGGGAGAATTATTGCTCCTGCACGCGCCGGATCGCTTGCCGAGTTGGCTGGAAACGACCGCAATCGATGCGATGCTGCCGGTGTTGCCCTGGCTCATCTGGATGTGTCTGATGAGGCGGAAGGATAGCGCGTCGTCGGCGGATCGCTTGTGGCGGGATTTTCGCGATCGCTTCGGCCTGGTGTGGAGCCAGCGCGTGCGCGAGCAGTTCAACCACGCCGCCGAGCACGCGGGTTGGCCGATCACGTTAGGCTGGAGCGGCCTGAACGAAACGGGAGACGCGATCGAAGCGAGCGACCGCGCGAAGATTGAGGCGACCCTGCGAGCAACGATGCAGCGGTTCCTGCCGACGGTCTAACGACCACCCATGCCGCCCCCACCGCCCGGCGCACCAACACCGCGCGTCGGCATGACGCCGTTACTTTGCTTGCTATCCATGTGGTTTTTGGCCGGGTCGACCGGTGTGTCGAAGGCGCTCTTCGGCAACCCCGGCGTGTTGAGCCGATCGGGAGGCGACGCGAAGCGCTCGGGTTCTTTGCCTGGCTTAAGGTCAGGCTGCGTCGTACGACAACCGCCAGATACCATCAGCCAAGCCAATGCTATCGCCCACATTCCCCATTTTGCCGACATGGGATCCTTCCCCCAAAAAACAATTATCGTGATTCGCAAAAGAAATACCAAATCGATTCGATCGTGCAAGAGCAAAGATGCGGATTCAAGGTCCAAGGGTGCACGACAACGCTTGCATATCAAATGCACTTAACCACGAAACACATAGCGCGGCCACGCCGCAACAAATACAGAATCACGAAAGAACGAAAGTACGAAATCACGAAAAATATTATTGAGTTCCACTTTCGTGTTTTCGTTCTTTCGTGATTCTGTATTTGTTGCGGCAGGTTTCTTCCGAGG
>CAMAUE010000222.1 GCA_945861245.1 Singulisphaera sp. GP187
ACGGATTTCTCCAGTCCGTCGCTTACGCTTCCGGCTCGTAAAGCGACTTTTGTCGGTGGCGTCATTCATGCCTCGCCAGAGATTTTCGAGATGCCAATATTTTGGATACCGTTGATGACGTAAATTTCCGCGAATGGGTAATGCTGGTCAGAGCCACGCACGAAGTAAGTAGTCCGTATACTTCACGCGGTTTGAATTGTCGCATCGGTGGCAAAGACATTCCTGTCTGTGAAACCCCAAGCATAGACAGGAATGTCTTTGCCACCGTGCAATAAATCGGGCAGGCCTAGTGGTGCGAACTGGCCAGGCAGGAATGCCTGGCCCCACCTGTCAAATCAAGCTGGTCGGACCACTAGCCGTTCAAGGTATAGCGACTGGCGGCGAGTTCAAACCACTTACTTCGTGCGTGACTCTGACGCGATTTACATCCCCGTCGATCCACGTTCACGGAATCCAGCTCATCTCGGTTGTGACGCTCGTGCAGAACTCCGCGAGGAGTTTGGCGGCGGCGTCGAGATCCTTCAGGCTGACGACTTCAACCGGGCTGTGCATGTAGCGATTGGGGATGCTGACGAGCCCCGCCGCCACGCCGTCGCGCGCCAGCTGCATGGCGTTGGCGTCAGTGCCGGTCGCTTTCGGTACGCCGCGCGGCTGGATCGTGATGCTTTGCGTCTTTGCCGCTGCGACCAGGCGTTCGTGTACGTGTGGGTTGATGTTCGGCCCGCGGAAGACGACCGGGCCGGCGTTGAGCTTGGTCTCGCCGAACTGCTTCTTTTCGTTGCCTGGCGTGTCGGTTGCATGGCAGACATCGACGGCGATGCCAACGGTCGGATGAATCCCGTAAGCACTGGTGGCGGCGCCGCGTAGGCCGATCTCCTCTTGCACGGTGGAGACGCAAAAGATCGCCGCCTGCAATGGTTTGCCCTTGAGCAATCGCAATGTCTCCATGACGGTCCAGACGCCGACTTTGTCGTCCAGGCCAGGCGACGTGAACAGCTCGTTCCGCATCGCCTGCGTTGATAACGCCGCCGTAATGGTATCGCCGAGCGCGACGAGCGATTCTGCCTCGGCGCGGTCCTTGGCTCCGATATCGACCCAGATGTCGATGAACTCGGGAACTTTCTTCCGCTCCTCCGTCGTGAGAACGTGCGGCGCCTTGCGTGATACGACGGCAACAACCGGCCCGGTCTTCGTCCACACCGTCAGGCGTTGGCCAAGCAGAATCTGCATGTCCCACCCGCCCATCGGCTGCACGTAGAGGAATCCCTCGGAGTCGATATGCTGGACCATCAACGCGAGTTGATCGCAATGCCCGGCCAACATGATCCGCGGCGAACCCGTCGGATTTAGAGCAGCGATGACGTTGCCATGCAAGTCCGTGCGAACCTCGTCGGCGTACTGCCTGGCCCAGGCGCGGACGACTTCCTGGATGCGCTGCTCATAGCCCGAGGGACTGGGCGTGAGCAGAAGTTGATTGAGGAATTCAAACGATGATTCGTGCATAGTGATTCCAAAGGTGTATTCGATTTCGTGTATCGTTTAGCGCTCGCGCGGCACCATGCGAACGCTAAACCGCAAGCGGTTAGCGGCAAGCATTCGCGTTGAAGCATACACTATATCTACAACGAATTCGCCTGCCATTGCAAATCGAGGGGCCATGTTATGTCGATGTCTCGCCGAATGTTTCTGAAAAGCGCCACCATCGGCTCAATCTTGCTAACCCAGCGTGCGACGGCCCAGGGCAAGGCCCCGGCCCTCCCGTTCGGGTACAGCCTTTACGGCATGCGCAATCTCACGCTCGATGCCGGTCTCGAAGCATGCGCGAAGATCGGGTACGATGCCGTCGAACTGGCGTTGATGCCGGGCTATCCTGCCGAACCGAAACGGCTGGGCAAGGACGAACGCCGGCGTGTGCGCGAGCGCCTGCGCACGCTTCGGGTCAGCCTGCCGGCGTTGATGGAGAATCTGCCGCTGGCAGGCAACGAGCAGTCGCATCGCGATAATCTGCCGCGATTGGAAGCAGCGCTGGAACTGGGTCGCGACCTTTCGCCCGATGCCGCGCCGGTGCTCGAGACGATCCTCGGTGGCGCTGTCGGCCAGTGGGACAAGCTGCGTCGCCAGTTCGCCGATCGGGTTGGAGCGTGGGCTCGCATCGCGGAACGACACAAGAGCATAGTCGCCGTCAAGCCGCACCGCTTCGGCGCGATGAATCTGCCCGAGCAAGCGATTTGGCTGATGGACCAGGTAAAAAGCCCGTGGATCAAGTTGGCGTATGACTACAGCCATTTTCAGCATCGCGACCTGACCATCGCCGACACAGTGAAGACGCTGATCCCGCACACGCGTTTCGTGCACATCAAGGATACTCGTATTGAGAATGGCCGAGCCGTCTTCGCATTGCCGGGTGATGCGGGAGTCGACTACATCGCGTTGCTGCGTGCCATCCGTGCCGCGGGATATTCGGGCTGCGTCTGCGTGGAGGTAAGCGGACATGTGCAGAAGCAGAAGGGCTATAACGCCCTGGCAGCGGCGCGGCGGTCATACGAAAATGTGGCGTTAGCCTTCACGAAAGCGGAGATTCGCCGGCGGTAAGAATTCGTCACCGATGATACACCTTGAACGGCTAGACTTGTCCGATTTATTGAACGGTGGCACAGACATTCTTGTTCTGTGTTTGGGGTTTGCACAGACAGGAATGCCTGTGCCACCGATGCGACAATTCCAACCGCGTGCGGTATACAATATCGTGAACATCGTTTCGGAGACATGCCATGAGCACTGCATCGGTCCGTTCTCCCGTGCCTCGACCCAAAGTCAGCATCGAACAATATTTGGCCACGGAACGTGTAAGCCTTCATCGTCATCTCTATCTTGACGGTTTGGTCATCCCGCTCGACGGCGATATCGTGGAGATGGCGGGATAGAAATTGCCTCATGGTATTATTTCGCTCAACATTGGCACGCAGCTAAATATCCAGTTGAAAGGCACGCCTTGTTTCGCCGTCACCAAAGACACCAAAGTTCGCAGCGGTCTCGGCCTCGTTTCGCTGCGCAGCGTGAGTGGGATGTTCTCCTATCCCGATATTCTGGTCGTTTGCGGTGAGCCAGAGTATTTTGACGACCAGGGTGACATCATCATGAACCCGACGGCCATCGTGGAAGTACTGTCAAAATCGACCGAAGCGTTTGACCGCGGCGAAAAGTTCCAACGCCATCGAACCTGGAATCCATCGCTGTACGATTATGTCTTGGTCACGCAGGACAAGGCGCTTGTCGAACATTTTCATCGAAATGCGGACGGTGGTTGGGACATGCACGAGGCGATCGGACTCACCGAAGCCATTACCCTCGCATCGATTGCTTGCACGTTGAAGCTGGCTGACATATACGACGAATCAAATTCCCTGAATCCTTCGACAACGGGTGAGCGATGATTGAACCGCCTCCCACGCGCTCCGCTGGCGCGTCGCGGCTAAACACAATACAACAACCTACGTATTTAGTTGGATGTCACTCGATAATTTCAGTTGGGAGTTTATTCGATGAATCTGTTCGCACTCTCGCTTCTTCTTACGCTCGGTCAACCCGTCAAGGAAGCCTCGACGGACATTTGGCCTCAATGGCGTGGCAACACCAACGATAGCGTGGCCCATGGTCAGCAGTTGCCGATCAAGTGGAGCAAAACCGAGAACGTCGCCTGGAAGACGCCGCTGCCGGGTTGGGGCACGTCCACGCCGGCGATTTGGCGCGAGGCGGTCTTCGTTACCACGCAGGTCAACGACAAGCAACTGCTGCTCCTGCGCATCGATTCACGCACCAGCAAAATCGAATGGCAGCGCGAAGTCGGCACAGGCGAACCGCGTCGCAAAGGCCTCGTCGGCGAAAACCGCTACCACGACGAGCACAACATGGCCAGCCCGTCGCCGATCACCGACGGCAAACACGTCTGGGCGCATTTTGGCAACGGCGAACTCGCTTGCTACACCTTCGCCGGCGATAAAGTTTGGCAGGACAACCTCAGCAAGAAGCACGGCTTCTACTCCATCTGGTGGGGGCATGCCAACTCGCCCATCCTCCACGGCGATCTGTTGATCTCCGTCTGCATGCAGGACCCGAAAGGCGATGGCAAGAGCTATGTTGTCGCACAAGACAAACTCACCGGCAAGCAAGTCTGGCATGCCGAACGCACCACCGGCGCCAAGGGCGAACCCGCCGACTCCTACACCACGCCGTTCATCTTCCACAACAACGGCCAACCCGAACTCGTCGTCTTCGGCGGCAACGTGCTCGACGCCTACGAACCCGCGACGGGCAAGCGCCTGTGGCAGTGCAAGCCGTTCACGGGTAACCGCGTTATCTCCGGCCCAACACTCGTCGGTGATACGGTGTATGCCGTCCAGGGCATGAAAGGTCCGCTGTTCGCGATCAAAGCGGGCGGCAAGGACGACACGACCAAATCGAACGTGCTCTGGAAATACACCGGCGCCACGCCCGATGCAGCCTGCCCGGTATTCGTCAACGGCCTGGTTTTTCTCGCCAATAATCAAGGCACCGCCATCTGCGTCGATGCCAAGACCGGCACGGAAGTCTGGAAGGAACGCCTCGGCGACGCCTTCCGCGCCACCCCGCTCGTCGCCAACGGCAACGTCTATTTCTTCAGCAAGGAAGGCAAAGCGATCATCGTGCGTGCCGACCGCAAGCTCGATGTGGTGTCGCGCGTGGACATTGACGAGGATATCATGGCCTCACCCGCCGCCGCCTCGAATAGCCTGTTTATTCGCACGAAGAATCACCTTTGGCGCATCGGCACGGCGAAATAACAATCGCTCGATTCGAACGCAGCGGTGGGGTTCGACGCCTTTCCGCACAGCGACCGTTCGGGAGAGGCCGAACGGATGCCGTACCGCACTTGTAAGAAATAAACCACGGATAACACCGATCGTACGGATCGGGAAAAAATCGCGAGACTTTTTTCTCATCCGCGTAATTCGTAATATCCGTGGTTGGTCTTGGTTAACTGCAAGTGCTGTCGTGCCCCCCATCTTGATTCGCCTGAAAATGCGACATTTTCTATCGTTTGAACGATACTCCCATCTTGAGGACGCTGTCCAGGTTGGGCGCGGTGAACTCGTCTTTGTTTTCAAATCCTTTCCCAGGCGTGTTCTTGACGATGTGAAACTTGCGCGACACGCCGGGGCCGAATCCGAGCTTGTCGATCTTGAGGTTCTCGGCCTTGTCTTCAACACGCACGCCGACGGCGGAATCGTAGATCGCGCAGTTTTTGATATCGACATGAGCGCCGCCGCGTTTGCCTGGGCCGCGCACGCGAAAAGCGATCTCGTTGTCGCGCAGCACGCAGTTCTCGATCTTGCAGTGGACGTTCTCCTTGAGGTTCAGGGCCGCCATGTTGCCGATTTGGCCTGGTTGATTCCAGCCGTGAAAGTAGCAATTTCGTACGATCAGTTCGCAGCGTTCGCCCTTGGCCTGGGTTTTGGTGTCGATGCCGTTCTCGCCGGGGCGTTCGCCTTTCTTGAAGCCGGCGCGGTCCTCATTGAGGGGGCCGGTCCAAAAGGTGCAATTCTCGATGACGACTTTGCCGGTGAACTTGCGATCGGGATCGAATTGGACCGCGTCGCCGGAGACGTGGGAGATTTCGCAATTGCCGATGGTGATGTTCGTCCAGGCGCCGGTAATGCCGTGGGCGTCGTCCTGCTGCGTGAATGTTCCTTTGAGGCAGTGGTGAATCTTGCAGTTTTCGATGGTGATGTTTTTGGCGAAGACGCCGACGCCATTGCCGCCGCAATTGAAGATTTCGCAGTTGCGTAGGATGACATTGTCAGCCGTGATTTTAACGCGATTGCCGACGCCCCAATTGCCGTCTACGAGATAATTCTCGTACACACCGGGCTTCTTGATTTCCAATCGCTCGACTTTCTTCGGATTCTTCAGACAGCCAATTGGCCCCTGCACGCCGACCGGCTTCGCGGCTTGCGCGTGGACCATTGGCACGAAAACACCAAAGAGCGCCAAAGTGCCGAGGCAACGGATAACACCTAACATGCGAATCGATCCTTTCAACGGAAGAGCTGCGAGTTTTATTTCGCACCCGGTTTCAATGATTCAAACACATCCGCAAGAACTCGATCCGCCAATCGGCCAAGCTCCGCGAGAATCATCGGCTCGGCTTCCGGCAGTAGCGGCGAGCTGTTCGGCTCGTAGCCGCCGTACTTGTACGACTCCGCCGTGCAGATGTAGCCGAGATGGCCGTTGGCGTAACCGACGACAATCGGAATCGCACGGTCGGCGATGGCCTTCTCGATCTTGAAGCCGTACTCGACCATCGGCTCGCCCGGAATCGTCAACAGCAAAAAATCGCCGACGCGCATCGCTTGCATCTCGCACGCCAGTTTGCCCTTCTTGCCCGGCAGATCGATCACGCTCGACGCACAGCGGAGCGGATAGATCGTCTTCCGCTTCGCCAATTCCTCGCGCACGACGCTTCGATCCACGGCACGCACGACGGCACAGCCGAGGCTGCGGCCTGTCCACTTGATGTCTGCCTCGTCGCCGCAACGGTACGGCACGCCGGGCAGGTTCGGGCGGATATCGCCGCAGCAGCCCTGCAAGAACATCGCATGCGTCTTTGGGCCGTAGATCTTCTCGACGAAAGTCTGAGCCTCGCCAGGGAAGTCGGCGCTGATTTTCGGAAACCCCTTGGGAAACGGCGGCGTCAACCTGTCGCCCCAGGTGAAGACGCACGGATGGCAGACAGCATGCATGAGCACGCCCATTGGCTCCAGCGACTTGCCATCGTCGAAGCGCAACACCTTGACACGATGATCGCATGGCCCATCCGGATTGAGCCGAACCAGCGCTCGCCCATCGACGACCTTACGGCGATTGATGTTGAAGTCGATGCGGTCTTCGCCATAACCGATCGTGACGGGACGCAGATGTTTGAGAGCGTCGCCTGCAGCGGCAGTGATCTTGGCGACCATCTGTCGGCTCCAGCCAGACTCGCTCGACCAGCCCGGCCCGGAGTGGTTGTGCGATGCCGAGATCATGATATTCTTCACCGGCGTCTTGGTGCGGTCGGCAATCGCTTCGCGCAGTTGGCTGACCATGTCGCTTGGCGTGTTGATGAGATCGAGTGTGACGATGGCCGCCCGCGTGTCGCCATTGTCGAGCAGCAGCACGCCGGCGCGAATCGGATCGCGCACGCCGTTCGTCGGCCGCACATGACCGACGACAGGCGTATCCGGCGGCGGCGTGATATCGACCTTCGCGACACCGGCACGCAGATTCGACTCGACGCGAAACTGATAATCGCCATCGGCAAACGCCGTGGCCGCGTGCATGGTAAAAACGACGAGCAACATCAACGATCGAATGGGAAAATGCATCGAATGTGGTCCTTTCAATTTGGGGCCTGGGCTTGGCGCTCTCGTGGGATTATCCGAGCGCTAAGCCGCAAGCGGAAAATGCAGATTGCCGAACTGACGCTATCCTATCAACCCCATCGCGTATTGCATCGCGATCCCGATCCCGAACGACGCCAAGTTCGCGAGCACGATCGCCATCATGTCGCGCATCGGCTGCTTCAGCGGCGCGAATGCGATCCAGAACAACACGCACTCCGCCAATGGTGCGAACGTCTCGGCGACCGCGAGATAGATGCCGTAATCGCGAATCGCC
>CAMAUE010000223.1 GCA_945861245.1 Singulisphaera sp. GP187
ATAGGTCATCCCACGCCAGACGTTGAGGCGGAAAGAATGACTCCAATGTACGACCGAGTTGAAATCGAAAACAGCCATAACCGAACCTAGGTCATTGTTGTAGCATAACTTGCGTCAAAATCTAAAACCGTTAGCCGGACAGCAGTGAGAAAGTTGAAGATTACGATACGAATCGGGAGCGGGGTCGCAAAAGCAAATTCGTTCGTTTTGTTTAGCCGCTCGCCTTTGGCGAGCGCGGACGGGATCGCCCGACTCGATGTTCGCGCTCGCCAAAGGCGAGCGGCTAAACCGGCGCCCAGCGCCGTTCGCGATGGCTGCGAAGGATCGCGTCGCACAGCGCGATCTCGTGATGCCCGTCGGCAAACGTCGGATATGTCGCCGCATTCGGATCGCCCTTGTCGATCGCCTCATAGATCGCGCGAAAGAGTTGCTTGAACGTGTCGGGGAACCCCTCGTTGTGGCCGCCGGGATAGTTCGTGTAGCGCCGGGCGTTCGGATGTAGCAAGGCCGGGTCGCGCGGCAGCAACTCGTTCGGGCGGTCGCGCTCGCCGATCCAGAGTTCGTCAGGGCGTTCGCTGTTCCACGCCAGCGAGCAGGCCGACCCGGCGATTTCAAACCGCAGGCAGTTCTTTCGGCCTGCCATCACTTGCGACACCGTGAAGCAGCCGGGCGTGCCTTGCTCGAAATGTAACAGCACGGAGCCGTAATCGTCGGTCGTGATCGGCACGTCGATCAAGTCGCTCGGCACGGTCGTGTTAGCCTGGAACGTCTCGACCGCACCCGCAGGTCGACGGCGGATCGGCAGCACCGTCTTCAAGTCCGCGCAGACCTCGACGACGCGCAAGCCCGTCATCGACTGTACAAGGTCCAGCCAATGCGTGCCGATGTCGGCGATGGCCCGCAGTTCGCCGCCGTCCTCGGCCAGGACTCGCCAGTTGAAGTCGGTGTCGTGCAGTAGCCAATCCTGCACGTAGGACCCGGTGATGTGATGAATCTCGCCCAATCGCCCCGAGGCGATCCATTCGCGTACTTCGAGGCAAAGCGGATAGTAACGCACGTTGTAACAGACCGCCGCGACGAGATTGGCGCGTGCCGCCAGCGCGACCAACTCAGCCGACTCACGCACATTCATCGCCAGCGGCTTCTCGCAGATAACGTGCTTGCCCGCCTCAAGCACGCGCCGGCACTGCTCGAAATGCAACCGGTTCGGCGACGTCAGATGCACGACGCCCACGCTCGCATCCGCCAGCAATTCGTCAAAGTTCGCATACCCTCGGCTCAGCCCAAGCTGCTCGGCGGCGCGTCGGCTTTTCTCAGGCGACGACCCGAGTACACTCGCGATCGGCCGACCGAGCCGCCGCAACGCTTCGACATGCACCGGACCGATAAAGCCAACACCGACGACTGCGGATGCGAGCATGATTCAATTCCTCAATTCTCGGTAATGCGTAAGCGCGTGCGAACGAGCACTGGAAAACGGCGGTCGGGTTTTGGTTGACATTCCATCGGGATCATGGTAACTGTGAAGGGAACTTCCCGCCACTTTTTTTTCGGATTGCTTCCCATGACGCTCCTGTCGACTACCTTCCTGCTCGCCAGTGCGATGACCATCAGCCAACCGCCCGCTGTTGATTACGGGCGCGAAGTCAAACCGATCCTGGCGGGTTCGTGTTACGCCTGCCACGGTGCCATCAAGCAAAAGGGCGGGCTGCGTGTTGACACGGTCCAATTCATGAAGGACGGCGGCGACAAAGGCACGGCCATCGTCGCGGGCAGACCGGACGATAGCCCGCTGCTTAAGCACGTCCTCGGCATGAAAGGCTTCAAACGCATGCCGCCGGCGGAGGAAGGCGAAGCGCTCAAGCCCGCGCAGGTCGCGACGATTCGCTGTTGGATCGAGCAAGGCGCCGTCGGCCCGAAGGACGAGCGTGCCGAGGCCGATCCGCGCGAGCATTGGGCGTTTCGTCCGCCGGTGCGACCTGCCGTGCCGAAGAATAAGAAGGGCAACCCGATTGACGCGTTTCTCGCCGACGCTCAAGAGAAGCACGGACTGGTGCCGCAGGGGTCGGTGGAACGCAGCCTGTTGTTGCGGCGTGTCTATCTCGACCTGATCGGCCTGCCGCCGACGCGCGAGGAGATGCAGGCGTTTCTCGCGGATAAGGCGCCGGATGCGTATGAGAAGGTCGTTGATCGTCTGCTCGCCAATCCACATCACGGCGAGCGCTGGGGCCGACATTGGATGGACATCTGGCGTTACAGCGACTGGTGGGGCCTGGGAGCGGAACTCCGCAATAGCCAACGGCACATTTGGCACTGGCGTGACTGGATCGTCGATTCGCTCAACCGCGACAAAGGCTACGACCAGATGCTGCGCGAAATGCTCGCCGCCGACGAGCTTTATCCGACCGACGACGACGCCCTACGTGGCACCGGGTTTCTCGCTCGCCACTACTTCCTCTTCAACCGCACGACCTGGCTGGACGAGACGATCGAGCATACCTCGAAGGCGTTCATGGGCCTGACGTTCAACTGTTGCAAATGCCACGATCACAAGTACGACGCGATCTCCCAGGTGGATTACTATCGCTTTCGCGCGTTGTTCGAGCCGTATGGGATTCGCACTGACCTCGTGCCGGGCGAGACCGACATCATGAAGAACGGCGTGCCCCGCGTGTATGACGCGAATCTCGACATGCCAACGCCGTTTCATATTCGAGGCAACGAGGCGATGATCGACAAGAATCGCAAGATCGCGCCGGGCCTGCCGAGCCTGCTCATTCCCGCCGGGATGTCGTTTCAGCATATGTTGCATTTTCAGCCGATTGCGTTGCCCGTGGAGGCGCATCAACCGGGCTTGCGGTCGGCGATCATCAAGAGCCATTTGCACGCCGCCGAGTTGCAACGCGAAGCCGGCACGAAGGAGCTTGCCGAGGCCCGTTTACGTTTAGCGCTCGCGCAAAAGCAACCGCAACAAAATCCTACGAAGGTTGCACAGCACGAACTCATTCGCGACCCGTTCGCCACGCTCGATACCAAACGCTGGGAAGTCGTCGGCGGTGAATGGAAACACGTCAACGGCAAACTGGTGCAGCACAAGATCGGTGCGAACCGCGGCGTGTTGCGTTTGCGCGAGGTGCCGCCGACCGACTTTGAAGCCCGCGTCAAATTCGCGACACTCGGCGGCGAGACCTATCGCTCCGTCGGCATCGCCTTCGATGTGGACAGCGATCACGAAGCGATGATCTACCTCACGCCACACGCTCCAGCGCGCGTGCAGGTTTCGTACAAGCTGAACGGCAAGAACGCCTATCCTAAAGACGGCAGCCAGACGTACCATGTTGCCCTCAACGAACTTAACGACATCGTCCTGCGCGTGCGTGGCACGTTGCTCAACGTCAGCGTCAATGGGCGGCCGCCGCTCGTCTATCGCCTGCCGATCGCGCGTCGGGCCGGCAAACTCGAGTTGATCACGTACGATGCGTCGGCTCGCTTCGACGAGTTCACGCTCTCGACGCTGCCTGCGGATGTTGCGATGATCGATGGCATCGCGAAGGCGACCGGTGCTCCCGCTACGGAAGCTCAAGCGAAGGCCGCCATCGCAGTCGCGGAGAAGAAGATCGCGCATGCCGAGGCGATGATCGCTGCCGTCAACGCCCGTTCGCAAGCCGATCGCGCCGTGGCATCGGGTGGCAACGTGAGCGTAGCCAAGAAGTCAGCCGCGCTGGCGGAGAAACAGCAAGCCGTCGCGCTGGCGGAATGGACCTTCGCTCGTGTCGAAGCCGGCGAAACGGTGTTGAAGCTGAACGCGGCTCAGGCGAAAGCGGCAGTCGATGGCGCACGCAAGGCGCTGGCAAATCCCGGCGAAATCTACATGCCGATCGTCGGCGCCGTGAAGACAAAGGAACATAACACCGAATCGGACGCCAATCGCCTCAAACCGTTCCCGAAGGAGAGCACCGGCCGTCGTGCCGCCCTCGCCAAGTGGCTGACCGAGCGCCAGAATCCGCTGGCGTCGCGCGTCGCCGTCAATCACATCTGGGCTCGCCATTTCGGCCAGCCGATTGTCGCAACCGTCTTCGACTTCGGCCGCAAGGGCGCGGCACCGTCGCATCCCGAACTGCTCGATTGGCTGGCGGTCGAGATGATGGATTCGCGCTGGTCGATGAAGCACGTCCATCGCCTTATCGTCACGTCGAACGCCTACCGCATGACGACCTCGTCGCTCGGCGTCGCAGAGAAGAATCTGAAGGCGGACCCCGACAACAAGTATTATTGGCGTATGAACACGGGCCGCATGGAATCGCAGATCGTGCGCGATAGCCTGCTGCATCTCGCGGGTGAGCTCGACCCGGCACTCGGCGGGCCGTCGGTCGAGATCGCCGCGCAGGAGGCATCGAAGCGCCGAAGCATCTACTTCTTCCATTCGGCCATCGACCGCAACAAATTCCTGACGACGTTCGACGAGGCCGACCCGCTCGATTGCTACCGCCGACAGGAGAGCATCATCCCGCAGCAGGCTCTCGCCTTGTACAACAGTCGGCTCGCCGTCACGCTGGCTGACAGGATCGCTACGCGGCTGGAGAAGTCCGTGGAGCCGAAAGCATTTGCACACGCGGCGTTCACCTGGCTCCTGGGCTACACCCCGACGCCAAACGAATTGGAGGCATGCGAGAGCGCGATGGCACGCTGGATCGAACTGAACAAGATGCGCCCGGACGCCGCGCATCGAGCGCGAGCGCAATTGGTGCAGGCGTTGTTGAACCATAGCGATTTCATTACGATACGGTGACGATGTTTAGCCGCTCGCTTTCGGCGTGGGCGATCTGGGAGTCGCCATCCGATGGATAATTACTTCCGCGGCGGTCCAAGCTTGGTTCCACGCCCGATTGATGTTATCATTAATCCAAAGACGGGATTGTTGTCGCCAATGCGAGGAGTTTCGATTTTCGATCACCCGAAAGGTTTGGAGCGATTTGGTGGCGCTTACGAAGTTGGGCCGATTCCTGAGAGCCTGATGATCATCCAGCGTGGGCGTGATCCGCATCACTTTGAAATCGTGCCCGTGTATCCGATGCCACTCGATGAGTACGAAGTAGAGCTTGCCAAGACACCACTGAAACCGACTTGAGAATTCAGCATGAGCGCGACATTGACATACGACGTTATTTTCCCGGAATGGTACGACGATCGCGGCGAATGGGAGGCCGAAGCCAAGGGCTGGCTTCAAGGCGTGCAGGTGCGATTTGCGAATGGAATGCTGCAGTCTTTGTTCTTCTATGATCCGATTCGGCTTGCTCAGGATATTGAAATGGAAGCCAGCACTACCGGCGAAACGCCGTTTATTGCATGCCCGGGATTGGTGGTTGTTCCAAAAATTACACGACAATCGATATTGAACGCCGTAGAGAAATTGGTTGCCGAAAGCTACCTTCCGATATGCAAATCCGAGGTGACGTGGTCGATTAACGACGTGATACACACAGTGCCGGTGGTTTCGGTCGCCTAATTTCCTGTGAACGTGAATCAACCGTAGGTCATGCCAGGCACGCTCGTCGACAGCGAGCGACTAAACGATTGGAGAAACGAACATGCAAACCAACCGCCGTCAATTCCTCGGTCACGCCGGCATGAGCCTCGGCGGCATCGCCCTGGCGTCGATGCTCGAGCGCGACGCGCGTGCCGATGAACCGCGCTGGACGCCGCCGGATGGCAGGCCGCACTTCGCTCCGAAAGCGAAGAGCGTGATCTGGGTGTTCCTCAACGGCGGCATGAGCCATCTCGAATCGTTCGACCCGAAGCCGATGCTCAATCGCTATGCCGGTCGCACGATCACCGAGACGCCTTACGCCTACGTGATGAACCCCGAGTTGCTCAATCGCAACAACCGCGTCGTCGTCGTCAACGACGCCAACGGGCAGCAGCGCTCGACCATCTTTCCGATGCAAGTCGGCTGGTCGAAGCGAGGCCAAAGCGGCATCGAAGTCACCGACTGGTTCCCGCACGTCGCCAACGTCATCGACGATTGCGCAATCGTGCGTTCTTTGTGGACCTCTGACAACAATCACGGTGCCCAGACGCAGTTCCACTCCGGTCGCCACATGCTCGATGGCAACTACCCGACGCTCGGTGCCTGGGTCAACTACGGCCTGGCATCGCTCAACGACAATTTGCCGCAATACATCTCGCTCGGCGTGCGGCCCTACTGGAACGCCCGCGACGGGCATTACCTCGGCCCGGCCAATGACGCCATTCCGTTGCGCGTCGATCCCACTCGACCCGTCGATTTCGTCCGTTCCGAAGGCGACGTTCGGCCCGAGGAGCAGGCGATCGGCTTCGACCTCGTCAATCGCCTGAACCGCGAAAGCGCCAACCGCTTCCCCGATGATCCCGCGCTGCAAGCACGCATCCGCTCCTACGAACTCGCGTTCCGCATGCAAACGTCGCTGCCCGAAGTGCTCAACACCCAAGGCGAAACGCCAGAGACGCAGCGCCTTTACGGCATCGAGAATGCCACGACGCGCGATCTCGGCACGCAACTGCTCGTCTCGCGCCGCCTTGTCGAACGCGGCGTGCGCTTCATCCAAATCCAGCACGGCGGCGGGGCAGCAGGCTCATGGGACGCCCACGGCGGGCTTCGCGCCAACCATAGCCGAAACTGCGCCCAGATCGATCAGCCAATCGCCGGCTTAATCCGCGACCTGAAACGTCGCGGGCTGCTCGACGACACCATCGTCGTCCTGTGCACGGAGTTCGGCCGCACGCCCGGCCAACAAGGCGGCGACGGACGCGATCACCATATCTACGGCTTCTCGGTGTTGATGGCGGGCGGCGGAATCAAAGGCGGCATCGCCCATGGTACGACCGACGAACTCGGCTTCCACGCTGTCGAAGATCGGCATTACGTCACCGACATCCATGCGACGATCATGACGCTGTTAGGATTGGATTCGCACCGCCTCGCCCTGCCAGGCCGACAGCGCTTGGCGATCGATCACGGCGTGCCGATTCGTGAGATTATGGCTTAGTGACCGCATTACCTTCAGCGGAGAGATTCGATGCCGACCGATTACGATGATGAGCAGGACGACCGCCCAGTAAAGCGCCGCCCGGAAAGCAGCGCCGTCGAGAATATTATTCCGTTTCGAAATGCGCTGGCGCTGGCCGCATATTATTCGAGCATCTTCATGCTCATCCCCTGCGTGGTCGGCCTTGGGATCGTTGGCATCATTCCAATCGTCTTGGGCATACTTGGCCTTCGCCATGCAGCCAACGATGAGATGGCCCGTGGGCGCGCTCATGCTTGAGTCGGCATTATCGTCGGCGCCTTGGAAGTGTTGGCAGGTTGCGGCGTCATCGGAACGGTCATCTATCTCTACGTTGCAGGGCCGCGGCGTTGAGGAAAACGCAAACAATAACTTCCCGATTTTGAATTGCGGCTTAGCGCTCGCGTGGCACCTTGCGAGCGCTAAGCCGCAAGCGGCGGAATCGAGAAGTTGTTGTTTCGGTTTTCCTAAACAATACGCAATCAATGCCCGCCCATGTCGTGGCCGCC
>CAMAUE010000224.1 GCA_945861245.1 Singulisphaera sp. GP187
GCTTACATGCCCCGCTCGCCTCAAGGCAGCGGGCCTGATGTCCTCGCAGAACTGTAGCCGAGGACGATGTCACGTGGCCCGACGCCAGCAGCGACACGATTGTCCTTGTTGAGAAAGATATCGTCTTCACCGGCGATCGTTCGGCTGGGTATGAAGGCGATGTGCCCGTCGGCGAAGAGCACATTTTGACCGGCCCCGCCGTGGTTAATGCTATTGTTGGGAATCCCCTCGGCGGGCGGACGGTCGGCCATGATCGGCGTTTGGCTCCAGGCTCCCGCCGGCGTCACACCGGGGCCAAAATGCGTGCCATCGGCGTCTCGATGACCGAGCGAATAGGCATAGCACATCACCAGGCAAGGCGAGCGTTTTTCAAAGTCGCCGTCGCTCATGGCCAAGAGATTTTTGAGATCGCCCGGCCCAGAAAGCGGATCGCCCACGCCGGGGCAACGAATCGACGCCGACGCCGACAACAGTCCCGCATCGCGTAAGATTGGCACTACCAACCCGGCCACGTCGCGCTTGTCGTATTTGCCGACATCGGGGAATTCGCCGTTCAATTGGCGGTATTGCTCAAGAGCGACAAAGAACAGGCGAAGGTTGTCCTTGCACTGTGTCATCATTGCTGCTGACGAGGGACCGCGCATCTGCCCCAATATCGTCAAAGCGACTCCTACTGCGGTCGCGAGAAGACAGGCCGCGATAATGATATCGGCTCGCCGCCACCAAGAACGCTGACCACCGATTGTCGTCGGCGAGACGGGCGGCGCCATTGGCAGATCAGCCAGCGGCGTGGGCGCCGTTGGTCTGCAAATCACCTCAGCAACTTTTGCTAGTGTACGTTCGACCAACCGGTTCGGCGTCGGAGCGTTCTCACGATCCGCAGCCAACGGTTCAATGGCTCGTTGGATCGCCGTCAAGCGATCGCGTAACGCTGGGCTTTCGTTCAGCAATTGCTCAACGTTGCGCGTATCGGATTCGTCGATAGCGCCGAGCAGGTAACCGAGCAGAAGGTCATTTATTTTTCCGTCATCCATCACATCATTCCTCTCGCAATACCGGCGACTCCGCCCACATCACTTGAAGTTTGCCCAACGCGGCGTGCAATCGCGATTTCACCGTGCCGACCGGTATCTTCAAGATATCGGCAATGTCCTGATACTTGAGTTCCTGATAGTAGGCAAGGATTACCACCCCTCGCCAAATATCCGGCAAGCTATCGACGCTGGTTCGCACGAACTGCCGGCGTTCTTCCAACTGCATGTGCTCCAACGGGCCTGGTCCCTCGGCTTCGAACGCGATGAAAATCTGGGCCAGCCCACCATCATGAAGCTCATCGCCTTCGAGAAGCAGCTGGACGGCCTCATGCCGTTTTTCACGTCGCAAGGCGTCGATAGCCTGATTCGTGGCGATGGCGTATATCCAGGGACGCGCACGCCTACCGGATTGATAATGGTGCAATTTGGTAAAGATTTGCACAAACGTATTTTGAAACACGTCGTCCGCCAGATCGGCGTCGCCCAAGTAACGGCGCAGGTAACCATATAGTTCGCCTTCGTATCGCCAAACTAATGTGCCGAACGCCTCGTTCGTGCCCTGCCGAATCAGCACGAGGAGTTCTTCGTCGGAACAGTCGGCATACGGAGAGGAACTTGCCACAGGTTCTCTAATGATTGATACGAGGGGACAAGGAAAAAGGTTCGATTCAGCAAGCGAGTTCATCCCGCCGGGACAAGCCCGGCGGCGCACTTGAATGGTTCCAATCGGAGTGGAAACGACTACAAGCTATTTTCCGTCACATGCCTACTTCTTGGCCTTTTTTTTCGCAGGCTTAGCGGGTTTCTTCTCGGTTTCTTGGGCGGCTTGCGGCTCGTCCTTTTTCTTCTTTGGACCGAAGATCGCGGAATAGCCTTCCGAGAATTTCTTGGTTTCCGCCAGACCGATACGAATAATGCTCACGTTAGAATCCTCTTAAATCTAAAAGAACTTCCAATTCCATGCCGACAAGATTCAAGTTTTCTCGTTCACACGCAAAGCGTGAAAAGAGTACTTTTGTCGGCGACCTCAATCATTCAGTGTAAAAAAACCATGCCGCTTTGTCACGCGAAAAATCACGGCCCCGGATCGTTCGCAGGCAGGGGCACCTCACAGACGATGCGAAAACCGACTGTCGCATGCCCGAGTGCCGGGTCGATTGAGCTGCGGAATCCGGACCAACCTACGTGCGGCAGATCCGCGAAGCTTCCGCCGCGGATTACTCGTGGCATCGCCGGCAAAAGCTTGGGGCCTTGCGGATCGTCGAGTGGGCTTTTCTTGTAATAAACAGGATCCCAACCGTCGGAGCACATCTCCGCAACGTTACCGTGCATTTCAAACAAACCGAACCCGTTCGCTTTCCGTTTCTCCACCATTATGGGCATTCCCGGCGCAATCAACTTCACAGAAAAGTTCAAATGCATATGAAGCCGCAGTTCTTTTGGATCGTTCCCGAAACACCACAGCGATTTCGAACCCACTCGGCAAGCAAGTTCCCATTCGGCCTCGGTCGGCAGGCGGTAGGTGCAGCCGTCCTGCTTGCTCAACCAATGGCAGAAAGCCTCGGCGTCCTTCCAGGTGACATTTGTTACGGGAGATTCATTGAGCGGGTTGTAGCCGGGATTCAGAAAGGTGAATTCAGGCTTGCGCCCGATGGCAGCATCGATTCCCGTGCCGCCTTTGCCTGACGTTTCCGCGTCGGTCTTGTACTTGGCCTTTGTCACAAAACGCTTGAACTGACTAAAAGTAATCTCCGTCGCACTCATGGAAAACGGCTTCGTAATCCTCACCAGGTGAGGCGGCGCCTCGTTGGCGATCTGCTGTAGCACCTTGTCCGAGAACGCTTTTTTGTCGACTTTGCGGATCAATTCGATATTCGGTTTTACCTCGTCAATCGCGAGTCCCATCATGAACTCGCCTGCCGGGACCAGCACCATTTTGATGCCGGAATTCGTGGTCACGTTTACATCCCGCTTGAGATAGCCGGCCCAATCACGCTGCAACAGTTTGGCATTGTCATTCGTAACTAACACCAGTTCGGGACGAAGCGATTTCGGCCGCGTCGGCGCAACGAAGCGGATCCGAATCGCCTTGGTTTCGCCTCGATATAGGGCAAAATTCTCCGGCTCGACAATCAACCCCGCGTCGAGCCCCGCCACATCAATTTCGTAGCCGCCCGACGCCAGCGTATGCTTGCCTTCTTTGAGCGTATTCGTTTGCTTCTTATGGCTGGTCAGCGTGATACCATTTTTCGCCACAAAATCCTTCGCCGTCGCGTCCCCTGCGATGATCTCAATTTGGCCCCGATCCATTGTGACGACGACCGCGAAGCAACAGAAGACCGAAAACACCGAGAGTACCGCGCAACCCAAACCGGCGAAGAGCAACCTGGATCGCGTCGTTAGAGAGGTAGCGCCCGTGATGGGCGTCACCTTCATTTCGCAAATGGGTGTCGCTTGCAGTTCCAACTCGGTGATCGCGGATTCCTCGAGCGCCGGGTCGGCGTCGTCCTGCCTGCCCACCTGTACGGTTGGCTCAACCGGCTTGTCATCCTGCGTCGCCAGTCCGACGGGCCGCATGCCAATCGTCGGCATCCCCGCGACCCAATCTCGCTCGATGCTCTGGATCGTCTGCACGACATCCTTCGCCGACAGCGGTCTCTCCTCAGGTTTCCTGGCGAGCAACTTCATGACAAGCGATTTGAATGCCAGCGGCAGTTCCGCATGGATCGGCTCCAACGGCGACGGTTCATCGTTGGTAATGGCTAGCAACATCGACATCGCATCGGCGCCGGAGAAAGGCAGTTTTCCCGTGCAAATCCGATACAGTACGCAACCGAGGCTGAACAAATCGCACCGTGCATCGATCGCCTGACCGCGCGCTTGCTCCGGCGACATGTACGCCGGCGTGCCCAGGATCATGCCTTCCTGCGTGAGATGTGTTTCTTCGTTCGTCGGTCGCGCCAGGCCGAAATCGAGAATCTTGACGCGGCCCTTGTTGGCGGCATCCAGCCAAATATTTGACGGCTTGATGTCGCGGTGAATCAGCTGGCTCGCATGTGCAGCGGCGAGCGCCTTGGCGATCTCCTTGCCCACGCGCATGATCTGCGGAATGTTGAGGGTCTTGCCAGCCCTCAGCCAGTCCTCAAGCGTCATGCCTTTGAGAAACTGCATCGCGAGGTAAGGTACGCCGTTGGCTTCATTGACTTCGTAGATCGTGACGATGTGATCATGCTCGATTGCTGCCGTCGCACGCGCTTCACGCAAAAAACGGTCGCGAGCCACGGCTTTATTGGCGATCGATTTCAGAATGACTTTGAGGGCCACGATGCGATGCAGCATCGTGTCTTCCGCCATGAAAACCGTGCCCATGCCGCCGCGACCAAGTACCTTGAGAACGCGGTATTTGCCTAGACCACCAATTTCCGATGGTTGTTTCGGCGGATCGAGAAAGTCAAAATGCTCAGCGTCCGCGTCTTGCGGTTTCGATTTGGCGGTGGAGGGCTTCGTTGATGAGGCGGCGCCCGATCCCGTGGGTCTCGCCGACGGTTTCGGACCAGAAGGTTGCGGCCTCAGCTTATCGTTCATGACGCTCTCATCGACGGAAGCAAATCATTGCGTTGTTACTATTGTAGGGCGCGAATTCCGGCATCGATCCGTATTTTTTTTCGAAGCCCCACTATGAGCGAAGCGATTGGTCGGGCTTTAACCCAGGGAATCGCTGTCCTCATCCACGAGCTTGAGAGCCGTATCGCGGATTCACGCCCAAGGCTGCATAGACGAGATCACGGTTCGGCAAATGATTTGTCGAAATTGAATATCCGAGGCTCTTGGTCTCATAGAGAACGCGATCGTTGTTCGCACCCCAGAAGGTCGGGTCGAAACTAACACCCAATCGCCGTGGTGTTCGTAGTTGCGCCACATCCACGGAAACAGGTCCGCGCCAAGGGTCACAACGTACGCCGCATAAGCCGAAGGCCGAATGAAATGAATGCAGTACCCACGGCCCTCGGCGAGGCTGCGGAATTGCAACTCAAACTGTACGTCATCGGCGCTCGACACGGTAACAACGGGGCCGTTCAAATCGCGAAACGCCCACACCACGCCCCTTTGGATGCCGAAGGCGATGAAGAAAAGTGCGGCGAGGAATACCACCGTCGATTTCGACAAGCGGAAAGCGATATCCACTACTTCTTCAACAGCTTGATCTCGACTTTGCGAAATTCGCACGGATGGCTCTCGGCCTGCAGCGCGATGTAGCCAGCTTCGATGATGAGTTTGCCGTTGGCGTCCTTGAGAAGCTTGGCGCCGTCGGCGTCCTTGGGATCGTATTGCGGCTGTTCGTATTCCATGACGACATCGCCGTTGATGATGTGCTTGATCTTGCCGCCGCCATTGACTTCCAGTTCGGCGGTGACCCATTGATCGCCGGGGAATGTCTTCGATTTGGAATTGATGCAATGCTGCGTTGTAAACTTGCCGGTCAGGACGATATTGGTTCCGGGCGTGCAGACGCTGCCGGTGGGACGTTCGCCTTTGCCGAGACCGCCGAGGAACTGAGCCTCGATGGATACGGGAAAGTCCTGCTTAAGCCGCATCGATGCGGGCGATTGGCAGTGCAGCATCACGCCGCTATTGCGAGTCGCCCAGCCGGGGGCGCCCTTCGACTGCTCGCCGACAAAACGATACTCGACGCGCAGGACATAGTGCGAAAACTTGTCCTTATGAAAGAGATGGCCGAACTTGCCGTCGAACTGTTTGTACTTGTCGTAGGAGACTTTGAGGATGCCGTCCTCGACGCGAAAGGTATCGAGATAGTTGACGCCCGGCTCGTGCCCGCTGAACTTGGGCGTCCAGCCTTCGAGATTCTTGCCATTGAAGAGCGGAATCCACTCGCTCTTCTTCGGCTCCCCTGCCCCGCCGACAGACAGAACAATGGACGAGAGCAACGCCAAACCGACGACGCCAATACGAATCAAAGCAACAAACATTTCGAGGTATCCTTGTGTGAGAGGAGAATTCGCAAGGGAAGTGTATGCGGAGCGTGTCGGAGCGGGTATGCTTGTTTAGCCGCTCGCCTTTGGCGAGCGCGAGATGCGTGTAGGGCGTTTCCATTGCGTGCTCGCTTATAGACGGAGCCAGCCGCGCACCGTTTCGAGCATGCCGGGAGTTCTGGGCTGGAGTTTCAGCGTTTTCCCGTCATCCGTCGTTAGTGTTCCACTACTTGTCCTTTTGTCGCCGGTGTCATCCAAAGGGCCCCCGTAAAATACGACTATTTTGCATTCGTCGGATTGCCAAGTATCACGCCCAAATTCACTATGCGTCATCGGCCCCAGAATTGCGAATACTTCGTCTTGCTCTAATCCAATGTAAAGTCGCCTGAAGTTTGCCGGCGTCGGCGCCGAATGCGGTGGGTAGAGGGAAGGGTAACAAACGGCCGCGATAGCGATTACCACTGCGAGGACCAGCAACGCACCGGCGAGCCGTTTGTTTTTCATCGCGAGTTCCGATAGTGAGGAAACATTCAGCAGGTGATTACCGTGGACTGGAATTTTTTGTCGGCGGCGTCCTGTGAGAGAATAATTCGCAAGGGAAATGTATGGCGAAGCACCGGACCCGACCAAATCGGTCAGTTGGAAGTAATCGAATAGCGATGAAGATGCGCGATCATGCAAACGATATCCTGCGGGCGATCAATGATGAGCGCGAACAAATTGGTGATATCGCGGCCGAGGACGCTCATGTCCAAGGCATTGGGATCGGTGAACGCAGCGAAATCGTTTTCTATTGTGATCGGTACATTTGATTTCTTGGCGCATGCGGATTTTCAATGAAACAGTGACCGAACTCGCTGCTCCGCCAACACCACGCAGGTCGTCGTTGTTTTTACGAGAAACAGATTTCAACTTGTCGAGGAGATCCGCACAAAAGACGGCACGATCAGCTCCGGAATCGATCAGGAACGGAAATGCCGTCCAACTTCCCAAATCGCCTTCGACCTCGACAAGGATCGTCGGACGAACCATTCCGTCGTCGCAGACAAACCACATCCCGTTAATTCGCATAGATGGCTTCCAACCGTTTTTCCGGAACGAATTTGACGAACGGCGCATCGTCATCAGGATGCGCAACCCTGGCCAGTGCGAGAACCTCGGCCATTCTTTCGCCAACGAATAATTCTTGGCCCGCTACGCATACGTACTTTCCACGATGACTTTAGACTATGCTTGAATTTGCGTTAACCCAGTCGCAGTTGAGTCGAAGCTTGCGATGTCGTTCATTCGATTTCGCAATTTCAACCGGATCCGTTTCTTCGTACATCTTGAAATTCGGAATTACCATGTAATAAAGGTTCATCCGAAAAACGCGTATTCTGTAGTTGAAAAAGTGAACATGCTTTCATTTCATGGGGTTATCACAACAAACCATGAGGAGATCGCATGTCCACCATCCTACTCTATCGACGCTTCGGTATCTTCGGCTACAACTTCGTTAAAC
>CAMAUE010000225.1 GCA_945861245.1 Singulisphaera sp. GP187
CCACGAAACACATAGCGCGGCCACGCCGCAACAAATACAGAATCACGAAAGAACGAAAGTACGAAATCACGAAAAATATTATTGAGTTCCACTTTCGTGTTTTCGTTCTTTCGTGATTCTGTATTTGTTGCGGCAGGTTTCTTCCGAGGCTGATTTTCTTGAATGAATGACGCATTGGGCAACTGGCGCTGACGCTTCCCAAACTTTGCCTATAACATTCACAGACGCCCCAACGCCATCCCTCCGGAATAGACGACTTTCCTATGTCCAGCACGGTTCCCTCCAAACGCGAACGTTCCACGAACTCGCTTCCCACCGGCAAAGGCCTTCTCGATTGGGTCAAACCAGTCTTCGCCTCGACCGTTGGTGCCAAGTTCATTGTCGCCCTTACCGGCTTCGCCCTTACCGGGTTCGTCATCACGCACATGCTCGGCAACTTGCAGATTTTCCTCGGAGCCGAGGCGATCAACGAATATGCGAAAAAGCTCAAGGAATTAGGCCCGTTGCTATGGGTCGCACGAATCGGCCTACTTGCCGTTCTCGTGTTGCATGTCGGTCTGACGATCAAGTTGAAGATTCGTTCAAACGAAGCCCGCCCGATTCCGTACTCGCATCCGAAAACGGTGCAAGCGACGCTGGCCTCGCGGACGATGATCTACACGGGATTGGCGATTTTGTTCTTCACGCTGTTTCACATCGCCCACTTTACGCTGGGCGTGGTGCAACCGGTCCAGGAACAAGTCGCTGTGAAGGAGGGCGAGAAGAAGGTCGAAACCAAAGAGGTCGGCATGCTGGACCTGCGCGACGACAAGGGCCGACACGACGTGTATCGCATGATGATTCACGGATTCTCGAATCCGATCGTCGCGGTGCTGTACATTCTTGCGCAGTTGTTTTTGATGTGCCACCTGAGCCATGGGGTGGCCAGTGCGTTTCAGTCGCTCGGCGCGAACACGCCGCGCTTGCAATCGACCTGGCGTTGCCTCGGTTGGGCGGTGACGTTGCTCGTGGGCGGCGGCAATCTCGCGATCGTTGTGTGCGTTTGGGCGGGCGTGATTAAGTAATGGAACGAATGAATTGAATTTTCAGTGTTATTACCGCTTGCGGCTTAGCGCTCGCATGGGATGTTCCGAGCACTAAGGCGCAAGCGGAAGACTGAGCCTGACGAAAGATAGACGACATGAAACTCGACGCTAAGGTCCCCTCGGGGCCGCTTCAAAGCAAATGGACGCAGTACAAAGCCGATATGAAGCTGGTCAACCCAGCCAACAAACGCAAGTTCAGCGTTATTGTCGTCGGCACGGGTTTGGCAGGCGGGGCGGCGGCGGCGACGCTGTCGGAACTCGGCTATCAGGTCACCGCGTTCTGCTACCAGGACAGCCCGCGGCGCGCCCACTCCATCGCCGCCCAGGGTGGCATCAACGCTGCCAAGAACTATCAAAACGACGGCGATAGTGTCTGGCGCCTCTTTTACGACACCATCAAAGGGGGCGATTTCCGCGCCCGCGAGGCCAACGTCCACCGCCTGGCCGAGGTCTCCGTCAACATCATCGATCAATGCGTCGCCCAGGGCGTCCCCTTCGCTCGCGAATACGGCGGCCTACTCGCCAATCGCTCCTTCGGCGGCGCCCAGGTCTCCCGCACGTTCTACTGCCGAGGCCAAACCGGTCAGCAGCTCATGCTCGGCGCGTATCAAGCTTTGTCGCGCCAGATCGGCTACGGCAAAGTCAAAATGCACTCGCGCACCGAGATGGTCGATCTCATCGTCATCAACGGTCGCGCTCGCGGCATCGTTACGCGCAACCTCGAAACAGGCAAAGTCGAAACCCACGTCGCCGACGCCGTCGTTCTTGCCACCGGCGGTTATACGAACGTCTTTTACCTCTCAACAAACGCGATCGGCTGCAACGTCACCGCGACCTACCGTGCTCACAAACGTGGTGCGGCTTTCGCGAACCCGTGCTACACGCAAATCCATCCGACCTGCATTCCCGTTGCCGGTGAGCATCAATCCAAGCTTACGCTGATGTCGGAATCGCTGCGCAACGATGGCCGCATCTGGGCGCCGACGAAGAAGGGCGACACCCGGCATCCGAATCAAATTCCGGAAGGCGAACGCGACTACTATCTCGAACGCAAATATCCGAGCTATGGCAACCTCGCCCCGCGCGACATCGCTTCGCGGGCCGCCAAGCAGGTCTCCGACGACGGTCGCGGCGTCGGCTACGGCGGTCTTGGCGTCTATCTCGATTTCGCCGACGTCATCAAGCGCGACGGCAAAGCACGGGTCACGGAAAAGTACGATAACCTCTTCGAGATGTACGAACGCATCACCGGCGAAGATGGCTACGCCCAGCCAATGCGCATCTACCCGGCGCCGCATTACACCATGGGCGGGTTGTGGGTCGATTACAACCTGATGTCGAACATCCCCGGCCTGTTCGTCGTCGGCGAAGCGAACTTCTCCGACCACGGCGCCAACCGCCTCGGCGCCAGCGCGTTGATGCAAGGTTTAGCCGACGGCTATTTCATCCTGCCCTATACGCTGTCCCAGTTCTTCGCTGGCCTGCCTGCGGAAAAAGACAAGCCGACTTCGACGCATGACGAATGCAAGCGCGTCGAGTCCGACGTGCAACAGCGAACCAAAAAAATGCTGAGCCTGAAGGGCAAAAAGACCGCCGTCGAATATCATCGCGAACTTGGCCGCATCCTATGGGAAGGCTGCGGCATGGCCCGCACGAAGAAGAGCCTCGGAGACGCGATCGCGAAGATCAAGGTGATGCGCGAAGAGTACAAGCAAAACCTCATCGTGCCGGGGACGGACAGCAATCTGAACGTCGCCCTCGAACGCGCGGGCCGAGTCGCCGACTTCTTGGAGTTCGGCGAACTGATGGCTCGTGACGCCTTGACCCGAGAAGAATCGTGCGGCGGGCATTTCCGCGAAGAGTATCAATATCCCGATGGCGAAGCGAAGCGCGACGACGAGAAGTTCTGCCACGTCGCCGCCTGGGAGTATCAGGGCGAGACGAAGGACCCGATCCGCAACGTCGAAACGCTGGAATGGGATGCTGTGCACCCGACGGTGCGAAGCTACAAATAGGAACAAAGAAAGCAATTTTCCTGATTTCCGCTTGCGGCTTAGCGCTCACGCGGGATACTGCGAGCGCTAAGCCGCAAGCGGAAATCAAAAATCGGGAAGATATTATTCCGACGCAGACGAACGGAGCGTGAAATGCAGTTGACCCTTCATGTTTGGCGACAAAAAGACCGCAACGAACCCGGGCGGATGGAAACCTACCGCGCCGAGAACGTCAGCCCGGATATGTCGTTTCTCGAAATGCTTGATGAGCTTAACGAAAAGCTCATCAAGGAAGGCCATGAACCGGTCGCCTTCGATCACGATTGCCGCGAGGGAATCTGCGGCTCGTGCTCGATGATGATCAACGGCATGGCGCATGGTCCTGAGCGAGCGACGACCACCTGCCAGCTGCACATGCGCAAGTTTCAGGATGGCGAGGAGCTTTACATCGAGCCATGGCGGGCCAAGGCGTTTCCCGTCATCCGCGATCTCGTTGTGGACCGCACATCGTTCGACCGCATTATCGCGTCGGGCGGGTACGTCGGCGTGAACACGGGTGGGACGCCGGATGGCAATATGCTGCCGGTGCCGAAGGAAAAGCAAGAGTTGGCGATGGACGCCGCCGCCTGCATCGGTTGCGGTGCCTGCGTGGCCGCCTGCAAAAACGCCTCGGCGATGCTGTTCATCTCGGCGAAGGTCGGCCACCTCGGCAATCTGCCGCAGGGGGAACCGGAACGCCTCAAACGCGTTCGCAAAATGGTTGACCAGCACGACGCCGAGGGTTTTGGCCACTGCACGAACCAGTACGAATGTGAAGCCGCCTGCCCGAAAGAAATCAGTGTCGGCTTCATCGCTCAACTCAACCGCGATTATTGGCAAGCCAGCCTCGCCGTCAACACCCGCGACGAATCGAGCGTATCGGCAGGATAAGGCGAAGACGGTTCGTAATTGGCGACCGGGGGCGTAAACTCCCTGATTCTGCGGACCTGGAGAGAGCGTGGCTGTACGTCATATAGGTCCACAGAGGCACAGCCCGCGACGCCGTCACCTTTCGTGTATTCTATTAGAGCCGCGCATGCAGTTTTCGGATTTATTGCATCCGCTTACTGCGTGCGCGGCTCTGATGGAATACGCGGCTCGGAAAAGCGCCAAACCCCATTACAAGCAGTGTAGTATCACACCGACGGCGACAGCACCGGATGACGACGGCGCGGTGGAATCCTACACTAACTCCATGCAACGCGGTACTCACACCGAGGATGTAAGGAAAAATACGCATGGCGAGTGAAATCAAATTGCCGAGTCTTGGCGACAATGTCGCGAGCGGCGATGTTATTGATGTGAAGGTTGCGGTCGGCGATGTCGTGCAGAAGGGGCAGGCACTGATCGAAGTCGAGGCGGAGAAGACGACGGCGGAGGTTCCGTCGGGCGTCGCCGGGCGTGTCGAAAAATTATTGGTCAAGAAGGGTGACAAGGTCAAGCCGGGGCAGGTAATTGCGTTGATCGAGGGCAACGGTCAGGCGTCCGCAGTAACGTCAGCGCCAGCGGCCTCGCCGAAAGCCGCCGCAGCGCCAGCGGCTGCCGCTTCCGCCGTTCCAACTCCCGTTCCACCCAAGCTTGCTCCCATTATCCTGCCGCCTGTTGACGAAAACCGCACCGTTCATGCCGGGCCGGCGACTCGCCGATATGCCCGCGAATATGCCGTCGATCTCGCCCAAGTTCCCGGTTCCGGGCCTTCAGGGCGCGTCACTCAAGATGACGTGAAAAACTACCTCCGCGTGCTGGCGACCGGCGGTGGAACAGGCGGCGGCGTGAAAATCCCGCCCATGCCCAACTTCGAGCAATGGGGCGCCGTCACGACCAAGCCTTTCGAGTCGATCCGCAAACGAACCGCCGAACACATGAGTCTGTGCTGGAGCCTGATCCCACATGTCACGCAAAACGACGTGGCCGATGTCAGCGACATCGAGGCTTTCCGCAAGCAGCAAGAAGGCAAAATCGCGGGCAAGCTCACCGTCACCGCGTTCGTGCTCAAAGCCTGCGCTATCCTCCTCAAGCAGATGCCACAGTTTAACGCTAGCCTTGATACGCAAAAAGGCGAATTGATCTTCAAGAACTACTACCACCTCGGCATTGCCGTCGATACCGAACGTGGCCTCGTCGTGCCAAAGGTGCGCGACGTTGACAAAAAGAGCGTTTACGACATCGCCAAGGAAATGACCGACATCGCCGAGAAAGCCCGTCAACGCAAGCTGAACGCCGACGACATGCAAGGCGGCACGTTCACGATTAGCAACCTCGGCGGCATCGGCGGGACCGGGTTCTCGCCGATCGTCAATTGGCCCGAAGTCGCGATCCTCGGCCTCTCACGCTCGCGCATGCAACCGGTGTGGAAGGACGGTCAATTCGTGCCGCGGCTGCATCTGCCGTTGTCGCTGTCGTACGATCATCGCGTGATCGACGGCGCGGATGCCGCTCGCTTCTGCCGTAAGTTGGCGGAACTGCTGGAGAACCCGCTGGTGATGTTGTTGCATGCGTGAAATGGAAGCTATCAGCTATCCGCCGGAACGGTTTTCGTAGCCGTTATCAGGGCACCACGCGACCCAAAAATATCCAACCAATACACCCAAGACCTTTGTTTGGCTGATAGCTGATAGCTATTCTGACAGAAAACAGTTCCTTTTGGAATACATCACATGCCTGACACAGTGACAACCGATCTCGTCGTCCTAGGCGGCGGTCCCGGCGGATATGCCGCCGCATTTCTCGCGGCGGACAAAGATATCCCGACCACGCTGATCGACGCCATGCCGAAGCCGGGCGGGACGTGCTTGCATCGCGGGTGCATCCCGTCGAAGGCGCTGCTGCATGCCGCCCATGTCATCCATGCCGCGCACGACGCTGCCGACTTCGGCTTGGTCTTCGCGAAGCCGCAAATCGATGTCGCCAAGCTGCGCGGCAAGAAGGACAAGATCATCGATGCGATGTCGAGCAGCTTGCTCGATGGCTGCAAGAAGCGCGGCATCACGCACGTCCCCGGTCGCGGCACGTTCGTTGACGCCAACACCATCCAGGTCGAAGGCGGGCCGACGGTCAAGTTTCAGAAATGCATCGTTGCTGTCGGATCGGTCCCGGCGAAATTGTCGACGTTCGACATCGGCAGCAAACGTGTGCTCGATTCGACGACCGCGCTGGAACTTGAGGACATCCCGAAAACACTGCTCGTCGTCGGCGGTGGGTACATCGGCCTGGAGATGGGTAGCGTCTATGCCGCGCTCGGCAGCAAAGTCACCGTCGTCGAGATGACCGGCGGACTGCTGCCCGGCGTCGATGCCGACCTCGTGCGGCCATTGCATGGTAGGCTCAAGGGTCAGTTCCACAGCATTTATCTCAACACCAAAGTCACCAAGATCGAAGAAGTCAAAGACGGCATCAAGGTCGTGTTTGAAGGCGAAGCCGACATTAAAGAGGCAACCTACGAGAAGATCCTCGTCGCCGTCGGCCGCCGACCGAACACCGCGAATGTCGGGCTGGAAAAGATCGGCATCGCCGTCGAGCGTGGCTTCATCACGACCGACGCTCAGCGACGTACCAACGTGCCGCACATCTTCGCGATTGGCGACGCTGCCGGCGAACCGATGCTTGCGCATAAAGCGTCGCATGAAGGCAAGCTTGCGGTCGAGGTGATCGCTGGTGAGCATACCGCCGTTTGGAATCCGCGGGCCATTCCCGCCGTCGTCTTCACCGATCCCGAAATCGCCTGGTGCGGCTTGACCGAGAACGACGCGAAGAAGCAGGACCGCGAGGTCAAGATCGGCGTCTTCCGATGGGGCTTCTCGGGCCGCGCTTCGACGTTAGGACGCAACGATGGTCTGACGAAAGTCATCACGGATCCGGCCACCGATCAGGTGCTCGGCATTGGCTTGGTCGGCGCGGGGGCCGGCGAGCTGATTGCCGAGGGCGTCGTCGCCATCGAGATGGGCGCAAGCGCGAAGGACCTGGCGATGTGCATTCATCCACATCCAACGCTGAGCGAAACGATCATGGAATCCGCGGAGGTGCTGCATGGCATCTCGTCGCATGTTTTCACGCCGCGAAAGAAGGCGCTGTAGGAATTCGCGAGTGATCGACTTTTTGAAGTCCCTCTCCCTCGGTACTCCGGGGGAGAGGGGTTGAGGTGAGGGGGGGTGTGTGCCTTGCGGTGATGTCAGATTTCGCGTGGCATCCTGTCCCCCTCACCCTCTTGCTCCCCTCTCCCCCAAAGTACCGAGGGAGAGGGGAGCAAGAGGGTTCGACAATTCGGGAAGTTATTTTTCGGTTTTCCTGAGCCGCAAGCGGAATGAAGAGAAACAACCATGCTCATTCAATGTCCGAAATGTCAAGCGAAACTGGAACTGCCCGCAGATGTGGAAGGCAAGAAGGTGCGCTGCC
>CAMAUE010000226.1 GCA_945861245.1 Singulisphaera sp. GP187
CGCATCTCAACCGGCCCCTTGGAAGGCACCAACAACAAAATCCGCAAAATGAACGGCCAAGCGTATGGCTACCGCGATCTTGCTTTCTTCAAACTCAAGATATTGGCACTACATACGACAAAATACGCATTAATCGGATGAACCCCAAAGACGCACGTAACGACGAAGCCTCCGTCGCCTTGCGCCCTCGGCTAACGACCTAGCATTTCAGCGAGCACGTCGGCAAGTCGCGTTGACGCAATTTTCGTATCGCGTGCCAAACGAAGCAGCTCGGGCAGCAGCAACGGTCGCCGCGCCAGGGCCAGCACGAGACGCCAGATTGCAACGTTTCCGCCCGTTAACAGCGTGGTTAGCGCAGGCGAAAGCGCGGTGGTCACTTCGTCCGATATTACACGGACACATGCGAACGGAACGCCGGCGGCGTCACAACGTGCTGCAACATACGCCGACTCCATATCGACAATAATCGCTCCGGAAATGCTCGCCAGCTGCCGTTTGTCTTCCGGTTTGGCGATGAGACGATCGACCGTCACGAGGCGTTCCGTTGGCTCCATCCGTTCCGGATCGATTCGCCAGCTGCTGCCTGCTGTATCAACGATCTCTGCCGCACAGATTACGTCGCCGACTTTCAAATTATCAACAAGTGCGCCGGCGAACCCCGCGAGGACCACGAATCGCGGTTCGTAGGCGACAGCGTCGATGATGGGATTCGTCAGTATCCAATCGATGGCCCGCAGCACGTTTTCCTTGCCGATCCCTGTCTCCATGACCAGCACGCTGCGATCCGCCAGGCCACAAAACGAAGCCCAGCATGGAGCCCCCGCAATTCGCTGCGTTGGCCGATATCGCTTGAGAAACGCCGAACTTTCTCGCCGCATCGTAACCAACAGGCACGGATCGTCATGACGGATCAACGGCATCGCGGGAACCTTATGTGAGATGAATCTGGAGCTGCCATTCTATCGCGAATTGTGTACCGCAGTGTTCGCCGAGATATTTGAGATAGGAAATCAGGGCCAGTGGAACCGCTCCGATGTGCGCCCACCGATTCATCGCAACCCATTCACACGTTAGGAATTGGAGCCGATTGGCCCTGTATTGTATCCCCGCCGACCAAGCGCTAACACAACTTGCACAATTCCCTTATTTGGCAAAAAGCGCTAACTTTTCTTTGCCAATCAGCCACTTGCATTAGGATTGTGACCTATGCTTGGGATGACCGATCTACTGAGCGCACACATTCTGCGCGGAATGCCTATTCCCCAATCTGGACGGTCCATCATGAATAGTACGGACCTTACCACCGACCTCCGAGCCAGCGAATCGAGCGAACCTCTGGCAACGAACGCCATCTCGCTAACGGCCGTGGCGATTGTGGCGACGTTGCTCATTTCGCATTGGTCGACGATGGCGACCCTCGTAGAGCGCTGGGCCACCGAGCCTCAGTATTCGCACGGTTTCGTGGTGCCGATCTTCGCTTTCGTTGTGTTGTGGTCACGTCTCCCAATGTTAAAAGGTGCGGCGTGGCAGCCGGCCTGGACCGGCGGGTTGCTGCTGAGAATCGGTTTGGCGTTGCGTTACCTGGCGGTCCAGTCCGACATCAATCCGCTCGACGGCATTTCCCTGTTGCCGACGGCGTTCGGCCTGGTGCTATTGACATGTGTGATCGGCAACGCAGCACGTGACCGCGTCCGCCGCGACTTCTGCTTCGAGGCGATGGCGGCGAGGTGCTTCGAGGTGTTCCAGAAAATCGCCTAACGAGACCTGGTTGGTGGCGATCAGGATTTTTAGCCTGGCCAGGCCGAAAAGCCTGGCCCCACCTGTCAAATCATGCTGGTCGGACCACTTGGGCGGTTCACAGAGGAGTTGCATACGTTGTAGAACGACTTTGGAAAGCCGTCCTACCGAAAAGTAGTTGCAACGCAACGGAGAACCCCTCTAACGACTCGAACGCAAATTGAACGGGCAAACCAGTCCGCGTGACGTATACTGAACCGCAGCAGGCATCTCTCGAACGGAGGTGCGGACACTGGAGCAGGGGAAGGCATGGCGGCACCAATATCCGTCGATGAATTTCTGGACCTCGTGCGCAAAAGCGGCGTGGCGGACGAGAAGAAGCTCGATGCCTACCTCGCCAAGGCACGTGGCACGTTTCCGCCGGAACCCGCAAAGGTCGCCGGGCTGCTCGTTCACAATGCCGTTCTTACCAACTTTCAAGCCGAAAATATCCTCGCCGGCAAATGGCGGCGGTTCACCATCGGCAAGTACAAGGTTCTCGAACGTCTTGGCTCAGGCGGGTTCGCACAGGTCTATCTTTGTGAACACAAACTGATGCGCCGCCGAGTCGCCGTCAAGGTGCTGCCCGTCGCCAAGGCGAAGGATTCGTCCGCGCTCGAACGATTCTATCGTGAAGCCCGGGCGGCTGCAGCGCTCGATCATGCCAACATTGTCCACGCTTATGACATCGATCAGGACGAAGACCTTCATTTTCTCGTCATGGAATATGTGGACGGCGCGAACCTGCAGGAGATCGTCAAACGGACCGGGCCACTGAGCGTCGCGCGGGCGTGTCATTATATTTTTCAGGCCGCTTTGGGATTGCAGCACGCTCACGAACATTCGCTCGTGCATCGTGATATCAAGCCGGGCAACATCCTCGTCGATCGCACGGGCTGCGTCAAGGTGCTTGACATGGGCTTGGCCCTTATCTTCTCCGAGGAGGACGAGCAACTCACGAAGAAGCATGACGACGGCACGCTAGGCACAGCCGACTACCTTTCACCCGAACAGGCGATCGACAGCCACGATGTCGATATCCGCACTGACATTTACAGCCTGGGAGTGACGTTCTATTTTCTATTGACGGGCAAGGCGCCATTCGAGGGCATGCCGATTCCGCAGAAATTGCTTTCGCACCAGATGAAGGTGCCGCGACTGGTGAGCGAGATTCGCAATGACGCACCAGCGGCGGTACTCGCAGTATTGATGAAGATGATGGAGAAGCACCCGCGCGACCGTTATACAACGCCGGGGGAAGTCGCGCAGGCGCTGGAGCCATTTGTGCAGTCACCGATTGCGCCGCCGACGGAGGCGGAGTTGCCTCGCCTGAGTCCGGCAGCGATGGGGGTGGCGGGAGGCGTGGAGAGCGATTCCAACAAAGCCATCGCAAGTGGCGGGCGACCTGCGCCGACGTCGGGTTCAAAAAAGGGCCTACCGCCGCAGGCAGCGGTCGCCCCAACGGCCGTCACGTCAACGACGCCTCAATCCGCACCTACGTCGACCACCGGTGGATCGCAATCGGACGGGCAAACGTTTGAGATCGATGCAGCGGACGCCGACATTCCAGTCACTGCACCAAAGATCAAACGCTCGACGTATTCGGAGAATCGCACGAAAATCGTATTCGTCACTTTGATCGCCGCGTTTGTCGTTATCCCCTTCATTCTGGTCGTGACGATTGGCGTCGGTATCTACGTTTTTTTCCCGACGCAAGAGAAGAAGGTGCTCGGTCCATCCATGCTTGACGTGAGCAAGGATCCGGCGAATAAAAAAGCAATGCGAACGATTCAGCAAGCGATTAAGGCCGCCGAGATCGATTCGGTCATCACGCTGCTTGACGACGCCTATGAAGAGAACGTCGTCATCGAACCGGGTCGAGGTCGCACGGCAATTACGATCAAGGCGGCAGTGGGCAAAGAGATCATCTGGAAGCCCAGCAAGTTCGATCCGGAGACGCCGATCCTGCGAATCTACAAAGGCGTGGACCTCAAGCTGGTCGGCGCCGGCATCACCCTGGACGGCACGATTGACGCCAAACGCCGCGTGAATGATCTCCTTACCGTCTCCGGCGATTGTAGCGGGCTGATTATCACCGACTTGCAATTTCGCAACTACGAACGCTCGGCCGTCTTCGTCACGAATGGCACAGGCTCGGCGAATCGTCCGGTGCTCCTGAAGCGGCTGACGGTGTTCGCCGCCGATTCGCCCAAAGCGCGCGGTGCATTCTATTTCGACGCCAACCCGGCAGTGACGCCGACGATCAACGATTTTGTCCAGATCGACGAGGCAACGTTTCACGGCATCGATGCCAAAAAGGCTGTGCAATTCAAGGACAAAAAAGTCATGGGCAGCAGCATCACTTGGCCGGGACAGTAGGGGCAGGACGCCCGGGAAAATCCATCTGCGTTCGTGCAGAAATCCGCAGGAATTAGCATTCCTGTTTTCCGCTTGCGGCTTAGCGCTCGGAAACTCCCGCGCGAGCGCTAAGCCGCAAAGTGGAATACAAGCGGACGCCAAACGAGGATGGGGTTCCGGTCGTGCCGGTGGTAACGCTTGCGAGCTGTCGGATATGCGGAAAATCGTAGTTAATTCTATTATTCCACCTGGGACAGTGCCCAGGTATTTGGTTAAATGAAGTAAGTGCGTACCCACACACAGAGCTTGGGGGCCGCGCTAAAAACGGTCAGGCTCCACGCCACGAATTGTGGAGTTTGGTGGCCAACCCGAACTTGGTTGACGTATGGGCGTAATGCAGTTTCAACTTCCGGCTGACTTGGCGGACCCCGGTGTCCTCCAGGATCTCGAGCTTTCCAGCGTCGCTGGCGGGCAGGAGCACATGCCGTACCCTACCGATGCCCAGGTTGCAGGCGATCGCCTCATTCTCACGCGTGACATGAACGAGAGCGGCAGCATCGCGGCGCCGTGGACGATTCCGGGCGTTGGCCGATTCATGACGCGGTCCGCCACGCTCGTTGAGCGCAACTTGCCGTACGATCTCGTTCTTGAGCTTGCGCGTGGTAAAGTCAACCAGCTTCGCTGTCACGCCGCCGATTGGGTTCAAAACGGATTGCTTCATCCGGGGGCATTGAACAAGCAAATTGACCGCGCGACCAAGGCTTTCGGTGCCGCGTTGGCGATCCCACCTGGTACAGAATCTGCAAATGGGGTGACGCCGGCAATCCAGCAAGCATTTCAGGTCGCGAACGAATTGGTCAACGCTTATACCTCCCGCGTTTATCAACTTCGTCACGAACGACAGGATCAATTTGACACGGGTCTTGGCTGCCGCCTCGAGGCCCCACTCTCGGCTGGCGTGGAAGAAGTCGCTTTCGCCCCTACCTTCAACACCGTATCGCTGGCTTTCGGTTGGCGAGGGATCGAGCCGGAGCCGGGTGTGTATTGCTGGAAGCAGGCCGATCAACTTGTGGACTGGGCGGTGGCACGCGGGCTTTGCCTGATCGGCGGGCCGTTGATCGATTTTTCGGGCTACAATCTCCCCGACTGGATCTGGGAAAAAGCCAGCGATCTGTCGAGTCTCGCCGAAATCCTGTCACGCTTTGTCGAAACGGTGGTCCGTCGTTACGGCCAGCGGATTCGCACCTGGCAGGTGGCGGCCGGCGCGAATTGTTCCGGAATTCTCGCGCGGCGCGACGAAGAACTCGTCTGGCTGACGTTGCGCTTGGCCGATGCTGTCAAGCGGATTAACTCGCAGTTTGAAATCATCGTCGGCATCGCCCAGCCATGGGGCGATTATTTCGCCTCTCAGGAACGAAGCAAGTCGCCGTTCATCTTTGCCGATGACCTCATGCGAACCGGCGTCAAACTGGCGGCTCTGGAGTTGGAATTCCTGATGGGAATTTCGCCGCGAGGAAGCTATTGCCGAGACGAACTGGAGCTTTCGCGTTTGCTGGATCTGTACGCCCTACTGGGGGTGCCGATTCAGGCCACGCTAGGCTATCCTTCATCCGCCAATGCGGACAATCGCGCGGACCACGATCAGCGTGCGAATCTCGGCTGGTGGGGCGACGGATTTTCGCCTGCCAATCAGGCCGCGTGGGTGAAGTCGTTCGCATCGCTGGTACTGTGCAAACCCTACGTCCGTAATCTGCAATGGGCCCATTGGTCCGATGCGACTCCTCACACCTACCCAAACTGCGGCCTAATCGACACAAACGGCCAGGCGAAACCGGCGCTCGCGGAATTGCAAAAGCTGCGTGCCGAGCATCTGAAATAGTTTAGCCGCTCGCCTTTGGCGAGCGCGTTCGTTTGGCGTCAAATCCGCGCTCGCCAAAGGCGAGCGGCTAAACGGTTAGCTGCTAATTAATACGCCGCTTTCAATATCCCTTCCAAATCATCGACCGTCACGCTGCGCGGATTAACGCGCAGGATGCGTTTGATGCCCGCGGCCTTCTCCGCGAAACCACGTAGCTGCTCCGGCTTGACGCCGATGTCGCGCAATCGGCCCGGCACGCCGATGTCACTTCGCAACCGATCGACGGCAACGACCGCTTTTTCCGCCGCCGCCTGATCGCTCAATCCGACGACCGATTCGCCGAGCAATTCCGCAATCCGCGCGAACGCTTTGAGCTTGGATGAAAGATTAAACTGCATCACATAGGGCAGCAGCAACCCGTTCCCCGCACCGTGCGAACAATGCACCGCGCCGCCGACCGGATACTCCAACGCATGTACGACCGCGACACCGACGTTGGAAAACGCCATGCCCGCCAGCAATGCCGCCAGCGCCATCCCTTCGCGGGCTTCGATGTCCTTGCCATCCTTGACCGCTCGGCGAAGGAACTGCCCGACCAGCGTGATCGCCCGCTCCGCACAGACATCGCCCATCGGATGCTTGCCCTGATACACCGAGCGCTCGCCGGCGGGTAGCGGGAAGTCGGCGTTCTCGATAGCCGTGAACGCTTCGATGGCATGCGTCAAGGCATCGATGCCCGAGTCGGCGGTGACCTTCGGCGGGCACGACAGCGTCAGCAGCGGATCAACGATGGCGACCGTCGGCCTCAGCCAGTTCGACAGGATGCCGACCTTGATGTGATTCTCGGTATCGGTGACAACCGACGCCGCCGAGACCTCGGACCCCGTGCCCGCAGTGGTCGGCACGCAGATGAGCGGGAAGACCGGGCCGGGAATCTTGTCATCGCCGATGTAATCGCGCGGCGACCCGCCATGCTTGAGCAGTGTGGCCGCGAGCTTGGCGAGATCCATGTTGCTCCCGCCGCCTAGACCAACGAGCAGATCGGGCTGAAACAGTTTAGCCGATTCGTAGCAAGCGATCGCCGCCTTCATTGACGGCTCCGGCTCCCCGCCCGTGAACGCCGCGACTTGCAGGCCAGCTTCGACGAGCGGCCGGCGTGTTTGTTCGAGCAAGCCGGCCTTGTCGAGAATCGGATCGGTAACGATAAACGCCCGCTTGGCCTGATACCGCACCGCAATCTCGCCAAGCTGCTTCACCGCGCCCTGCCCGAAGACAACCGAGTGCGCGATGTGAAACGTCCATACCGTACGCATGAGGAGAGCCTCTGGAGG
>CAMAUE010000227.1 GCA_945861245.1 Singulisphaera sp. GP187
CGCAGGCTGTCACGATCACATCCGACAACGGCAAGTGACACCCAAGCCCAAGGGTGAGGTACTCCGAACCCTTGGGATGATCGCTCAACATCCCAGAGGTTCGGAGTACCTTACCTCTGGGCTTACGAGCCTCATCTCGTCATCCGCTCCAGCACCTCGAAGGATCGCCGAACCGCGGGTGTGAAGCCGCCGGGGCCGATCGCACCTTTCAACGCCACCACGCCGTTCGCATCGATCACGTACACGCGGTCAGGCCAACCGGCGTACGCTTTGTCCGCTTGATTATCGATCGTGTCCACCAACATCGGCACCGTCAGCTTCAGCTGCTTGGCGAACTCGCGCGCGACCCGTTGGCGTTCGTCGAGCGACTTGGGATTATCGATCTCAAAGCGGTTGTTGCGTTCGTTGGGATGCGCTTCGGCAATGTACACGACGAAGAAATGAGCTTTGGCTTTGTACGCTGCATAAAGTTTCTCGATCTGACCGACCGAGGCCACGAACGGCGGTCACGTGCAGCTGCCGAAGATGAGCACGACCGGCTTGCCTTTGAGCTTGGACAGCGTGACGGGGTTCTTGCCGTCGGCATCTTTCAACGTGAAATCGGCAGCGGGACCGCCCTCTTTCAAATCGCCGTCGCGCCGCTGGCCTTTCTTCGGCTGGGCCTGGGCCTCCATTGTTGTCGCAAGGAAAATGAGGGCAAGGGCCGAGAATCTCAACACTGCCATGGTTGCCTCCTTCGTTGAATCGGGAACCCGAACAGACGACATCATACCACGATCCGTGATGAAACTGAAGTATACCTTTCACGGAAGACATTGTTGCTTTTCCGAACTGATCAAAACATTTCCGAGCCGCGACCGTCAGGGAGCGGCCGACTGAATCCGCACGGCATCCTGTCGGCCGCTCCCTGACAGTCGCGGCTCGGAAAAGCGTCAGACTCACCCGTCAATGGTATACGAGCGCGAACCTCTGCTCCATTTCGATGCTCTCTCCTCTGTCTACGTTCACACGGTTGGTTGCCCGATTGGATAAAAGGGCGGTTTGTAAAAACGGGAACACGCTTGGCTTTGAACCAGGAGTCGAGGGTTCAATTCCCTCTCTCGGCAAACTCGGTAAAGCGGCCATCTTGAGAGGGTGTTAATTGTTTGTGGGTTCGACTCCCACCTCGACCACTGGATATTTCATGAGGTTCTTATGCGATCTGATATGGCGAAAGTGATTGTTGAACGGCCACGCTACGGCTCGCGTAGACGAGGCAAGGCCAAGGGCTATCGGAAATATCGGCAACTAAAAAACGCAGATGTCCTAGCCAAGCGGGAATCGATCAAGTTCCCCCATCGTGGCGAGTTGAAATCGCTGAACGAACATCTTGGCCCGCTGCGCCGCTATCTGCTAAAGCAAGTTGGACGACCGTGGAACAAGGTTTTCGCGGAGATATGCGAGCACCTCAGCCGTGACTCGGCGGTGCAGGATCATGTTCGCGATCATGTCGGCGATTTCGTAGCGACAAACGTCGTTGTCATCAATGACGTTCTGCACGAAGTAACTCAATGGAAAATGCCCATCCCGCTGCAATGCAGATGGCATTTTCAACTTTTATTCGTTTGTCCGCATACGGGCATTCTCAAACGCAATGCACGCAGAGAACATTCGCCGAGAAAATTGCCCACGATTCACATCCGTCACGCTTTCGGCGTTTCGTTCATTCGCAAGTCGGGTGTATGGTACCGCGTGGAGTTGGAAGCGTTTCCAAAGAAACCGGACCATCGCACCTGGCTCGTCCAAATCACAGCGCACGATGCTTTTGAAAATGCCGAAATCACCCGAGCGCAGGCAATCGATCTCTATGGCCGACCCGAAATAGCAACGGAGGTGCATGCCGCGACGCCTCAGGAGATACGGAGCCATTGCGAACCGTTGAAATCGCCGAATCGCGTGTGACAGCCCGAATCACAGCGTCTTCAGATACTCGATGATCGCCCAGCGTTGGTCGTCGGTCAGCGTATCGCCAAAGGTGTGGCCGGCGTTGCCTCGACCGGGTTGCGTGGTGTCATAAATCTTGCGATTCTCAAAAGCGGTTTCGCGTTTCGGGGCGGCGTCGAAAGCCTCGATTTTCCAGCCGACCTTTTTCTTGTCGTAGGCCGCCTCGTCCGTGCGGAACGATCGCGTGAAAATTCTCGGTCGCGATTTGGAATCCAGCATGTTATAAAGCGTCGGCACGGAGCCGTTGTGCAAGTAAGGCGCCGTCGCCCAGACGCCGTCGAGCGGCGGCGCTTGATAACCCGCGGATTGCAACGATTTGTACCCTTCCGGCTTCTCCTTCGCGAACCAACTCTCGTTGTAAAACTCGCCGAGTTTCACAGGCAAGCCGTTGAATCGGTTCGCATCGGTGCCGATCTGCGCCAGCGGGACAATCTTGTTCGGGTAGGTCCAGTCCTTGCCGTATGTGCCATGACATTGCGAACATTTTTTCTCGAAGAGTGTGCGGCCGGTATCGGCAAGCGGTTGGTCGATGGGAAACGGATATCTCGGTGCTTCAAGGCTCAGGAGGTATGCCTGGATGTCCTTGAACACCGGTTCGTCGCGCTCAAACGTCGCAAGCGTGTTGTTGGGCGTCAGCATGAACTGCATGATCGAGCGCACCGATCTCGCGTCGGCACCGGCGGTGTGATACATCGTCTTCTTCTTTTTGAGCAGCCACCACGCCGGAGGGTCTTCGCAGAGATCGTCGCGCAGTTCCCACTTGTGGCGGTCGAGCTTTAGGCTCAAGTCCGGATTGCGAAAAGATTGCAGGTAGACTGCCATCGCGCCGGCTTCGGACGTGCCTCGCACGTTGGAGAACGTGAATGGCAGCTTGCCCGAAAGTCCTGCCGTGCGGTTGAAGTCCTCGAAGAAAGCCTGAATATCGAGCGCCGAGTTGCCCAGCCCGACGTAGCTTTTGCCCAGGATCGATCCGCCATGGCAGAGCAAGCAATCGGTGGCCAAACCCTTGAAGATGAGAAACTCCGCGGAGCGAAGGCCCATGGGATACTTCCCGTTATCGAACGGGGCGGCATGTAGGCCATAACGTTCGCGCACCGCTTCATCGTAGTTCTCAGGCTTTTTTTCCAGCGCCGGCTGCCATTGCTTCCAAACATTCTCGTAGCCCGAAAACGACCAGGGCGGCGGCGTGAACGCGCGCGTCTCCAACGCCTTCTTGCCACCTTCGATCCTTTGCGGGTCGTTGGCCTGTGCGGTTGTCGGTACGATGAAAGTAGCAGTCAACAGGATTCCAATCCGATAGCACATCGACAACCTCCTGGGAAATGGGCGGGCAACCTTATTCTATGCGTCGCTATTTCGCAAAGTAATGCTTCTTCCCTTGAGAACAATTACAAAGTCCGGTAACTTGAATTTGTCTCGTTTTGTTTTATGGTTTGAATTGGAACGATCATCGGGCTCGCGACGGGGCCTTTTATTAAGTTTGCATCAGCGAAGGAGCATCGTGAATATTCGCATTTTTCAGCCCGGTGACGAGCATGCCCAGCTCAAGCTTTACAACGCTGGCGCCTCCACTTTTCCTAAATTCAAACCGGCGTCGTTGATCGAAATTCAACGCCGAGTGCAGGCCCGTGACTTCGATGCGGGCACGCGCTTCTATGGCGAGGACGGCGGCGAAGTCGTCGCCTACTGCACCTTCCAGGCGAATGGCCGCATCAGCTATCCCTGGCATTCGCCTGGCCATCAGGCCGACGCCGATGCGATACTCGCTTATGTCATCGGAGCGATGAAGCAGCGCGGCATGCCCAGCGCATTCGCCTCTTACCGCAAAGATTGGCCAACGATTAACCAATATTTCGAGGCCCATGGCTTCAAACTGGCTCGCGAGATGGTCAACTATCTGCTCGACATTGAAAACTTGCCAACCGCATCGGCGCGGGTCGGCAACATGGTGACGACGGCGACTGACGACGACTTTCCGGCGATCTTTGCACTCGACCCCAGCGTATTTCGCGTACCCAATGCCGATGCGCTTAAGCAGGCGATCTGGAAAAATCCCTATTTCGACCCGCGATCCGTTTTTGTCTTGCGCAACCGCAGCGACGGCACCCCCATTGCCGCCGGGCTGTTTATCATCAACTCTCAATATGCCGACCCGCGTGTCCTTGATGCCGACATGCCATGCTTTCGCCTCGGTGCGTTTGGCACGGAAGGCATGACCGCGAAACGGGTGAAGGGAATGTTCAGCTTCGTGGCCAAGCCTGAGCGAAATCTCTTCTCAATCGGCATGGACATGCTTGGCCATGCCTCGAGCCTGCTAGGCTCCGACGACGAAATCATGTGCTACACGGCCCAGGTAGCGACGGACGCGACTGCGCTGCATGCCTTCTATCAGCGTCTTTTTGTACGGCAGGGAAGCTTCCCAGTATATGAATTGACCCTTGCGTGAGTTGAATGATGTTGCACGCGGAAAGACCTCGAATAAGAGTGCGACCGCGACGGAGCGACTTTAACTTGACGTGGCCGATTCAAGACTTACCCGGGCGGTTGCGGGTCTTTACCTTTTTTCCGGCAACCAAGTGTCCTACGAAATTCGTCGCTTGTGTTTGGGCGCAAAAAAGAATCCTCGATGATTAGTCGAGGGTTAGGGGGAAGGACTATTTTCTTCAGGTTCGGTTCTGGTGCTTTACGGTCCTACCTAACAGACAGCCTGCCATTCATGTCGCACGCGTCCGTCGATCCACAAATGGCTCCGTAAAGAACAGGAACAAACCCTTCAGTTTTTGCAAGTCCTCCGCTTTTGATGCGTTTATGTTGCGTTACCTGTTACGCCTTCCGCGTCGATGTAGGACTCGGCAACTGCGTAGCTGCAATGGCAGCTTTGTTTCGGACTTATCTGTCCTTTCCCTCTATTTCATTCTACGCTTCGACCTGCCGCGAGTTCGAACGAATTTATTATTTTCTTCATTTTACACGCCCGACAAAAGTACGAGCCGGAAGCGTAAGCGACGGATCTCTTCAGTCCTTCGCTTACGCTTCCGGCTCGTAAAGCGACTTTTGTCGGTCGCGTCATCGTTGGTCCAGCCGAAGTTTTCCTGCAGAAAGATCAGCCCGGCGACGGAGTAGAGTTCTTTGCAAGGCCGCCCCAGGGTGGGATGAAAGTGCTTGCCGAGAGTTTTGACGGGCATGAGTTCGAGGAGCATGGCGAGAAAGACGCCCTGCCAGCCGTCGGCGATGCGTTTCAAGCCGAGAGGCGAAAAGATGTCGGCATAGGGGTCAAAGAGGAAGGAAAGTCGCGGATCGACGGAGAGCCCCATATCAATATAACTACTTTTTAGCAATGGAGTTATAAGAAATACAGATAGCGGAGCCAAGAGGGGGATCTCCATAAATTTAATTATTCCATACACGTGCGCCTGCCGCAACTTTTGTCGGTGGCGTCAAAATTGAAGCGCCTTTATCCCAAAATTTAGCCTGGACAGGGCACTAGGTCGCCAGAACTTTGATGTGACGATTTGTGCATGCGGAAAAAATAATCGAATAATTCATGAATCCTTAACTACGCAGATGTTAGATTAAGCGTGTTGATGGCTATGCTCAATTCCTTGTGTTGATTTTGAAAGCGGCGTCTTTCGTTCGACCCGGCGAATCGTGATTGCTCGTTGTCAGTACCTGCCGACAATTGCCGTTTACAGAAAACTGTAGGCGCGGATTTTTTTGAAACTATCGAGCTATTTGAAAAACCAGTTTCCAAGTGGCGTCTCAATTTCCTAAAGGGAGCGGTTCGACATGATCCGACATTTTCTCACCGCCTTGCTCACAGCTGCATTGGCTGCATTTTTTGTGCAGCCGGCACAGGAACAGGGCAACTGATTTCTGCAGGCCGGAACAGGCGATGGTTCTGTGCGGATTCACGTAAATCGGTTCGGCGTGTATAACGACTACGATTATGATCCGATCGGTGCCTTACCGACGGCGAATACGGGAATGGGGCCGGATCATGGCGAATTGTTCATTCGCGTCGGCCCTCCGGTTGGGGGCCGGAATTACGTAAGTTTCAGCGCCTCGGCAGCGTCGCCGTTGACGGGCGTCCCCCTGACGTCGTGCACCGGCACTTTTAATGTTGGAGTTCTCACGTGGAAACTCGACCAGAGTGTCGCACCCTTGCTGGTGCCACCTTCCATGGTCCAAGACGGCATGACGCTGATCCAGGTTCATACCATCACCAACTCGAGTGCCGCAATCGTGGATTTCGACCTCGAACATTACATCCATCCGCACCTCGGGACCGGGTCGGGCATGGAACATGGTGGCGGCCGTAAGGCTGGCCCACCCGAATCGATGTTCATGTATGATTTCCTTAAAGACCCAAGATCAATCGGCGTGGAAGTCATGCTCGCTGGCAGCGTAGCACCGCCGACAGACCGATATCAAATGGGAGACTATTTTACGGGAACACTCTCGGCCGGCTCCGGCACGCCTTTGACGAACCTCGTCCAAGACGATGCAAATGTGGACGGCTTGATCGATACGAAAATCCACGCAACGTTCTCACAGCGACGGGTGTTTTCACTGGCCGCCGGTGCGACTGGCGTTTTTACGGTTACCACCACGTTCGGCGGAGCGACCTATGTCACGCCTCCAGTAGTTATACCTCCGAAGGTACCGCCGACCCAAGGGAAACCCGATGGGACATTCGCCGGCAGTAATGGCCCGATCCGGCCCTTCTCCTCGGGCGAAGGCACGTTTGGCAACGGCGGGCGTGGCCTCAAACGCGGTTTCGGTTGGTCGCAAAGCCCCATGCTGGCAGCACCGGCCGCAGCGGGCCCGAACCGCATGCGCGTGGTCAACGTCTCTTACAGCCAAGGCACAGACACCGGTGCGGGATCGGATTCTAGTGCTGTACTAGCCGTCGGCGCGGGATTGATCCTTGCTGCGGGTCTGATCCTCGCTGCCAAGAAATCGATGAGTGTTGGCTAAAACGACCGTCAGCCGTGAAATTTACTTCCACAAAAACAGCGTATTGCACGACTGCTTTGATCGCCTGGAAATTGGGACCGAAATGGCCTTCGTCGAAGTGCCAGGAACGAAAGGGCCGCAGGCCAGCACCGTGCAAGATCGCTGGCAGGCATGGTCACCGCTGATGTGACCGACAAGAGCGTCGTCGCACGCAACTTGCGGGACCAGACAATGTCCAACTCGGCGCCAAGTTCCTGGGTCAGCACGGCGCCAATTAGCGCGCCGCCGCGCGGGATCGCGGAGGATTCGGCGATTTGCTTCCCTATTTCTTCCCGATGGCGTAC
>CAMAUE010000228.1 GCA_945861245.1 Singulisphaera sp. GP187
TTAACCCATGCGTTTGTTATTTCATCAAACCAGCGTTCGCGTGGCAAGTATGTTTTCCAAAAATCAATATTTTCCGATCGTGTTATTTTTTGGTGCAGCCGTCAATAAAACTGGTTCATCGTTTGACGTGCGCGGGACGCCTCGCAATGCAAGGAGGTTAAACGAAAAAAAACCGACTTCTGAGGGGTGTGTCTTGTTTCGTTGCGTTCGTGTAGGCTCGCTTCGCAAGCCGCAATCTTCGAAGATTGCTATACTCTTGTGCCCACGCAGTGTTAAAATGGATAGAGTACGAGGGATCGCCGTCGTTTCTTCGGAGGATCTATCATGCGGCAATTTTATTTCTCTGCTGGGTGCGCTGTAATGATGGCGCTGGTTGGCGTATCCGCCTCCGAAGCCCAGGTTGTTATTCGTGTGCCGTTCGTGCGAATCAATATCGGCGATGGCGTAAGCGTGCGAGCGCCGTTCGTGAAAGTGTACGTGCCGCCGAGCGGTCCGGTATACGGTCCGTTTTATCCACCGCCCGTGGTGGTGGAATCGCTCCCGTTGCCGATGGTGATTCCAGGCCCGAAGGATCCGTTTCCGTCGGTGGAGAAGAGTTTCACGCCGCTGCCGATTCAGCCGGTGCAAGCGCCGACCTTGGAGCAGTTCTCGAGGACGTTTCAGGCGAAGGCCGGGGCCTACGAAGTTGTGATCGTGAACCCGATTACAAAGCAGCCGACATCGGTGCGGTTCATGCTGCCCGAGGGCGAACCACGCCGCGTGTTGGTCCGCCGTGATGCGATCGAGTTCGTCTACGGCATAGGGCGGTGGGTCCGCATCGAATTCGACCGCGACGGCGTGCAAGTGACGACACGGTAGAGTTTGGTTTAGCCGCTCGCCTTTGGCGAGCGCGACGGTTCGCGCTCGCCAAAGGCGAGCGGCTAAACAAATTAACTCACCTCGCGTGCAATCGCCTCCGTCAACATTTCCAACGCACCCGCGCCGACTGCGGCAATCGTCTCCTGATAAATGCCATAACCATAAGTCGACGCCTCTGGCAAATAGCCCGGCTGCCAATCGTTGGCGAGCGTGATGACGACGACGGGTCGATCGCCGAAGCGCTGGCGCAGCGTGCGCTGAAATACCTGGTACAACTCGCCCGGCACGGCAACCCAGAGCGCATCGCCCAGCTGCCACAGCGAGACGGGATACGGCAGGAACCGGCCCGCCGGCAGCGATGTGAGCCGAGTGATCTGGCGATTCTTCTGCTCGACCATCGCCCGGCAATCACGTGCTTTCTGCATATCTCCCGCCGCTCGCGCCATTTCTTCGGCGCGCAGCCATTCTTGATGAGCGGCCTTCGTCTCCTCCAGCGTCGGCAGATCGTGCCGATAGGGCAGCTCGACCGCAAACCGCTTCGTGGACCACGTCTCCTTGCCAAGCAACTCCGCAGATTCAAGCGAGACATGTTTCCACGTGCCAATCGTCGTGCCCGACACGACCGGGCCGGCATAGACGAATCGTGTGCCCGGCGTCGGAAGCGCTTCGAGCGCCGACAAGGCCGCGTAGCCCAGCTGGCGGCCGTTGCGGTCGGCTACGTTCCAATCGCCGACGAAGCCTTCGCGCGGGCCGAGATCACCGGACGCGCCTTGCAGGAACAGGCACGGGGCATGCGTCGCGCCTTCGATCGTCTCACGCATCGCGCCGACGTAATCCGGGCTGATCGCGGTGTTGTCCCAGGCCAGCGTCGTCGGATGGCAGGCGTAGTTGACGAGCGTACCGAGGACCTTGCCATCGCCGGCGGTGATCCGCGCGACCATCACGGTATCGTCGGCCTCACCTGCCGGGTTGAAGCCGCAGACGAACTGCTTGTTCACTTCATCCCACAGATCGCGATGGGCGGCCAAGTCGCAGCGGCCCTGGCCATAAACGATGCTCGCAGGACTAGCCGACTGCCGCGCTTGCTGAGCGAGTTGACCGAGCTTGCGTTCGACTTCGTCGAGATACGGCGCGATGAGATCGCCGCCGGGGAAGTGGGCCCGCGAGCGCGACATCCAGCCGGAGCCATGCGTGTGCGAGAGCGTGATGACGACGTTGGCCGAGTTGAGCGAGGCTGCCTTGGCGACGGCGTCGCGCAAGCGGGCCATGTCAGCGGTATCGACGACGCAGTGGTCCATGCCGATGACCACCTGGGCCTGCGACACATCGCCGGAGGTTGGCTGCATCCAGATTGCGGTTGCGAGCAACGGCTTGTGCACGCCGGTCGCGCGATCGTGCGACGCCGCCCCCCACATGCGATGATAGATGCCGACGGGCGGCGTGATGTCGATGCGTGCGACGCCAACCGTGCAACGCGTCTGCGGAGTGTCGTGGTGCAACATGGGGACTCCTGAAGCTTGGTTTAGCCGCTCGCCTTTGGCGAGCGCGGGCGTCGTGCTATTCTACGATTTTGGAATATCCGAAACGTCCGCGCTCGTCAGAGGCGAGCGGCTAAACGTGGTCATGCGGAAACAACGGCTCCTTTGGGTTGAGCAGCGCCCAGCAGACGGCGTCGATGATGCACACGGCGGCGATGGCCCAGATCGCGGCGTTCCAACTTCCGGTTGCTTCTTTCAGTTCGCCGACGGCCTGGTTGACGATCGCCGCCCCGAAGTTGCCACACATGTTCATGATGCTAAACACCGTGGCCGTGCGCGTGCCGCCAAATTCGATGGCGACGGTGTAGCCCGACACGCCGCCGAAGGTGGCAATGAACGCGCCGAGGCTGAAGATTACGATGGTGAGATTATCGCCGATCGGCAAGAGCGTGAGCATCACGAGGATCGCGCAAGCGCTCATGCCGGCGACGGCGAGACCCTGGCGACTCAAGCGCCGCCAGCCGGTTCGGCGCAGCAGCCAATCCGAAAAGAACCCGCCAAGAATACCGCCAACGAGCGCGCAGATGTTGACGATGGCAGCGTAGGAGCCGGCGTCGGTCTCACTGAATTCTCTCGATTCCTTCAGGAATTTCGGGAACCAGTTAATGAAAAAGATCATCGCCCCGGCACGAAAGAATTGCTGCCCACAGAGAAACCTAAGCGGCACGCTGAAGACAAGCCGACGCCAATCAGCGCCGGTCATCGGCGGAGCGATTGACAGCGCGCCGTGGCGCTCAGGTACAAACGCGAAGTAGGCGATCGCCCAGACGACGCCGGCAAGGCCGTAGGCGACATAGATCGCCTGCCAGGACCATTGCGCTTGGGTCAACAATCGCGAGGTGATCAGGCTCGCCGCCGCCGTACCGAGCATCGTAAAGCTGCCGAGCAATCCCGATGCCATGGCCTTTTCGGTATCCGGAAACCAGGAGCCGATCGACTTGGCGGCACACGGAAAAACGCCCGCCAACGCCATGCCCATCGCGAACCAGACAACCAGCAACGCCTCGAACGACGTGCACAGCCCGATCGATCCGGCGATCACCGACCAAACGATGGCGTAGATCGTCAGCGCGGTTCGGCTGCCGATGCGATCCGCCAACCAGCCGCTCGGAATCTGCATGATGGCGTAACCGATCAGCCACATCGTGCCCAGCGTGCCGAATTGCGCGGTGTTGATCTGGAAGTCGCGCTCGATCGACGTATTGGCCGACTGCACCCCGAGCCGTTGCACATAGGCAATGACAGCGATCAAGCACAGTGAAGCCAGCACGAAGTAGCGCATGGTGGGATGTCGTCGATGGTGCGATTTTGATTTTGCCGCTTGCGGCTTAGCGCTCGCATGGCGCCTTGCGAGCGCTAAGCCGCAAGCGGCGAATCGGATTTCCGTTCGTCATTTCAAAGTGGGTCCAAGCGCCCGCTGCATCTGCGCGAACAGCCGATCCACTTCCGCGGCGGTCTCGGCGTCAAGATCCCACGCATAGGGCTTGCGTCGGCGGTCCGACGGAAAGATGCCGCGTTTGACGAGCAGATCTTTTTCGATAGCGAGGAAGCCGTCGAGTCCCGCTTGCAGCTGAAGAGCGACGATTGCACAGATCGGATAGTAGACGCGGTAGATGGCATCCTCGTCGCCGCGTTGAAGCGCTCGCCACAGCGCGACGATGCCGTCGAGCAGTTCCATGCCGGGCATCGTACCGGCGATACCACGGCGAAAACTGTCGACGAGGAGGATGCCGCCGGAGCCTTCAAAGATGCGTGCCCGCCCGCCGGTGGCATCGCGCAAAGCGGACAGATTCGGGCCGATCGGCGACGCTTCGGGCTTGAAGACGATCTTCTCCGGGCCATAGCGTTCGAGAAGTTGCACGTAAACTTGTAGCGGAATCGCTTTGCCGACGTAGCCCGAAGCATCCTGCACGATCACCGGCAGGCTGATGCCGTCGGCGAGCGTACAGAAGTAATCGACGATCTGTTGTTCGGGCAGCCCCGTCGTCACCGGCGGGACGGCCATGACGGCATCGCAGCCAGCCGTCTCGGCGGTCTTGGCGTAGATGAGCGCTTGCTTGGTGCTTTCCGCGCCGACGCCGGCGAACACCGCGCCGCGGCCCGCACTCATCTCAGCGATGTGATGCGTCAGTGCGATCCGCTCGTCAAACGTGAGCCGAAGCAATTCCGAAACCATGCCTGTGCCCAGGCCGTCGGCGCCCTGCGCATAGGCCCAGTCGATTTCGCGTTGCAGCGTGGCGACGTCAATCTCACCCGATTCCGTAAAGGGTGTATGAACGATCGGCAAGACGCCGTGCAACCGCTTTGGCATGGTGTGAGTCTCCAGCTTGTTCCGTCAGCCAATTGAACCACAGAGGCACAGAGAACACAGAGAAAATACGAGGGATTAGATTCATCTGTTACAACGCATGAACTGTCTAATGAAGCGAGTTTCGCCTGATGCGTCGCATTTTCTCTGTGTCCTCTGTGCCTCTGTGGTTCGTTATTTTGGAGCGGGCGTCGTTTCGCCGTTAAGCCATTCATATCGCGTGCGGCGAGCCTGGATCAATTCGGCGCCAAGGAAGAGTATCTGCGACGAATAATAGACCCACATCAGAAACACGACGACCGACCCCGCGGCGCCGTACATGGATGCCGTTCCGCTATAGACGATGTAGTGGCTGAGCAGCGTTTTGCCCACCGTAAACATGACCGCGGCAATAACCGAACCGTAGACGACATAGCCCCACGAAATGCGCCCGCCCGATAAAACGCGGTACGATGCCGCGAAGAAAAGCGTCAAAAAGGCGAACGACCAGCCGACCTCGAACCAGTGCCAATATTCCTGGTCGATGCTGCTCTGCTCGATCGTCCGTTGCAACGCAGGAACGACAAGACCAAAGGCAAGCGAGATGAAGATCATCGTTGCCGTCGCAAACACCATCATCAGCGAGAGGACGTAATCCCAGACAAACCCCAGCCAGGTGTTGCCTTTGGGTGGATCGAGTTTCCATATGGAACACAACGCGCCGCGGATATGTAGAAACGCGCCGAGCGCGCCTATGAGCAGAAACAAAGCGCTGATCGTCGGCGTCCAGAACGTGTCGGCGGGTTTGGCGGCTTTGGTCGCGAACTTCTCGAACTCGCCGGCGACATCCTTGGCGACTTCCTTTCCCATAATCGAATGGAGGTGCTCACGGACCTGGCCTTTCGCCGCATCTTCACCAAAAACCGCGCCAGTGGCGTGCACGACGATTAGCATCAGCGGCGCGACGGAGAAAAGGGCGTAATAGGCAAGCGCGGCGCCCATGCGCATGCCGCCATTTTCGCTCCACGTGGAAATAGCGCGGAAGATGATGCGAATACTGACGATGGGAAACATGTGCAGGCGACCTCGAAGGATACCCGCGCGGAGAAGCAATTATTCGGCGCTTCGCACTCTGCGGGTGTCCGGTAGCGTTCGCGCCGCCTTGACACATCCTACGGGATTACGGGCACCCAGGCCGCTGCCATCCGGCAGAACCCGGCGCCGGCGGAATCGTCGCTACGCCCGATTGCGGCGAGTAATACGACCCCGGTGGGCAGACGTATTGCTGGGGCACGGGCGTGCATTGCTGCGGCTGGCAGTGATTCGGCGCTCCACCACCGTGAAAAGCATGCGGGCGGTCGCACCATCGCTCCCACATTCGGCAGCAACCCGTGTTCATTAGAACCGTCGCCGCAATGAGCGACCAAAGTGTTTTTTTCACGAGCATGATCCATCTCCTTAACGTCAATCCACGCCGAGTGGGTAGAAGATATCCTCCGCAGTTTTTGAGCGATAACGCGATTTTCAATTCTCGTCAAGTCCGGTTCTCGGTTTGCCGAGTGAAAGTAATTTGCCAGCCGATTCCGGCGCTTGTTACCTCACGGTGCCAAGCGTTCACGCAGCCAACCTATGCCGGCGTGGGTGTAACGCAGGCGGTCGTGCAATCGATTTTCGCGGCCTTGCCAAAACTCGAACCGTAACGGTATGACGCGATACCCGCCCCAATGGCTGGGCCGCGGCACGTCTTCCGTGTCGGCGAATCGTTTTGTCACTTCGTCGAGGCGGTCTTCCAGAATGGATCGATCCGCGATTACCTGGCTCTGCGGCGAGGCATGTGCGCCGAGCCGATGTCCGCGTGGTCTCGTTTTGAAATAGGCGTCGGATTCCTCGGAAGTCAACACTTCGACTTGACCTTCGATCCGAACCTGCCGCATCAGCGGCGCCCAGAAAAAGACCAACGCTGCCCGTGGATTTGCGGCTATCTGTTCGGCTTTGAGGCTTTGATAATTTGTGTAGAAATTGAAGCCACGCTCGTCGAATCCGCGCATTAGCACCATGCGGCCGTGCGGAAAGCCATCGTGCGATGCGGTGCACAGCGTCATGGCCGACGGTTCCGGCAATTCGGCCGCCTCGGCAGCAAGATACCACTGCGAAAACAACGCCAACGGATCGTCCGGCGCGTCAGCTTCCAACAACACGAGTTTGTCTTGGGATGGCATGGAATAGAAAAGTGCAGGCGCAAAAAAAAAATGCCCCGCTGTCGAACACCTCGGCGTCGCCCAGTCACCGTGGCATCAATCAGCGGGACGCTTTCATCATAATCCTCTCACAAATAAATTGCAAGGTTCTACGCGAAAAATCTTGCGGCTTTTTCGATACTTGATTCATGACGCCGCCGACAAAAGTATGAGCCGGAAGCGTAAGCGACGGATTTCTCCAGTCCGTCGCTTACGCTTCCGGCTCGTAAAGCGACTTTTGTCGGTGGCGTCATTCATGCCTCGCCAGAGATTTTCGAGATGCCAATATTTTGGATACCGTTGATGACGTAAATTTCCGCGAATGGGTAATGCTGGTC